>NZ_KV791993.1:0-118006 GCF_001808035.1 Proteus sp. HMSC14B05 | reverse complement strand
GCTAATTAAGCCACTATTTTTATTTAACACACTCGATATGCGTATATTTCAGTCTTATTTTTACGTACCAATACTCATTTTATGGAGGCTAATTATAAAACTATACAATGAACAAGTAGAAAATAAGGATAGGGAGACACAAAAGTTTTAGTTTAACTATCTTGGTCTTTACTTATTGATGATAAAGATATGCTGTTATTCCAGTATAAATTAAGAAGCGATGCTCATTACAGTAGCAATATTGAGAGAAGATTTTTCATATCATATTAGGGTAAAGATCTATTTGAGCCATATTAGTATTTATCCTTGATTGAAATAGGTAATCCTCTTATTTGATAACAATAAAGATATCTCTATAGTTATTTAGCTATTTATGGTTAGTCTTTTTTGGCTTATAGCACCATCTTCTTACTCACTATAAGAGATACATCGTACTAAAAAATTAAAAATCCATTTATTAAAGCAGAATATTTTTCAGATCATACCCTTAAGTTAAACCAATATAGCTGTATTATGTTTGCAATTCTGTTGCCATAAAAAACTAATTCACACCTAAATAGTTTCATTGCGTTTTTATTTTTTATCATATACTCGTTATATATATGTTATTTTTAATATATCAATATGTAGCGTCACAAAGGGCTTTAAAACCTATTATTCCCTCTGATTTTCTAACACGTTATGTTCCTATGAATAAATTGATATCCCAAAAAAAACCTCTTTATTACTCCTAAATAAAGATTAACGCCTTAACTCAAAACACTATAACACATTGAAAATAAAGCAAAATATAAAAGCATCGCCAATATCCTAAAAGGCTTGTTTAATATGTATCCATCATCGTGCTACAAATATAATGAGTAAAAGCTAACTTATCCTAAAATTGAAATAACCTTTCAAGCAAAATAGATAAAATAAGTAATTATGCTAGAAAAAGATGAAATTATATTACTAATTGTAAAATATGAACTTAGCTCACAGAATTTTATAAATTAATATATTCTATATTTATTAAATTGAGTTTAATTAATATTGCAATTAGCTATATCATTTAGATACTCATTATTAGAGTAACCACCGAATAAGTTAGCTTTCATAATTATAGTCAAACTTATTTCTTATCCCGATAAGATGCCCTATTGATACTGCTCTCAGCTTATTTAATATAAAAATAAGAACTCATATAATAAATTACCTATTGACCCTAAGTTAATTTTGTATATCATGACCAAAACTAAAAAATAAACTTTGTACAATATTAAACATATTTAAACACCTTACTGGGAAAAGAATTCTTAACGCAGAGCCTGTTTTGTTCTGTGTAGGGAAGTGCATGCTCTAAATTTATTATTAATTTTTAATTTAGGCATTTTATTTATGGAATTAAGAAGTTATTGCATACTCATACAAGGAGCTTAACTTAAATGAGTAAGAAAAATCTCGGTAGTGTTGCCCCTAAAGAAAGGATTAATATTAAATATACGCCAAATACTGGCGGAGCTCAGGCTGAAGTCGAACTTCCATTGAATATGTTGATTGTTGGGGATATGAAAGGTAAAACGGAAGAGACCCCCATTGAAGATCGCAAAGCGATTTCAGTCAATCAAAACAACTTCAATTCTGTTATGGAAAGTGCTGGCATTAATTTAAATATTAATGTTCGCAATACCTTAGAAGAAAGCAGTGATTCAGAGCTTAATGTTAACCTTGATGTGAAATCTTTACAGGATTTCTCTCCTGATAGTATCGCTCGCCAAGTGCCCGAATTAAATAAACTTCTCGAATTGCGTGAAGCTTTAGTTGCATTAAAAGGTCCTCTAGGCAATGTCCCAGCTTTTAGAAAGCGTCTTCAAGAACTACTTGAAAATCAAGAAACTCGCGAACAGCTTCTAAAAGAGCTCGATATTGCTGCTAATCAAAAATAATGTTTATAGAGGATTATTTCATGTCACTAAATGCAGAAGCTCAAGAGCAACAAGCCCCCGCATCTACAGGCTCTTTGCTTGATGAAATTATGGCTCAATCACGTATGTCTCCAGAAACAGAAGCATACGATATTGCCAAACAAGGTGTTGCTGCTTTTATTAGTAATATTTTCGCCAGTGAATCTGAAGACCAACAGATCAATCGATTATTAATCGATAAAATGCTTGTTGAACTTGATAATAAACTAAGTACTCAAGTTGACGAAATTCTTCACGCGCCTAAATTTCAAGAAATTGAAGCTTCATGGCGTTCTTTAAAATTACTCGTTGATCGCACTGATTTTAGAGAAAATATTAAGATCAATATTCTTCATGCAACTAAAGAAGAGTTATTAGAAGATTTTGAATTTTCTCCAGAAATTGTTCAATCAGGCTTCTATCAACACGTCTACTCTTCAGGATACGGCCAATTTGGTGGTGAACCTGTTGCAACAGTTATTGGTAACTACGCCTTTAACAATACTGCGCCAGATATGAAGTTAATGCAGTATGTTAGTACTGTTGGTGCAATGGCTCACGCGCCATTCCTATCATCTGTTTCACCTAATTTCTTTGGTATTAATAGCTACGCTGAACTGCCGGCAATTAAAGATCTAAAATCTGTTTTTGAAGGCCCTGCACACACTAAATGGCGCTCACTGCGTGAAGCAGAAGATTCCCGTTATTTAGGGTTAACAGCACCGCGTTTCTTATTACGTTTGCCATACTCTCCAACAGAAAACCCTGTAAAAATGTTTAACTATTCAGAAAATGTTAAACAAGACCATGAGCACTATTTATGGGGTAATACCGCATTCTTATTAGCAAGCTGTATTAATGATAGTTTTGCAAAATATCGTTGGTGTCCAAACATTATTGGCCCACAAAGTGGCGGTACAGTTAATGATCTTCCTGTGCATATTTTTGAAGCGATGGGTGAATTACAAACTAAGATCCCAACTGAAGTTTTAGTTACCGATCGTAGAGAATTTGAACTAGCAGAAGAAGGCTTTATCACGCTGACCATGCGTAAAGGCAGTGATAATGCTGCATTCTTCTCCGCAAACTCGGTTCAAAAACCAAAAGTCTTCCCAAATACTCCTGAAGGCAAATTGGCAGAGACTAACTATAAGTTAGGAACTCAATTGCCATACATGTTTATTATCAATCGCTTAGCTCATTATATAAAAGTATTGCAACGTGAACAGATTGGCTCATGGAAAGAGCGTCAAGATCTGGAGCGTGAACTCAATATTTGGCTTAAGCAATATGTCGCAGATCAAGAAAACCCACCAGCAGATGTTCGTAGTAAACGTCCATTGCGTTCAGCTGAAATCAAAGTACTTGATGTTGATGGCGATCCAGGTTGGTACCAAGTCGCTATTCAAGTTCGCCCACATTTTAAATATATGGGTGCAAACTTTGAATTATCACTTGTTGGTCGTCTTGATAAAGAGTAACGGTGATGGCATCCAATTATGGCTGGCAGGCTAATGCTGGCGCCAGCTTATTTGAACGGATCCGAGGGAAAAACTTAGGTTTTTCCCATCGTTCGCGAACAAATACACTCATTGAATCAATAAAACAGAATTTAAATTACATCTTAAATGCTAGACCTGATGGTTGCCAAGGAACGCCACCCTTAGGGATCCCTGATTTAAATGATGCGACTCAATCTACGGTTGATTTTAAATCTCACCTAGAAGATAGCATTAGTAGTTGCATTATTGCGTATGAACCACGGATCAGCAAAGTTGTAGTGAAATTTCTTGAAGAAGATGCAGATAGTTTATCTTTACAATTTAATATTAATGCTTTTATTGATTTAGAAAATAAGCAGCAACTTATTGAATTTAATGTGTATTTAGATAATAACCGTAGATATCAGCTTAAATAGCATTAATATGTCATCAAAATCCTACTTTACCAATGAATCAGAATACTTAAATGAGCTGACTGAGCAAGTTGCCAAAGAAAAACCGCAACTTGTTAATTTGCTTTCGCACAATGTTAAAGATCCTGATACTTCGCGGATTATGGATGGGCTATCTTATTTATCGGGTAATTTACGCCAGCAAATAGATAGACAATTTCCTGAGTTAACTAACAGTTTAGCCAATATGCTTTGGCCAAACTACGCGCGCCCTGTGCCAAGCATGACGATTGTTGAATATCATCCTAATTATGCTCAGTGCCAACACGCAACAAAAATTTCAGCAGGACAACCTTTTAGTGCCACTCCACTTTATGTGCAAAGTGAGGAAACAAACCACGAGACGTTATTTCAATGTCGATTTAGTCAAAGTCGCGACCTCTGGTTAATGCCGACAAAAATCAGTAACATTTTGCAGCAAACAACCGCCATTGAAATAACATTTGAGTTAGCAACAAAACAGCCACTTGCCAATATTGGCTTAGATAAATTGTGTTTTTACTTAAATGGTGCGCCATTTACTACAAATCAGCTCTATTTTTTATTAAGCCAGCATGTGCAGAGTGCCTCTTTAGTCACAGATGTACATACGCTACCTCTTACTCACTTTTCAGTTACGCCTGTTGGTTTTCAAAAGCAGGATGCCTTACTTCCATACCCGAAAAATAGCTATGATGGCTATCGTATACTGCAAGAGTTTTTCTGTTTTCCTGAAGCCTTTCTCTTTCTAGATATTCATGGTTTGGATGACATTCCTTTGGCTATCGAAGCAGAGCAATTCAAACTGGTGATCAATTTTGATCTAGAAATTCCTGATGGCGTTATTCTTTACGACGACAGTATTAAACTTAATTGCACCCCTATTGTGAATTTATTTCCTATTGATAGTGAAGCAATAAATTTGACGGGGAAAAGTGAGGAGTATGTTTTAAGTCCTAATTACCAACTTACTGAATGTTTTGATATTTTTTCGATTAATGAGGTTAGAGGGTTACGTTATCCTAATGATGCTAAACCTTATCCGATCACCTATACAGCATTTGAAAGTTTTTATCATCAAAACCATCAGACTCAAAATCATGGCTATTACCGTTTAAAGATAAGTCAAAATGAACAGTTATACGGCTATTCCCATCGACTTTCTTTTGTTCGTCAGCAAGAGCCTCAGTTACAACAGTGTGAAGAAACCGTTTCTGTTGCACTCAACTGTACTAACCGCTATATCGCTTCCCAGTTATCGACGCGTTCTATCGATTTAGATAGTGCATCAATTCCTTATGGGGCTTTATCTGCTAAGAATTTATTCGCACCAACACTGCCTTTATATCCATTATTAGATAAAACATTATATTGGTCTGAATTAACTAATTTATCTTTAAATTATCAGTCTTTGCTCAATCTTGATTCATTAAAAAAAATATTACAACTCTATGATTTACCGTCTGTTTATAACACACAGGTTGCAAGGCAATCACAAAAACGCCTAGATGCATTAGTTGATTTACATTCAGAGCATATTGAGCATATCTACAAAGGGCTTCCTGTTCGTGGTCTGAAAACAACTTTAGTTGTTCATCAAAATGCGTTTCTTTCGGAAGGAAGTTTATTCCTATTTTGTACCGTTATCGCTCAATTTTTCACCTTATATACCAGCATTAATATGTTTCATGAGTTGGAAGTTATTAACCTTGATAATAAGGAAGTTTATCGATGGCCAGCACAAATCAACCAGCACATACTGAAGTAATCGATCGTTGGCTGGAACAAGCTGGCTCATCGGTAACAGAGTATAATTTTTATCAACTCGTTGAATTGTTAAATAAAATAATTCATCAAGATGTCAACTCGATGGAGGATGACAGCGGTATTCTTCGCTTTAAATCTTATTCAAATATTGCATTTCCGACGCGAGATGTCATTTCCATTGAAAAAAATAATGTCGAACAATATGAATTAGAAGTCGCTTTTTTAGGCTTACAAGGAAGTCAGTCCCCCCTACCAGGCTATTATCTGGATGAGTTTGCTTGGGAAGATGCACAACAGATAGAAGGTATCTCCGCTTTTCTCGATATCTTCAATCATCGTCTGATAGCGTTACTTTATCGGATCTGGCGCAAATATCGTTACTACATTTGCTTTGAAAATGAAGGTCAGGATTCATTTTCACAATATATGTTTTCTCTCGTTGGATTAGGCAATGGAGCTAATCGCGGTCGGATCAAAATCAACCATAGCAAAATGCTCGCTTATGCTGGTCTTTTGGCGAGTCCAAGTCGCTCTTCTGATGTGATTAGTAGTCTTATATCTCACTGTTTCGACTTAGAAAATGTAAAAGTAATTGGTTGGGAGACACGCCGTGTTCCTATTCCTGAATCACAACAAAACAAGTTAGGTACGATTTCTCATCAATCCGGACAAAAATCTCGCCCACGAATGTTATTAGGGGAAAATTTTAGTCTGGGCTCACACATATATGACTGCAATGGAAAATGCACCATCGAAATCAGTGAATTAAGTTTAGAACGCTATATGCGTTTTTTACCTAACGGCAGTGATTTCGCACCATTAGTTGCCTTTGTTTCTTACATTTTTCATGAGCAATTAGCTTGGGATTTACGTCTTAGCATTGCTGAAAAGCAAGCCGAAGGGTTCCGTTTGGGTCACCAACAACACAACCAATTAGGCTGGCAAAGCTTTTTAGGTCAACCCGCAAAGAAACCGGATGTCACCATTACGGTATTGGAATAAAGAGATGGATAAATATCAGCCAACAATTTCTTTTAGCATCAAAAATAGTGAACAGCTAGAAAGTGGTTATCTGCCAAATGCGACTTTAACTCAAAGTGGCGGACAGATTGGTAGTGGCAATCAATGTGACTGGAAAATCCAAGATAATGAAGGTGCTATTGCCGATCGGCAATGTACGGTGTTTTGGAAAGATCAACACTTTTGCTTAAAAGTAAATTCAGGTCCTGTTTACATTAATAATGCGATTATTCCATTGCATCTTGATGCCGTTAGACTGACCCAAGGTGATCAGATAAAAGTGGGTAAATTAGTTATTGCCACCAATATTAGTCTTACCGGAGAGCCGGTACAAAATATGATGGCGATGACGCCTCAGTCTATTATCGCAAAAGATCATAATCCGCTAGATTCATTATTTGATGTTGATACAACAGTCAAAAATGAGCGGAAAGAGCCTCCGTTTGTACCAACCGTTCAGGGTGCATTAACAACAGATCCACTACAGGCTTTAGAAAACGAAAATCTAAGCTTAATTTCTAAAAACACACAAGCTACTTCAGACGATCCTTTATTGAGTGACCCCCACTCGTATTCATCTGCCTTTCCGACATCAGATAATCAAGAGAATACTATGGTCCAAGAATTTATTGATTTACCTAAAATCACACCTAATGAAAACGAACATATGACCGATGTCGATCATGTGGCGGTTAACCCTCTGATGAAGGGATTAGGTATCCACCTTAATTTAACAAATACACAGCATGCTAATGATTTTCTTGTTGAACTGGGTAAAACCGTCAAAGCGGCTATTGAAGGTTTACTGATTTTGCAACAACAACAAGAAAGCTTACAAGATAAGCAATTACGCCCAATTGAAGATAATCCTCTACGTCTTAATAGTGGCTATGAAGAGACAATGAAGTTGATGTTTACCGATGAACGTAGCCCTGTACATCTTTCAGCACCTGCGGCAGTAACAGAAAGCTTGCACAACATCCAATTGCATTATCAAGCGAATCAAGAAGCTATTTCAACCGCACTATCAACCATGTTGGCAGCATTCTCTCCTGAACATTTATTAAACCGCTTTTCTCAGTATCGACGAGCTTCAGATAACACACCAATGAATGATGGCTGGGCTTGGGAAATGTACAACAACTATTACAAAGAACTCTCTTCATCTCGGCAACAGGGTTTTGAAAAATTATTCTATGAAGTATACAGCCATGCTTATGACAGAGCGCTGAGAAAAGGAATAGAGGAAGCTTAATATGCAGCTTAGAACTTTCTCAATATTACTGTTATTTAGCTCTTTTTTAATATTGAGTGGATGTAGTAAACCTTTTGAAGCCGCGGGTAAAATGGGGAAAATCTTATTAGATCCCTCAACTCCTGTTGGGCAACCGAAAGATCAGCCCTCTACCGTTGCATTAACCATCCTTGCGGAGCCCTATATTAATCCTAATCAGGAAGGTGAAGCTGCGCCGATAAATATCCAAGTTGTTTATCTTAACGAAGATTCAGTATTTGGCTCTGTTGATCATGATCAGATAGATGCAAAAGAGGGTGACTTAGAGAAAGTTCTAAAGAAAAATTATATTGACCATCAAGACTACACCATTTTACCTGGCCAATATAAACCCTTCCCTACTATGACGTTAGACCCATCTAACCGTTACATTGGCATTATTGCCTATTACTCAGATCCTGATAAAGCAGAATGGAAGAAAATAGTCAAAGCGCGTGGTAAAGGACGCCACTACTTCCTATTAGTGCACATTAGGGAAAATGAAATCGAATTTAGACAAGAAGAGGATGATTAATATGTCAACTAAAAATAGAGTGATCTGGCGTGAAGGGCTATTTATCAAACCTCAACATTTTCAGCAACAACAACGTCATCAAGATTATATGACGGTGAGTATTTTAAATAACTTTTTTTCACACTTTTGGGGATTTAGTACCTTAAAATTGAGTGACGATTTATATGCTTTAGGTCGTATTGGTATTAAAGAAGCTTCTGGTGTTATGCCAGACGGCACCATTTTCTCTATACCAAACCAAGATTTACTACCACAGCCTATTGATATAACGAATATTACTGATAGTGACAGCAGTATTATTTATCTGGCTTTTCCTTTAATGAACGAGAATGTCAGTGAAATTTCCACTGAACATAACGGTAGTCGTTTACTTTCTCGCTACAGCGAAAGCACCGAAAATATTCGTGATTTACATACTGAAAATGGTGATATCAGTGCTATTCATGTTGCACAGCTCACACCAATACTCAAACAAGGTAAACATGGTTTAGATGCCTATGTTGCTTTACCTATCTGTCGTATTAGAGAGCGTAATGCTAATGGTAATTTAACGCTAGATAATGATTATATTCCCAGCCTATTAAATATCCGTGCCTCAACATTATTGAGCCAATTTCTCACCGAGCTTGAAGGAACGCTATATGAAAGAGGAAAACAAATTGCCTCTCGCATTGGTGCCCCAGGTCAGCAAGGTGTTGCGGATGTGGCAGAATTTATGATGTTACAAGTGCTTAATCGCACTTATCCACTCTATTCGCATTATGCTCAAGAGCCGGTGATCCATCCTGAAAAACTATTTCGAGATTTATTAGAGCTTTGTGGTGAACTACAAACATTCACGAATACTTCACGTTTACCTGAAAATATTGCCAAATATCAACATGCTAAATTAACAGAAAGTTATATTCCATTAATAGCCAGTATCCGCGAAGCACTCAGTGTTGTCTTAACACCAAGAGCGATCCCAATCCCGCTACAAGTTCAAGAGCATGGTATTCGTGTCGCAACCATTCATGACAAACAACTGCTACAACGAGCTGAATTTATTATTGCGGTGAAATCACAAATGCCGCAAGAGCAACTACGTCGCCAATTCCCACAACAAACTAAGGTGACAACAATCAATAACATTCGCAGCTTGGTTAGTGTGCAAATACCGGGTGTTCCTTTATCACCACTTTCGGCTGCACCAAGACAATTACCTTATCACTCGGGATATAACTATTTCCATTTTGATCAACAAGGCAATGAATGGAAAGGGATCCAGCAGGATGGCAACATCGCATTCCACGTTTCAGGAAACTTCCCCGATCTTGATATTCAGTTATGGGCAATAAGAGATGGAGCACTCTATGACTGATGATATTTTACTGAATCATGATGATGAAGAGCGCATTACAAAGAAAAATTACCAACTGCCGCTAAGAGGAAACAACATCAATCCAATGATAGATGCTGCTACACCTTTATTAGGCATGGTATTGCGCATGAAAGCGATGTCTGAAACCCCACTTTCAGAAAAGCTGTACCAACAAGTTGTCATGGATATTACCTCTATTGAGCAACAATTACAGATCCAAGGTTACGAGCCAGGTGCCATTGTTTCATTTCGTTATGTGCTATGTACTTTTAT
This sequence comes from Proteus sp. HMSC14B05, assembly GCF_001808035.1. Classification (NCBI taxonomy): domain Bacteria; kingdom Pseudomonadati; phylum Pseudomonadota; class Gammaproteobacteria; order Enterobacterales; family Morganellaceae; genus Proteus; species Proteus sp. HMSC14B05. The sequence goes on along the minus strand of NZ_KV791993.1, from coordinate 107,902 downwards.
TGATGAAACCGCCCTTGGATTAGGCTGGGATCAAGATAATGGTTGGGTAAAACAATCATTACTGGTTCATTTTCATAATGAATCATGGGGTGGTGAAAAAGTCTTTGTCTTAATTGAAAGATTATTAGGTGAACCCAAGCGTTACCTCGATCTGATTGAATTTATCTACCTTTGTTTATGCCTAGGATACCGCGGGCGCTACAAAGTCTCTGCGGGACAAAATGATGAATTTAATCATTTATTAAGACGCTTACAAAAACAGATCCAACAGCTAAGAGGTAACGCTAAACCAATAGTTCTATTTGAAAAAGGTGATAACCAACAAAGCCGTTATCGTTTAGGTAAGCGTTTAGGGGCTCGCTATATTCTCATAGGTACAGCGGTATTCGCGTTGATTATTTATAGCATTTATTCATCCAGACTGAATTATCAAACACTCAGTATTGTGGAACAACTTAATACTTTACTTGGCTAGGACGCATTATGATCCAAATTGATCTCTCTACTCTCGTTAATCGATTACACCCAATAGCTAAGCATGCCTTAGAAAGTGCAGCCGCTTACTGTGTAAGCCACCAGCAACCTGAAATTACGATTGCTCAGTTTCTACAAAAACTGATAGAAACGCCATTAACTGACATTCGTATGATCAGTCAAAAAAGCGCATTAGATATTAATGCGTTATCAGAGTTATTAGATATCGACATTCCGCCACATCAAGTTATTACACAAAGTTATCCTAGTTTTTCACCCTTATTAGTCGAATGGATGAAAGATAGCTGGCTATTAGCGTCAACTGAGCTAAATCACAGTGAACTTCGCTCTGGTGCATTGTTTTTAACTTTACTACAAATGCCTTTGCGTTATCTTGCGAAACCTGTTGCCGATATGCTTGCGCAGATTAACCGCGACCAATTAAAACTCAATTTTGATCAATGGACTGAAGGCTCTGCTGAATCGCCTTTTAACGAAAAAACAGTATCAGAAAAAGGTAACCTTGCCGCTGATTCATTGTTAGCGAAATTTACTCATAACATGACTGAACAAGCGCGAAATGGTGAGTTAGATCCGGTCTTATGTCGCGATAATGAAATCGACTTAATGATTGATATTCTGTGCCGTCGCCGTAAAAACAATCCTGTAGTAGTCGGAGAGCCCGGTGTGGGTAAAAGTGCGTTAATTGAAGGACTAGCACTACGTATTATTGCCGGAGATATTCCTGATAAATTAAGAGGTTGTGAACTTCTTACTCTTGATTTAGGCGCATTACAAGCAGGTGCTGCAGTCAAAGGCGAATTTGAAAAACGCTTTAAAGGCATTATGCAAGAAGTCACTCAATCTCCTCACCCTATCATTCTATTTATTGATGAAGCACACACCCTCATTGGTGCAGGTAACCAGCAAGGTGGCTTAGATGTTTCTAATTTATTAAAACCGGCTTTGGCGCGTGGAGAGCTACGAACTATCGCAGCAACGACTTGGAGCGAATACAAAAAATATTTTGAAAAAGATGCCGCATTAGCGCGCCGTTTCCAATTAGTGCAAGTCAAAGAGCCATCATCTGCAGAAGCCATTATCATTATGCGTGGCTTACGTAGTATCTATGAAAAATCTCACCATGTCTTTATTGATGATGAAGCACTACGAGCCAGTGCTGAATTAAGTGAACGTTATATCTCTGGACGTCAATTACCAGACAAAGCCATTGATGTATTAGATACAGCCTGTGCAAGAGCCGCGATTAATCTATCTTCGCCACCAAAGGCATTATCCTCTTTGAAAACAGAACTCCACCAAATCAATATGGAAATGGATGTATTACAAAGAGAACACTATTTAGGTTTAGATGATCATTCTGAGCGTCTTGAAACGTTAGCCTCACAAGCAAGTGCTATTGAACAACAAGCAACTGATTTACAGCAAGCATGGGAGCAACAAAAAGAGCTTGTATCTCAAATTATTACGTTACGAGCAACATTACTTAATAATGCTACCGAAGCGACTAATGACGATGTCGCAAACGATGTTGCAAATAATGAAGTGGTAAGTGATATAAGAACTTATAGTGAAGCAGAAGATGCTGAAGATAATGCTGAAGATAATGATGAAAAAATAGCAACACAGCCCCCCTGCTCATCTGAAGAATTAAAGCAACAGTTACAACAATTAGATAAACAACTTGCTCAGTTACACGACACGCATTTACTGGTTTCACCTCACGTCGATAAAAAACAAATTGCGGCGGTAATTGCTGAATGGACAGGCGTACCATTAAATCGATTATCACAAGATGCATTATCAATTGTCACTGAGTTACCGACCTACTTGGAAGAGAGTATCAAAGGCCAATCATTAGCCATTCAATGTTTACACAAACATTTACTTACAGCGCGGGCTGATTTACGTCGACCGGGTCGACCGCTGGGGGCATTCTTATTAGCAGGTCCTAGTGGCGTGGGTAAAACAGAAACGGTTATCCAAATTGCCCAATTAATGTTCGGTGGCACACAATATCTCACGACTATTAATATGTCTGAGTTTCAAGAAAAACATACTGTTTCTCGCCTTATTGGTTCACCTCCCGGTTATGTGGGATATGGTGAAGGAGGGATCTTAACAGAAGCTATTCGTAAAAGACCTTACTCAGTTGTTTTACTCGACGAAGTAGAGAAAGCGCATCCTGATGTGCTAAATCTATTTTATCAAGCTTTTGATAAAGGAGAGATAGCCGATGGAGAAGGACGAGTCATTGATTGTAAAAATATCGCATTTTTCCTCACCTCTAATTTAGGTGACCATGTCATTACTGCTTACGCGGATAAACCGGACGAACTAGAAGATGCACTCTACCCTGAATTAACAACTTTCTTTAAACCGGCATTACTTGCTCGAATGGAAGTGATCCCTTATTTACCGTTGCCTGCAGAGGTTTTACGACAAATTGTTGATGGCAAATTAGCTCGTCTTATTAACCTGTTAAAACAGCGTTTCAACGCAGAAATCAATGTAGAAGAGAGTGTTGCTACGGAAATTTTACGCAGAGCTTCTCGTGCTGAAAATGGTGCGCGTATTTTGGAATCTATTATTGATGGTGCGTTATTGCCGCCTCTTTCTTTATTACTTCTACAATATAGTGCACGTAATGAAGCTATCTCTCATATCCGCTTAGCGACTGAAAATGATGAGTTTATTGCGGAGGTTAATTAAGCAATGAAAGCGAGACTAAAAAATGCGCTTGCACTACTAGAATGTCATGATGTAGAGACGCTAGCTGTTCAATTTCTAAAATATAGCTTTTTTCGTAGCTCACTGAGTGGGTTAATTATTTCGTTAATGAATAAAGCTGAAAATAAATTGGAAAGTTGGAATATCGACTTAACGCTTCAAGTGCAAAGCCATTTTTTAGATACCGATATTACCGATGCAGATCACCCATTAATTCAACTGCTATTTAAGGGTGAACCTGTATTTTGGCAAAACTTACAACAAGGTAGTTATATTAATAATGCTGCTATGCGCGGTTTTATTTCACAGCTTCCGGTGAACACCGGATTGTATAGTTTGCCTATCTATGATGTTAACCATAAAGCATGCGGCACAATTATTCTTTTAGGGCAAGCTGAAGAGCTAGAAAATATCGAGCAAGGTATTTTCCCTATTTATTGTGAACTATTTAATCATCAATTAAAGCATCTTTTTGAATTATCAAATATGCAACAAAAAATCTCTTACTTGCAATATATCAATCAATTACAAAGGGAAAAAGAAACCACGCTTAATGAAACGTTAGATAAATTAACCGCATCTGTAGCGACTATTGCACTTCCTACCATACAAATCAAAGGAGTTAATGATTTAGAAGTTGCTATAGAAAATTATGAAAAAGAAATTTTATTAGATAAACAGCAAGAATTGAAAGGAGATATTAACGCCATGGCAGAACAGCTTAGTATTTCTAAACGAGCGTTAATATATAAATTGAAGAAATACGGAGTATAAAATGAACGTATTGAAAATCTTTTTCTGCACATTACTCCCTTTACTCTTCACTTCACCGGGAAAGGCCGAAAATAATCTTAATCAGAAAATGATTGAGGAATTAACTCAATGCCGTTTGGAATCATCTCAGCTAATTCGTTTAGATTGTTATGACAAAATTGCGCTTTCTTCAACATCTTCCTCCAATGCACTGCCTGATGTTACTCAAATGGGTAAAACATGGCGCCAAGCAACAGAGCATGAAATGAAACGGACGGGAAACAGTGCAGGTTTTCTCGTCTCAGTACCAGAAACCGGTGATTATCCCGTATTAATGACCATTCCAGCGATTGGCTTTCAACCGCCTCGCCCCATCTTAATGCTGAGCTGTATTGATAACATTACTCGGATGCAAATTATCCTGCCAACAAAACAAGATGCTGGCAGTGTGATGGTTTCAACGGATAAAACACAATTTACTGCAGAATGGTTTTTACGTGAAAACGGTTATGTATTGGAATCAAGCCGCGGTATACCGGGCATAGATGAAATTAAACGCTTGTTAAATGCTGAAAGATTGACATTGAAATTATCTAATAACGAAAAACTCACCTTCAATATTTCAGGTATTTCACAACAAATAATCCCTTTAAGAGCGGCTTGCCACTGGTAGAAATCATGATGAACAATACTTCTTATGCATGGAAACAACAGCTACTGACAGCACTTGATGAACAGCAAGTCAGTAGTGCTGTCAATGATAATGATGCCGACTGGGAATATATTGACAGTGAAATGATAAAGTTCGGCTCACTTAGTCATGGTCAATTAGATATTAAAGAGATCCAGCGTCGCTGTTTACACCTATTTGAAACGCAGACTAAAGATTTTCGGATCTTAGTCCATTTATTACGTACTTTACAGCATGCTGGAGAGCCAAAAGAATTAGTATTGGCAGCACAGATCCTAACTGATTTTAATCGTCAATATTGGCAAAGTTGCTACCCAACCAATATGAAATTGAAATCACGTTTAGCCAATCAAGTTTTGAAACGTTTTGAAACAGCGAGTGAGAGTTTTTGTCATGCAGCCAACAGTGCGATGCGTGATGATATTCTAGGCTCGTTCGCCTTTCTAGCGCAATTTTGGCATGAACAAAGCCCGGCACTTGCAGAACAAATTGATGATTTAAGCAGAGATTATAATCGTATTGAAAATAACGATGCGCCGATTATTGTTGCTTCACCTGCCGAGAAAGAAGAAAAAGTACAGACTCCGCCAGTTAGCGAGTCTATAGAAACACCGACAAAAAATAGCTTAACACCAACTATTAACGTTAACCATCAAGATGAAAGACAATGGAAACAAACATTACTTCAAGTAGCTGATGTTATCTGCCAACAAGCCCCTGAAAGTTCAGTAGGATATCGTATACGGCGTTATGCAATTTGGCACGCTATTACGGTCTTACCTCAAGCTAATGCTCAAGGTAAAACGCCTTTAGCCCCCGTATCAATTGACCGTGTAATGGATTACAAAGCTCAACTGACTCAAGCGTCCATTACGCTATTAAACAATATTGAACAGAGTCTCTCACTCTCCCCTTACTGGTTAGAAGGCCATATGTTAGCTGCCCAAGTAGCAACTAAATTAGGTTATGGGGAAGTAGAAAGTGGCATTATTGAAGAGTTACGTATTTTTTTAGCGCGTCTTCCTGAACTTGTTAACTTGCACTTTTCGGATATGACACCCTTCTTTCCTGAAAGTGTACAACAGTGGTTAGAGCAATATAACCAAACTGAAAACGGTCAATTGCCACCATCGAATACGAATACTGCAATCCTAGAGCAAGAGGTCTTGCAATGTTATGAGCAACAAGGTCTTGAAGCAGCCCTGAAGCTTATTGAATTAAACCTTGCTAGCAGATCAGAGCCTAGAGATAGATTTTATGGACAATTATTGTCTGCACAACTATTTGAATTGTCAGGTATGGATTATATGGCTACACAGTTATACCAACAACTTAATACCTCTGCCTCACATTATTCACTTGCAGATTGGGAACCCAACTTAATACGACAACTCATGCAAAAAATAGACAAAAAGACAGAAATAACAATGACTATGGATAGGGATCAATAATAATGAAATTACCGGTTTTCTCCATTTCAAACATTACGAGTTCGGTAAAAAAACTCTTTTTTGCTGATAAATCTAAAATTGCCTCCTTTTTGCTATTTTTATTGGCATTACTTCCCGCTTTGCTCATTATTTGGATCTGGTGGTGGGGGCCAACATTTCGTTATCAAGATTCCATACCGTTTAGCGAGGTCACCACACGTTGGTTAGCAACCGTCGTTATTGTATTGCTTGTTGTGAGTTGGATTGGTCTAGCAACATGGCGTCGAGTTAAAAAATTGGAAGCATTAAAACTTGATGTCGAATTGGCTGTAGTTGATCCGGTAAGACAAGATCTTGATTTTCAAAAACGTTATTTAAACTATTGGAAATCACAATTTATTCGTCACTTAAATGGTCATACTAAAGCGGTTTATTTACGCCCTTGGTATTTTGTTTTAGGAGCTAACCAAAGTGGAAAGCATAGCTTATTAAAAAATACGGTAAACCCATTAGATATTGCGCCTAGCGACAATATTGTTAACGAACAAAATATTGCATTAAATATTCAATGTCTATTAACCGACAATGCTGTACTTTTTGTCCCTAATGGTGATCTATTAACCCAACCGGCAAATCAGGCTGATAAACCTCAACTTTATCACCGTTTGTGGGGCGATTTACTCAATTGGATCAAAACTAATCGCCCAAGACAACCAATGAATGGCATCGTCTTAACTGTCGATACCCTATCGTTATTAACCAATAGTAAGGAGCAAAATAGTCAGCTACTTGCTGATTTACAAATGCGTATTGAAGAAATACGCATGACATTTAATAGTCGCTTGCCTTTATATATCGTCTTAACCAAGCTAGATCTATTACGTGGTTTTGACTCAATGTATCAATCATTAGATGTTCAACAACGTAATGAAGTATTAGGTGTTTCTTTCAACCAGAAAGCAAAAAGTAATTGGAAAAAGGAATTAAATCATTTTTGGTCACAATGGGTAGGCCAAATGAACAGCGCATTACCAGAAATGATGCTACAAAGAGCAGAAGGTAACCAGCGTAGTGATCTATTTAGTTTCGTGCGCCAAATTGAAGGGTTACAACATTCTGTATGCACATTAATTGATGCATTGCTCATCAATAATGAGCAACATAATATCTGTTTAAGAGGGGTTTATTTAACTTCTGCATTGCAAATCGGTCAAATCGATGATGTGTTTAGCCAAACAGCGTCCGAACAATATCATTTACCGACAGCACCTCTTACTACATGGCCAATTAATGATAGCCACCCTTATTTTACTACCCAATTATTTAGTCAAGTGCTATTTAGTGAGCCTAATATTGCAGCAGAAAACCATTATTGGGTTAAAAAACATCGGACTCGCCTATTAGTCACCACTGCTGTTAGCTTTGTCGGCTTAATCGCAATTTGGAATGGTTGGAGCCACTATTACGACAAAAACTATCGTGCTGGAGAAAACGTTCTTAATGAGGTAAAAGCATTCCGTGCTATTGAGAACAATGCTCAGAAAGATACTGATGGTAGCCTACAATTACCGGTGCTCAATCCATTACGTGAAGCAACCTTAGCTTATGGTAATCATCGTGATAAAAATGTGCTCTTTTCTGATATGGGTCTTTACCAAGGTCAAAAAGTAGGCCCACAAGTTGAACAAGTCTATTTACAACTACTCACCGATCGCTTTTTACCTGCGGTTATGTCTGGGTTGTTAAATGAACTTAACAGTGCCGATAAAGGAAGTGAAGATAAGTTAGAGATATTGCGTATTATGCGCATGTTAGAAGATAAAAGTGGCCGTAATAATGGCATGGTAGAAGATTTTATGGCTGATTATTGGAGCCAACTGTTCACTGGTCAACGTGAAAAACAACTGCAACTAAAAGCCCATTTGCGCTATGCCCTTGAGCACACAGATTGGAAACAAGAGCGTGAAAAAGGATTTGTTTCAGCCACTAAAGCCTTTATGCCTTTTGCTGGACCTATAAAAAATGCACAAGCAGAGTTAAGTGTATTGTCACTTTATCAGCGTGTATATCAAGCCTTACGCTTAAAGGCTAATCAAGAGCTTTCAGCGCCTTTAAATTTACAACATCAAATTGGCCCAAGTTTTAATACGGTCTTTACGGCTATTGATGATGATAAATTAGAAATTCCACAATTCTTAACGCGCTCAGGGTTATTAAACTATTTTATCCGCCAAAATGATAAATTGGTCGAGCTAACATTACTTGATGCTTGGGTTCTTAATCTAACCACCAACACACAATATAGTGAAAGTGATCGTAAAGAAATTCAGCGTCAAATCAGTGAACAATATCTTAGTGACTATACGGCTCAATGGCGTAATGCCATGAGCAATTTAGAAATTCGTCAATTTGATTCAATACAAGATGAAATTACCGCTCTTGAGCAAATTATTAGTGGTGAACAACCATTACGCCGAGCATTACAAGTTCTACGTGATAACACGGTTATTCCAACTATTGATGAAAATTTACCACTTGATGAACAAAAAACACTGATGGCTGAGCCATCTTACCGTTTATTAACCCGCTTAGATCGCGAATTTACTCCTCAAACTGAGATATTAGTCAGTAACCAAGGGGAAAATTTACAGAATCTGAATCAAAAACTAAATGACTTACATCGTTACCTATTGGGGATCCAAAACTCTCCAGTGCCGGGGAAAGCGGCGCTTAAAGCAGTTTCGATGCGCTTAAACGATAATAATCGCGACGCTATTTTTGAGCTATCACAAATGGCGAAAACATTACCAGAGCCGCTTAACCGCTGGGTCGATGAGTTATCAGTGCAAGCATGGAATGTGGTCCAAAAAGAAGCTATTCGTTATATGGAAGTAGAATGGAATGAAAATGTTGTCAAACAATACAATACTTATATTGCCGGTCGCTATCCATTTAACCCAGCAGCTAAACAAGATGTTCCTTTAAGTGAATTTGAACGTTTCTTCAAACCAAATGGAACATTAGATAGCTTCTATCAACAAAATCTGCGTTTATTCGTTGAGAATAACTTAGTCAACGATAGTGATAGCCAATCATTGATCCGCGCTGATGTATTAGCACAAATTGAAATAGCCAATCGTATTAGAGAAACCTTCTTTAATGCCCAAGGTAATTTAGAAGCACAATATGCTATTGAGCCACTGTCATTAAGTGGTAATAAGCGTCGTAGCATCTTAAATCTTGATGGACAATTGATTGATTACGCTCATAGTCGTAGCCATGTGACACACTTGGTATGGCCAAACTCAATGCGTTCCAATATTGAAAGTAAACTGACTTTAGTGCCTCTTTCCGGTGATAAATCGCCACGTTCAATCAGTTTCTCTGGGCCATGGGCACAAATGCGATTAGTTGATAATGCAAAACTCATCAATATCAAATCTAACTCATTCGATATTCGCTTCACAATCGACGGTGGTGATATGACTTATCGAGTTATAGTTGATGAATCTAATAATCCTTTCTTCGGTGGATTATTCACAAAATTCCGTTTACCTGAAACGCTTTATTAATGTGATTTCCCCCACTTTATAGTGGGGGAATAAAAGGATGTTGAGTGCGATGAAATCAGAAAGTTTAGTGATTAAAATTGGGGGATCTCCACTTGATACCCCTGAATTTATTGCCCTGAAAACCGAATTTAATAAATTGAGCCACCCTGCTCGACCAGAAATAAGTTGGACACTTATTGAGTCACTTTGCTTATCCCTATTTAAAAATCATGGTATCGACCTACAAAGCGGTGCTTACTATACCATTGCAAGATTACAACAGCATGGTTTAAGCGGTTTTACTGAAGGATGTGAGTTATTAGCAAATGTTATTGTGACTTATTGGGATAGCCTGTGGCCGGAAAAGCCAAACCAACGTACAGAGGTATTAAACTGGTTTAATACCAAAGCCAGCGCTTTATTAAGACAACAATCCTATCAAGCAAAAGATCTACGATTAATCTATCGTTCAGAGCGCGCGTTACAGTTAATAATCGATAAACTGGCTAAAACAACTTGGGAAAAACTGCCTAAAATTGAAAACTTACTGTGGTTTTTCCAAAACTTAGCCAAACAAATTGAAAAGCAAGAAAAACAGACGCAACAAGATAGTGCCGAACCCGTTAGCGTACCGCCATTAGTCTGTATTCAACAACCGTCGAAAACAACGGACAAAGCAGCCCCCACTTTTGTGATTGAAACGCCTCAACCCGCCTCTTCTTTCACTGTAGTAACAAAAAAAATGAGTGCGACCCGAGGTTTTATATGGGGCTGTGTGCTCAGTTGCATACTGTTTTTAGCTGTCGGATTTGGTGTACATCTCTATTTAAAACAAGAGATGAATGCGATTACTTCAATACCTGAAGGTGCGGCTGCCAAATGGTTGTTTAAACCACAGTTAAATAGCTACGAGTATCATTTAGCATTATTAGAAAAACGTTCTCCTCTTTCTAATTTACGGCTAATTGATACGATGCAAGAAAAAGCCAAAAACGCTTGGCCTACAGATGCAGAGCAAATTTATTTTACACGTAATTGGCAAAATCTTTATCAAACGCGCTTAGAGAATATGCCAATTAATGATAGCTGGTCTGAAACCGCGACATTATTACAACAACTTTCTAATAAAATAGTTCAGCAAGAACGAAATAGAGGCAGTTTTACACTCTCTTATCTAAAAACGGCAATTTATGATATTCAAAAACAGCACAATAAAGTTGAGCCAATCGAAGAAAAACTGCGACAACTCGCTGTACAAATTGAAACAGGGCAACCTATTTCTCCTGCAACTCTCAATAATATTGATAATAAAATTAATGGGTTATTAGCTCGTTATTATGATTTACAAAAACAAGCTGAACAACAAGGTTTAAAACCCGGCTCATATTCATCTTTTGGATTAGATCATGAGTGAAATTAAATATATTAAAGAAAAGCAGTACTTACAAAAACTGTTCAGTGAGTATGCAGATAAAGCGCCACATTTAGCGAGCGTACTTGATCCTCAAGATCCACAAACAAGTTATCTCTTAGAAGGCTTTGCTTTTTTATCTGCTCGTTTACAAGATAAAATTGATGATGCTTTTCCTGAGATCACATTACCCCTACTGCAACGACTAAATTCCCAAGCCATTAAAGGGCTACCATCAACAACAATTATCCAAATTGACCAAAGTGAAATTCTCCCCTATCCCATGGAGATTAATGAAAAACATTTGGTGATTGGCGACAACGGGGCACAATTTAGTTTCTGCCATAATTTCACCATCATGCCTTATAGCATTTTGGATAGAAAAATTACTCAGCATCCAAACCACTCTTGTATCTCTCTTGAAATATTATATCGTGGTGATGTGGAATTAACTCAAACAAATGCACTTAATGTTTTTTTAGGGGAAAATAAAACCACCTCAGACATTTTATTACTCGCATTTAGTCAATACTTTGAAAAAATTGAGGTGGTACATAACGGTGAACGTTATGAAGGCGATCCTCTTAATTATGCTTTTGAACCCAAAATTGGCAATGACTATAAAATCTTCCCACAGAAAAATAACTCATTTTCTGCGCCACAACGTTTATTAGAAGGTCTTTATTTACCCCATGTTCACCATTTTATTGAGTTAGATATACCACAAATAGTGACTCAATTAGATTGGAAACAACAGCAGCGGTTTGTTGTGAATATCTATTTCAGTCAGCAACTTCCTTTAACTCAAGAAGAGTGTAATCAGAGCTTTTTTTTAAACTGTGCTCCAGCGATTGATAGTGAAGCAAAACATACACTTTTAATTGATTTTAAAAAGAATAAATCAAGTTATTTACTCCCTATTCCAACCCATCACTATTTGGCCGATCTTGATAAAATTGAGTTATCACTAGAGCCTCATGAGCTAGCGCGTGGCATATACTGTCATTTTTATCCTACGACAGAATTAACCGCCGCCTCTCGTTTAATGCCCCAATTTCATAAAGCCATTTTCTATTCATTAACAATGGAGAAAAATATTACTGGGCATACACTTTATTATTTGAATTTCTTTGATAATAAAGGTGATCCTATGGTCACACCGCCTAGTTTACATTTTGCATGTGTTTATATTGGCTTTGAACAATATAAAAGAAATGAGTTAGGTCTATTAAATAAACACAGCGAAAAAATGCCTGATGCAGTAAAAACAGGAAATATCACATTATTATCATCTTGTTATCCACCTATTGTAAATAATCACCATTTTTGGAAATTGTTATCTCATTACAGTGCTAATGGTTCAATGTTAATGTCATTAGATACTATTAAACATATGATTTCTGATTATATTCTTTACCGAGATACTGATAGGCAGATCACTCGAAAATGTGAGCGATTATTAAATGGACTCGTTGAACTAAAAACACATTTATATGACTATATTTTAAAAGGTAAACCCTATCGTTGTTTATCTTTATCGCTATTCATTGACGAAACACAATATGAAAATAGAGGTGAAGCTTTTGTCTTTACTACACATCTTTACCATTTTTTCCCGTTCTGTTTATCTGAAAATATGTTATTGGAAATGTCAGTTACACTCAATGATCAGAAAAACACCACTTGGTATTTATCTCCCTCACCACTAAGGGGCTATAAATCAATGATTTAATAATTAGTAGTATTAACTATGGCACATAATAAAAGTGTTTATAAAGTTGATAATATCATATGAAGAAATATCAAAAAGGAGTTATAAATAATGGCTAATTCAATATATTTAAAGATAATAGGGAAATCTCAAGGTGATATATCTAAAGGGTGCTCTACTTTAGGATCTATAGGCAATAAATATCAGCACGGACATGAAGATCAGATATTTGTGTATTCATTTGATTATGATTTAACTCGAGCACAAAATTTAAATCATTCTCCTGTGGTAATTTCAAAACCTATAGATAAATCTTCACCCTTACTTGGGGTTGCAATAACAAATAATGAATTATTAGAGTGCGAGCTAGAATTCTATAGAACAAGTTCAAACGGCAATCAAGAAAAGTTTTATACCATTAAGCTAACAAAAGCCAGTATTACCAATATATCGGCACATTACCCTAATTCACTAACGCATGCAGATGCCCAGCCTTATGAAGATATTACTATTCGATATGAAAGTATCTCTTGGAACCATATTTGTGCAGGAACATCAGGTTATAGTATCAGCAAAAATATTTAATTTTACCGACGATGAGCGATATCATTTTTAATTTTTCATCTATAAAAAAGCCCTTTAATATAAAGGGCTTAAAGAGTTTGCTTTATTTTAAATTACCAAATGGGCATTTCATCTTGTAAGAAAGGATTATATTGACGCTCATGACCTAAATTAGACATAGGGCCATGGCCGGGGATAAATAGATAATCATCACCTAGTGGTAATACTTTATTTTTGATAGAGGCAATCAGATCGGCATGATTACCACGAGGGAAATCAGTACGACCAATACTTTCACGAAATAATACATCTCCCATCGAGATAAGTTTATTTTGGTGATTAACAAAAATAATATGGCCAGGTGTATGGCCCGGACAATGTAAAACCGACAAAGTAATGGTTTTACCAATAGTGACAGTATCCCCTTCATTTAACCATTGATCAGGCGTAAAAGATTTTCCACTGGGGAAGTTAAACATACGACACTGTTGTTCTAAATCTTCAATAAGGAAGTTATCATCTTTATGTGGCCCATAAACAGGCACATGAAAATGCTCAACAATTTGAGCTGTTCCTGCTACGTGATCAAAGTGACCATGAGTTAATAGCACTTTAGTCAACTTTAATTGACGTTGTTCAATTTCTGCAATTAATGTTTCGACATCACCACCGGGATCAACAATGGCCGCTTCTTTGGTATCATCACACCAGATAAGGGTGCAATTTTGCATATAATTTGTCACAGGTATAATGTGATACATCATAGCTTACTCCGCGCTTTCTTAATCTATATCTATTTATTTATTTATTACATAGATTACCATGAGCGCACGGGTCCTGTATCGATATGAACAAAATTACTTCGTGGATAATAACCCACTCCTCCCGCTTTCATTCTTAGTGCTACTTGGCGTACTTTAGATAAATCTGTACCTACTAAACGGAAATCCATTGCTTGACCACGGGTATGATAGCTTTTTTTCGCAACACCGCTGGTGTGTTGACGTAGATGATTATTAGTCGCGAGTGAACGATAACCCGAAATAAGTTCAACGGCTTTATTGTTGTTTAACATCACCTGTAACAGATAGATTTGATCAAATAAGGCTGGATCGATAGTTTTAACTTTATTTTGACGGTGATCTCTAAAAAGATGATTTAGTCTAGCAAGCTCTTGTTTATTATAACGTTTACCATCAAAAAACTCGGCTTTAATAGTTTCACCAGTATTTAAATTATTAAAGCGAAGAATTTTCGGTCGGGGAGTTGCTAATGATGCAAATGCATGTGAGGGAAGTAAACCTAAACCAACAGCAGCCATACCAAGGCCTAACCACTTACGACGATGTGAATCAACAATATCCATGATAGCTACACTCAAAATAATGATAGAAGGAAGAACAGACCTTTATTATGACAATATTTTTCTTAAATTGTTGCTTATTGTTTGTATAGATTTGTAAACATATCATTGATATTATTTTATAAAAGTTTATGTTTTATTATTAATAATAGCCGTGTTAGCAATTAACATTTTATTAATATTAATGTTATTTCTAAAAATAGATTAAAAATAATAGCTATTTTTTAAAATTTATTAATAAAACTGAATGAAATTATTTTATCTCACTGATTTTTATAAAAAATAAAGAGCAAGCATAATGCTTACTCTTTATTGTTGTTAGCCATCTATTCTATTACAAATATTTCTTAATATTCTCTAAAAAAGAGGTTGCATTATTAATGCTTTGGTCATAATTATAAATATCTGCTCGATATTGAGGGGCATTTTCTTCTGCTACCCAAGCTGTTTGATAATATAAATAGACAGGGATACGTTCTGGAATTGGTGCATATTGTGTTGAACCTCGTTTTAAGGCTGCATCAATTCTATCTTGTTTCCATCCTGCATCACCTAATAATATCGTCGCTAATTGCGCCGCTTTATTCACACGAATACAACCTGAACTAATTGCTCGCATATTTTTAGTAAATAAATTGTGGTTTGGTGTGTCATGCAGATAAATCGCTTCAGAGTTTGGCATATTAAATTTATATCGGCCTAGGGAGTTAGTTGGCCCAGGGGCTTGCCAAATGCGATATGGAAAATTAGCCGCAGAGATGTTTTCCCAATCTATATCGTAAGGACTAATTGGATAGGCGTCATTCCCCCACCCTGAATAAATCGTATAACCTTTACGGCTAAAATAACTAGGATCAGCCTTTCCTTTTGGAACTATATCTTTACGCGTCATACTAGTAGGTACATTCCAAGGCGGATTAACCACAACATTATTAAGCGCACTACTCATAATGGGGGTTTTTCTATCTGGTCGACCAACAATCACTTTTGAATCTAAAATCAGTTGATTATTAGCATAAAAATAGAGGGAGTAATCAGGAATATTGACCCAAATTCCAGTGTCACCAATAGGTGGGGTTAAACGTAACCGCTGTATATTTAATGCCATAATTCCAGCACGCTGTATTGGTGTCATATTTAACCAATTACGCGTCTGTCTACCAATAATACCGTCAGTTTCTAATCCATGGGCCGCTTGAAACGATTTTACAGCAGCAATTAAAGGCTCATCATAAATCGTTGTTGCTACTTCTTGCTCATTTTCAGCCAATTGAGGCAGTAAATTTAAGTTACGCAATATTTGTCTTAATGCAATAACTTCTTCTGCCGATTGGTTTGGCTTTAATGAATTTTTCCCTTCCATGACGGGCCAAATAACCTCTTGATGAAGCTGTTTGCGCACTTCCTCTTTCATTAATGGATAGTAAGGGTGTGAGGGTGCAAAGGAGACGACAAAGCGCCCTAAGGTATTTTGTTGTAGATTGAGTTGGAAATGCTCGACAGCTTGCACAGTTGGTGCCGGTAATGCTTGTATCGCAGCGCGATATAACAGTGTTGTTCCTGATTGATTAATCTGTTCAACAAAGCTGATATAACCTAAAAAAGCGTCAGATAAAATAATATCTCGTGCTTCTGGCGTTAATTGTGCTGTTTCTAATAGCGTTAACCAACGTCCAAATTGTGGTTGAATTCCAGTTAAGGCAACCTCTGCCAGTTGCTGCTCTAGTTGTTGTGTAATTTGTTCATCTTGCCAAATCAGTGCTAAATCATTGCTTTGATAAACATCCACGAGTTGCTTAAAGTAAAGTGGTTTATATTCGCTTGGTAACCAAGATTGTAGTTTAGTGCTAACTTCCTGCTTACTCACTGATGGTGAATTTAATGTATTTTGTGTTGCCACGTCTTCTGTGAATGCGGGTACTAATGCAGGTGTTTCTGATGTGAATAGCAGTGGCGTTTCACTTTCTGAGGCAATAACATTATGCCCTGAGAGAAGTGTACCTATTACGACCGAATATGTTATTGCTCTTTTAATTGCTTGTTGCGCCATAGTCCTCAGTGCCTCATCCCTTGTTATTATTTTGCTATCGTAAAATATTAGATGAGTTAGACAAAGAGTTTTATAGGAATAAACTAATATTTGTAAAGTTTTATAAAATCTTTTCAACAATAGGCACTTAAATCATCATAAAAAGATGCTTAATACACTTTTTATATTAAATAAGAGTATAAATACTAAATACTCACAATACCGTGCACAATAAATATTCAAATAGAAAGTATATAGATTTAATCTATCATATGGTTCTATTTTGTTTTATAAAGAAACCCAAAATAAAAAAGGCGTAGTTTCCTACGCCTAACAAATAAAGGTCAACAGCACAGAGACAGATTAGTACTCTGAATTGATAACCACTTCTTCACCAAATTGTCCCGCTTTAGGTAACGGCTGGTAAGAAGAGTTAGCAGCACGTAAGATACGGATCCCACGGATATTTAGCTCATCAGCTGCTGCGATATCAGCATCTGCATCACCGTAGTAAATTTTCAGTTTGTGATCGCGCATCCAGCTTACTTTGTTATTTGCGCCAGGTTGGTCACCGGCAAAAATAACAGGTTGCATTTTGTCTGCAGGAATATTTAAACCTTCTTGAACATATTTAGTCACAGTCTCTGTTTTAGTCTGTGTACGACCGGTAATGAAATAAACAGTATCACCGCGTTTTAAGTGCATCTGAACAAGATCGATACCGACTTGTTTAGGCATACTGAATTTATCCCATTCGTTGTTCATTTTTTCCCAGAATTCTGGGTTTTTCAGATAACTGAAATCGTTAGGAGAATATTCCAGTTTACCACGATAAAAGCCTGGGCTTGAGAACAGAACGGTGTCATCAATATCAAAACCTACCGCCATTGGTGCTTGGCCTTCTAAGCTTTTTTCAATTTCTGCAACAGAAACCCATTTAATTGGTTGCTGATGTGCAAGTTCAGTAACAGTAACCCCTGGGCTAACAACTTCTGGCATATGAACTTTTGCCATTGCTGCGCCATTTAAACTTAACGCCAACGCAATTGCACTAAGAGTAAGTGTGACTTTACGCATTCTCTTTCCTTTAATTTTTATATTAATCACAGAAGGTGATAATAATAAACATCATAATTACATTTAAATGAGATATAGCGCACGTTATTTTATTTAGGCAGGTACTCTTTTGTTAGTTTACTTTCATTTTTTGATCTATCTAACACTTTGAAAAAAGAAAGCACTATCTACGAAAGCAGATAGTGCCGTTGTTATCTAAGTCGTTCCCAAATGAATACATCAATGACTCTGTTATTTTTGAAACATTTTTTGGTAAAAAATAAACATTTTAAAATTAACCAAGAAAAACCCATTACCTACCATAGGTTATGGGTTTATCTACAGATAGAGGTTCGAAATTGTTTTAATAATTTATAAGTAATATACAATTAATTTAAATTTGGATTAGAAAACAGGAAAGCTAACATGGACACAAAGCGCGTGGGATATACTGTTGTTGATCTATCCCAATGGGGACGAAAAGAACACTTTGAAGCATTTCAGTCTTTTGCTCAATGCACCTTTAGCCAGACCGTTCAACTGGATATTACTTCATTATTAAAAACCGTAAAGCAAAATGGGTACAAATTCTATCCGACATTTATATACATCATTAGCCGATTGGTAAATAAACATGCAGAATTCCGCATGGCAATGAAAGACGGGGAATTGGTGATATGGGATAGTGTTAACCCTGGGTACACTATCTTTCATGAACAGACCGAAACATTTTCATCTTTATGGAGTTACTACCACAAAGATATCAATCATTTTTTGAAAACTTATTCAGAAGATATAGCACAATACGGTGACGATCTAGCCTATTTTCCAAAAGAATTTATCGAAAATATGTTTTTTGTGTCAGCAAATCCTTGGGTAAGTTTCACCAGTTTTAACTTGAATGTGGCGAATATAAACAATTTCTTTGCCCCTGTATTTACAATAGGTAAATATTATACGCAGGGAGATAAAGTTCTGATGCCACTAGCAATTCAAGTGCATCATGCCGTATGTGATGGCTTCCATGTAGGCAGATTACTCAATGAAATACAGCAATACTGCGATGAGGGATGTAAATAGTCAATGAGGCTTAAAGCACATGTTTTTGTTCCACTCAAACCTGTCGCTATCCTCTGTTTCCACTTTTATTGATTACTTTAACATCGATATAAATTGATGAGGGGCATTTAGTACTTCCCTTTTTATTGAGGGGTCACGCTATAAAATTTGTACACTGATTTGTACTAATAACTGTGATAAAAATACTAAATGCCATTAACACTCATGAATAACCAAAATATAAAATAATGAAAACAATAAGTTATATTATAAGGTTATTCACTTACTCATCATGATCCTTCATCAACTATCTGCAATATTTTCGGATAAATGTTTATCTTTTTCACTTTGTTGCCCAAAGCCTTTTAATCCGACCACATGAACATGCTCGCTTCCATTAAATACTTTACGCACTAATTTATAAGTTGTGCCTTTTTCTGGACTAATATTTTCTGGTGCAGCAATGATAAGTTGCATATCAAGTCGTTCACACAGTTCAAACAGGGTTGCGATAGATTTCGCATCTAAACGTGCGGCTTCATCAAGGAAGAGCAAACGACAAGGCGAAATATCTTTTCCTCTTAAGCGTCGTGATTCTTCTTCCCAACTTTGAACCACCATCACTAAGATAGACATACCTGTACCAATGGCTTCACCTGTTGATAGCGCACCACTTTCTGCTTTTAACCAACCTTCTGGCCCACGATTAACTTCAACTTCCATCTCAAGATAGTTACGGTAATCAAGTAGCTCTTCACCCACCGTTTGTGGCATACGCTGACCAAAGTCAGCCTGTGGATTTAAGCGTTGATACAGTTTTGCCATCGCTTCAGAGAAGGTTAGGTTTTGGTTTTTAAATAGATCTTGATATTGGCTATCTTCTTCTTCCGATAATACATCCAGTAAGATTTGATGGCTTTCACGAATATTAACGTTTAACCGTACACCACGAACCTGACCAAAGGAAACCGCTTGTAAGCCCTGATTTAGCATGCGAATGCGATTTTGTTCACGTTGGATAGTTTTACGAATAATATTTGCCACACTGCGAGAGCTGATCGCCAGTTTTTGTTCACGACTGGTTAGCTCTTCGGTTAAGCGAGCTAATTCAATTTCCATCTGTTCGATAGCATCAACCGGATCATCGGTTTTGATAATATCTTGTCGAATGCGTTCTCTTAAATGTTGGTAAACCGCAATAAAGAATTGGACTTTACGATCAGGGTATTTTGCGTCTTCAGAGCGACGTAATGCATCCCGTAAATATTCATTATCCGCCACAGCCTGACGTAACGCACCTAGCGCCTTATCCGACATTGAACGTAACTCATCCGCTGAAAGATAGGCAAAGTCACGACGATGTAAACGGCGCTCCATACCATTTTCTTTCACTAAACGCATAACAGCACACCAACTGGCTTTAGCGCTGACGACGTGCTCACGCATTTGGCCATAATCACGTTCTAATTTGCGAATTTTCTTCGCCATATTTTCACGTTCAGCTTCACTAAGCGCAATATCACGCTCAAGTTGGCTAATACGCGTACGGTTAGCACTCACCGCAGCATAACGTTGATCACGTAACTCTTTGGCTCGCGCTTCTGCACCCGCATCAATTTGCAAGCCAGTCTCTTTCATCTCTTGCTCAAGCTCTCTTAATAGTTCTGATTTGGTATCAAAAGAACTTTTTAGTGAGGCTAGTACTTGATTAAACTGATCACATTGTGCCTGCTGTTGACGATATAACTCTCTCGCTGTCGCTCGCTCTGTTTCAGCCATTTCTAAACGACGACGTAATTTTTCATTAAGATCGTTATTTTCACTGACAATTTCAACCGCATCGCTATAACTAAAATGTGGACGACGCTGAACCACTTCCACCAGCAAAAATGCTTGTTGTTGATAACGTTGCTGCTCTTCTTTTGCGTATTGATAATCTTGTGTTAATTGATCATGCTCTTGTGGATCGCTTTGTAAAATCGAGGCTATAGGCTCTAACGCAGTTAATGCTTTCTCATGACGCTGTAAATAACGCATCGACTCTTCTGCGTTATAAAGCTCTTCACGTAGCTCTTCAACACGATCAATTAATGTTTCGTCCAATAATAAATTGACTTGAGGAATGAGTTTATTTAATAAATTGAGCGACTCTTTGGCTTGCGCATAATGCTGACGTTGTTGCTGAGTGCCCTCTTCATATTGTGATAACTCGCGCTCTAATTCATTACGACGTTGATTTAATTGGCGAATATCTTCTTCAGGATCGGCATCAAATGCCACTGAAATATGTTGCCCAACAAATTGGCTAAATGCATGGTGTGCACGTTGAATTTTCTGCACATCAAAGGCCTGTGTAGCATATAGCTCTGACAGCTCATCTCGTTGACGGGATAATATTTCTAGCTGGTTTTCTCGTGCTGCACGGCCAAATAATGGAATTTCTGGATAACGTGAATAGCGCCACTGCCTATCTGAACTTTTAATAAGTACCGCTTTTTCCATCTCTTGGGCATTAAATACGCTATCATCAAAGGATTGTGGATCACCTTCAATAAAATAGAGATCTTCCGGGCAATCTTCTAAAGAAGCTAACTGCTCTTCGATCGCACTGAGATCTTGTACCACAATCGCATGGCGCGCAGGTCCATATAATGCTGAGAAATAAGGCGCATCATCTAAGGTGATATCATCGTAAATCTCCGATAATAAAACCCCGTTAAAGCGTTCTGCTAAAGTAATTAATCGGCCATCTTCAGCCCCACTAGGCTGACTTAATCGTTCAATTTGAGCTTCAATTTGCTGTTTGCGAGCAGCGGTTTCATCACGCAAAACCGTGGCTTCACGCTCTTTCTCAAGTAACTGTTGCATATATTCAGTAACTTGATTGCTTGTTTCAAAAGATTGATGCGTTTGTTCACACAGTTGCGTTAAAGCATCTTGTGCAGCAAACCAAACTGGCGCTTGTTTTCTTAATTTTTCAATTTGTTGTTTTAGTTGATCAAGCTCTTGGCGCATTTGCATACGCTGTTCGCCAGAATCACTAACATAATCGCTCAGCTCTTCAATCTTTGCTTCTAGCTCTTCTTGTAGAGTAAATAGATCATCAGGCTCAACATTTTTGCCATACTGTTTATTAAACTCTGCAAGTTGACGTTCAGCATTATTTCTTTGCTGTAAACGTTGCTCTAATTCAGCTAATTGCATCCGAATAGGGTGAACACGATCGGCTTGATGGCGATGTGATGACCATTCACGTAATGCGCTTTTAGCCACACTCCACGCATTTTGACGCTCAACTTCCCCAACAATCGAGGTGATCAATTTATAGGCTTGATCAAATTGCGTTTTGGCCGCATCAGAAACACCGAGTTTCTGCTCCATAGAAAGTAATGAATGCGTGATGGATTGAATTTTTGCTTGAATACGTTCAGCCCATAGCTCGGCATTGGTTTCATCTAAATCATCAATGCCACATTGTGCTTTCGCACGCTCTAATGCTTGTACCGCCTGACGATATTGAATAGCTCGGGTTTGTTGAACATCTAACGCTTGTTGATAATCTGCCAATTGACTTTTCAGTTCATCAACTTCTTCTTCCGCAGATCCAACTCGCGCTTCCAACTCTTCTTTTTTTGATGTTGCTTCTTCAACAACTTCACTTTGCTCTTCTAAACGGAATGTGATTTCTTCAACATCCGCAACATAGCGATCGATTTTTTCTTGTTGGCGCACCGCATTTTGTACAAGATTAAGTCTATCACTGGCGGCTTGATAATCCGTTTCCAAATCAGCCGATAACGCTTGTTGCTCTTCTAACTCTTTGCCCATTTCAATAAAGCGATAAGCTTCATTGTTAATCGCTTTACGCTGATCCCACAACTCTTTACGTAAAGATAGAGCCTGATCAAGGTGTACTCGTCTTTCATTAGCATGACGCATATAGTCCGCGGCAACATAAGAGGTCGCTTCGGTAACTAAATGTTTAAACAGATCACGATCGGATTGAGTGACCCGAATAGCTTCTAAGGTCATGCGGTTTTCACGTAATGCCCCTTCCATATCTTGGAAGGCTTTTCTTACTCCGCTATTTTCAGGTAATAAATAGTCGCGTAAAGAACGAGTGATGGCACTTGAAATACCGCCATATAATGAAGCTTCAATAAGACGATAGAATTTTGCCCGATCGCTTGCTGAGCGTAAACGTTTCGGAATAACCCCTAAATCAAAGAGTACAGAGTGGAAATCAGTAATCGAGTTAAATTGTCTAAAAACAACGCCTTCTATCGCTTCTACTTTTTCTTTTAATTCATTAAGTGGTAGAACACGTGCTTGGCGTCCATCGACAGCTTGCGTCAAAATTTCTGTTGGATTTTCAGCAATAGGTAGCCCTTGGATCATAAAAGGTTTGATATCAACCTTTTTATCTCGTCCGGCAACTTGTTGTAAGCGTACGCCAACGACAGCTCGTAAATGGCGGGAATTAATCACATCTAAAACAGCGTAACAAACTCCCGGGCGTAATTTCCCATATAATCCTTTATCACGAGAGCCACTGGTTGAACCGGCTTCAGTGGTATTTCTAAAATGAAGTAAAGTCAGATCGGGGATCATCGCGGTAATAAAAGCCGCCATGGTGGTGGATTTACCCGCTCCGTTACCACCGGATAAAGTCGTGACTAATTCATCTAAATCAAAAGTACGAGCAAAAAACCCATTCCAGTTGATCAATGTTAATGAGCGAAATTTTCCTCGTTCAATCATTTATTTTCTTCCTCTGCATCATCATCTTCACTGGACTCTAATTGCTCATCTTCCTGTTCATCGTTATCACTTGGCTCGCTATCTTGCTCTAGTGGCATAGCCTCACCATCGCGGATCATACGCATTTGCGCTTCAAGAGGAGAGTCACCACTACGCACATCAGCACCAAAGCGGAACACCGATTCAGTAATTGAAAAACGTTGCGTATCATTGGGTAAAAACGAAATCATCCCTAAACGACGTAGTCGGTTAAGTGACGTTCTCATTTTCTCTTGCAGTTTTTGTAGGTCTAAATCCGATCCTGTTGAGCGTTGATTAACTAAGCGTAACAATTTGCTTTCATCGGCCAGTGTGCGTAATTCATCAAATAATTCTTGTACAGTGAAGATCCCCTGATTAGCTAATCGCTCAGGGCTAAGGTAGAGATAACAAAGAATTTTGCCGACCAACATATCCATTTCAGAAAGCACTGAACGAGGAATAAGCGTCGTTGAACGGGGGCGTAAATAAAAAAAGCCTTCAGGTGCTCGAATTAATTCGACATTATAACGCGCATAAAAATCTGTTAACTCATCTTGAAAGTCCATCAAAAAAGCATGGTTATCTAGTGAGTCTATACCAATATGTCGACCTGCACGTAGCTGACTATCCAGTTCAGGAAAAAGTGAATTCGCTAATGCCTGTGCTAATTTAGCTGGTATAAATTGTTCAGTATGTATCGATGACATGCGCTTGTACCTTAGCTCCATATTCGTTAATTTCTGCCCATTTTGCTGGCAATCCTGCAAGTTCAGCTTGCGCGACACCTAATCGTACCGCTTGATCAATGACAATCCGTGCCACATCAAAATGCTTCTGTTGTGGATAACGATTAAGATACTCAACTAATACTGAACTGAGATCTAACGCTCGTTGTTCTAATTTATAAGCAGCCAGCTCTTGTTCAACCCATTGAGCAATTTGTTCATTTACTTCACTGAACATTTGATATTCCAGCTCTTCAGGCAATTCCCCGGTCACTTCTTCATCTCGCAACACAAGCTCTTCATCACGCATATCAAATAGCCTATCCGCATTAGCATAAGTTAATGCCCATGGGCTGTCGAAATAGTTTTGTACGGATTGGCGTAGGCGACGTGAAAAAATACGGTTTTTATCCATATCTATCGCCGTGCGAATAAATTTATGCACATGCCTATCGTAACCTATCCATAAATCGATAGATTGCTGTCCCCAACTAATAATACGGTCAAGTTTACTTTGTAACTCAAAGACTAAAGTATCTATTTGGTCGACATGGCCTGAACTCATATTCGCTTCTTGAATACGTAATAGATTTGCTTGTAATTTGTCCCCTGCCGCTTCCAGTGTGTCTTGTAACTCTCTTAATGTCCCAGAGGTTTCAGATAGTAATTGTTCACAGTTTGAAATGGCAGCTTGCCAATCTTGGTTTAATAGTGCAGCAATATCTTCTTTAACGATATTTTGCTGTTCATCCATAATGCGTTGAGATAAATCGATGCTATCGAATATCTCAGCCACCGAATATTTTAACGGTGCAAAAACATTACGATGCCAATGGTATGCATCACCACCTTCTTCTGCGGCACTTGCCGCTGAATCTAACTCACTTGCCACAATTGACAGCTGCATTGACAAGCGTAGTGATGAAAACTCACGTTGACGAATGTAGTAATCACTGATGCCGATACCTAATGGCGTTAAACGATATATCGCATTACCTTCTACCAGTTCACTGGTAAAACGGTTAAAAAGCCGCTGCTTGACCATATCATTAATGGCATTATTAGCACGAACTTGTATTGATTCTGCGGGTTGATCAAAGCCTTTACACACCTCTCGAAAGGCATCAATCAACTCCCCTTCACTCATCTCGCCATCAAGACGTTCGCTGTTTAATACAGCAACTGCCATCAAAAAAGCTAATCTTTCCGGTGGCAGTGAAATAGAGAAATCATTTTTTCTCGCCCAAGACACTAACTCAGGAACGGTCTGGGTAAAATCACTCATAGTACATCCTTAATTTACACACTTTTGTGCCATGACATGAATGTAACGCCCCAGACTGATATAGGGCTCTTGCCGACAATAGCGTTGCTCTAAGGCAAGCAACGCTGGAAAATCTTTATTTTGCAACTGACGACTTTGCAAATAGTCATGAAAAACACGCACTCCCGTTTTTCCTAAAATCGTCATTGAAAATGACGCTAACCATTGATAAACATCCTCAGGTTGTAGCGGATTTTGTGGGGATAATGAGCGTTTTCTTCTGCGTGGTATTTCCGGATTTGCCAAATGGAAATTTCCCAAAATAGCATTTCTCATGACAATGCCATTCGCATTGTAAAACATTAACGATAGGATACCATTAGGAAGTAGCATATCGGTAAGTACATTTATGGCGTTTTTCTGATCTGTGATCCACTCTAATACGGCATGGAATAGAATTAAGTCAACACCATCATCTAGATGCTGGTTTATCTCTTGTGCTGCACAACAAATAAACGTCATTTGATTGACAACACCTTCATCAATAGCCGCTTCTTGTGCGCGGTTAAGCATCTCTTGTGATAGATCACATAAAATTATCTGGTGCCCTAATTTTGCCAG
This sequence comes from Proteus sp. HMSC14B05, assembly GCF_001808035.1. Classification (NCBI taxonomy): domain Bacteria; kingdom Pseudomonadati; phylum Pseudomonadota; class Gammaproteobacteria; order Enterobacterales; family Morganellaceae; genus Proteus; species Proteus sp. HMSC14B05. The sequence goes on along the minus strand of NZ_KV791993.1, from coordinate 81,667 downwards.
TTGTCTGGAAAAATAACCTTCACCACCCCCCGCATCTAAAATACGCAACGGACGATCAGGGAGTTGAGTTAATAATTGTTGTAAATCATCCCAAATCACCGCTTGGCGGATTTTTCCTTTTGTTGTGCCATAGATATTGCGAGAGAATTTATCAGCAATATCGTCAAAATTACGGTCTGACATTAAAACGCCTCATGATAACAACTTGTTACTTGCGCTCTTTGCATTCTGATAAATTCAAAAATATGAGACACTGTACTGAAGGTAAACAAAGACAACAATTTTACCAGTGTTCGATGATACTGGCTGTTTTCAATCACAAAATAAGCCATGAATCAGATTATTCGCAAAGCGCAGTATAAATATAACGCTTATTAATGAAAAAATTAACGCTCAAACGTTTATCGTTTTACAATTTCTAAATTAGTGAGTATTTCTGTTCGTTAGCATTTAGTAAAAACTATACTTATACGCTATTTTGACACAATGCTTTATCAATCCCCTAGTTTTCACTAGATTTTTACTCTCAGTTGCTGACATTTCACTCAACTTAGGAAGATTTATGCTGTTTTTGCTCAAAAAATATCTTGGTAGCCTAATCATGCCACTACCGCTGTTATTAATAATTGCTTTTTTTGCGCTTATTTTACTGTGGTTTACTCGTTGGCAAAAAACAGGAAAAAGCGTACTCACTATCGTGATTGTGTTACTTACGCTGTTAGGCATGCAACCTGTCGCAGATACTCTATTGATGCCGAGTGAAAAAGCGTTTCAAGCACGTTATGAATTACGCGAAAACTCACCACAAGATGTTAACTACATTGTCGTTTTAGGGGGCGGTTTTACTTATAATCCTGAATGGGCTCCTAGTGCTAACCTGCTAAATAATAGCTTATTTCGTGTTGCTGAAGGCGTAAGGCTTTATTATCGTTATCCTAATGCCAGCTTAATTTTTACCGGTGGTGCCGGCGTCAATAAAATAAGTAGCGCCGAAGTGGCTGCACAAGTTGCACAATCATTAGGTGTTCCAGCAGAAAAAACGATCGCCCTTTCCCAACCTAAAGATACCGAAGAAGAAGCGTATGAAGTGGATAAACTTATCGGTAAACAACCTTTTTTATTGGTGACCTCAGCAAACCATTTAGCGCGGGCAGAACGTTTCTTTTTAGCTAGAGGTATGCACCCTATTGTTGCACCTGCTTATCAGCTAGCCATTACTACCCCTCTGCATCCTTGGGAAAAATATACCCCTTCCGCGTATTATTTTCAGCATAGTGAGCGAGCATGGTATGAATTTATCGGCTCGATTTGGCAAACCATAAAACCTAGCGAACCATCTAGTGTAGAGGCGGTTATTGAGAATAAAAATGAAGCTGACAATGGCATAAAATAGCGTATGAAGAATGAGATCATTAGGTAAAAAAGTAATCAATCCTCTTTTTTATCGATGGAAGAAAACAACAACGGCACTGAATACCAGTGCCGTTAAACATTAATTTGCAATATACTGCAAATATTAGAACTCTTGGTTTAGTGCCCGAAAAGCGGCTCTCGCGGCAATTAAGTCATCTTGAGTATCAACCCCGACACCCGGTACTTCAAGCGCTTTTGCTACATGGATTTTCTCGCCATACCACAATACACGCAGCTGCTCTAACATTTCGATAGACTCCAATGGGCTTGGCTCCCAAGTAATATAACGACGAATAAAGCCTGCACGATAAGCGTAAATACCGATATGACGTAAGTAATGCTCGCCTATTTCATCATGAGAGAGATTAAAACGATCTCTTTCCCAAGGAATAGTGGCTCGAGAAAAGTACAGTGCAAAACCTTTCGCATCCATAACCACTTTTACAGCGTTAGGATTAAAGGCTTCTTTTGAGTCGACGATAGGCACAGCAAGAGTTGCCATACCTGCACCACAATTAGCTAAATTTTCTGCCACTTGCGTAATAATTGCGGGTGGAATGAGTGGTTCATCGCCTTGTACATTAACGATTATCTCATCATCTGCGAATTGATATTTTTCGATAACCTCAGCTAAACGCTCTGTACCTGAGTGGTGGTCTTCACGGGTCATACACGCTTCTCCACCCGCTTGTTCAACAGCGCGAACCACATCTAAGTTATCAGTTGCAACAATGACACGTTTAGCACCTGAACGCTTTGCTTGTTCCATAACACGAACAATCATCGGTTTGCCATGAATATCAGCAAGTGGCTTACCGGGTAACCGAGTCGACGCATATCGACCTGGGATAATGACCGTAAACATTAGGTTATTTTTCCTCTTCTAATGACAACTCTCTGGCTTCATTCTCTAGTAGAACCGGAATATTGTCACGAACAGGATAAGCGAGATGATCAATTTTGCAGATAAGCTCTGAATTTTCTTTATCAAAGATAAGTTTGCCATGGCAAACTGGGCAAGCAATAATTTCGAGTAAGCGGTGATCCATTTTGTCCCTCACAAGGGTTAATCATGTTATAGGATAAAAGGATATCATAAGGAAGGATCAGCGTTAATACTCTACACCGCGGGTTTGGTAATTATTCGCTAAATATTTTCTCTATTAATAAATTTACTATTTTCTTTTTCACTATAAGCAACAAAAAAGCCACAATAATGTGGCCTTTTATCGTTTTGTCTGCAACATCATTAATAAAGAATTACATTCCGCTTTTATTGATAATAATTTAACCTTTTTATTATCTTTATTGCATTCTAATTAACGTGGCAACCATTTTATATTACCTTGAGCAATCAGTGATAACGTCTTATTTTATCCTTTTTGCATCAACGTAATGATAGATTTTAATTAAATCAATAGGTTAAAACATGGTCTCACCCATTTATTATAGGTGTCGACTATTTAGAACCCGATAACATCAGCGGCTTCTAGACCTGCTGCTGTTTTGATAACAGAAAACTCAACGTCTTGGCCTTCGGTTAGTGCTTTATTTTTTGTATTGGCAATCGCTTTTTTATTGACGTAAATATCTTGTTCAAGATCTTTTGCAACAATAAGACCATATCCTTTATTATTGTCAAACCATTTTACGCGACCCATTCTTAATTGTAATGTCATGATAGATAAACTCCTTTTGTTCTTTGTATAGTTTTTATCTTCTATACACATGCATTCTACTTTTTATTAAGTCTTCTTATATAAAACCCCATTAAATTCTGAACACATTAATTTAAGTAGTGCATTTTATTATTCAATATAAATGTTCAAAATCGTGATAGCTAAATTAGATAACTATTTATTGAACAGACACTAAACTACAAAATATTCATGACAAATATATGACATATTCTATATTGTAGCCTGTACCTATCAATAAACTTGCTTGATATAAATGATAAAGTAATTTCTATTCGAAAGCATTTTAACTATCAAGCATGAATAATATCCACAGCATAACAATATTAACTCTACAATAAAGATCTAAAAACTCTCCACACAAGGCTTTTGAGTAGATAGGGTATTAGCGAGTTAAATTGAACTACGACAAAAGCGGTATGCGATTAGTGGGTAGGTAATCTTTATGTAACGCTATCCTGATTTCCATTATAAATATCATTGTTTCAGATCATATACAAGTTTTTTTCGCGTTGTCACTAATTGGCTGACTTGATTTAGCACAGATAGATCTTTCAATACCGCACTGACAGGCAAATACCACCAGTTGTTTTGCGCAAAATGCTGGCATTTAACTGCGTCTTTTTCTGTCATAATCAGAGGCTCTTGGTGAGGCGTCAGTATTTGTAACTCTTGTAGGGTATATTCACTATGATCATTAAAGGCTTTAGTTGCAATTAACTTAACCCCTTTATCTTGCAAGGAATTAAAGAAACGAGGAGGATGACCAATCCCTGCCATAGCAACTGCATTACCCAACTCAGTAATGGCTTTTTTCTCACCTGTCTTTAGATTTACCGCGATTTCTCCCTCTAAACTCATCGCTATTTCATTCGCTTGACAATCACCACCATTGACAATAACCGCATTAACAGAATCAAGACGATGAGCGCGCTCTCTCATCGGCCCTGCGGGCAACCACCAGCCATTACCAAAACGCCGTTGTCCATCAATAACGACGATTTCATAATCTCGCTGTAGGGCATAATGCTGTAATCCATCATCAGTAATAATAATATCAAGATCATATTGCGCTAATAGCGCTTTGACTGCATCACTGCGAGAAGGTGCAACGGCAACAGGTACGCCAGTGCGATGATAAATTAAAACCGGTTCATCTCCTGCGACGGCCGGCTGTGTTTCTGGCGACAATAATAAAGGATATTGGTCTGATTTCCCGCCATAACCACGAGAAACAACCGCAGGTTTAAAGCCTTGTGCTTTTAATTGCTCAACAAGCCAAATCACCACTGGTGTTTTACCATTACCTCCCGCCGTTAAGTTACCTACCACAACAACAGGTACGGGGGATTTCCATGAGGACAACCAGCCTTGTTTATAGGCAAAACGCCTAAAAAGGCTGATCGCCCCATAGAGCCATGAAAAAGGCAATAAAAGAAGGTAACACCACGATTTACCAGACCAAATCCGCTCAATCATTTGCCAAATTGCATCCTGTGTAGCTGAGCATAAACGCCTTTTCGCTCAATTAAATCAAGATGAGCACCACGTTCAACAATTTCCCCATCTTCAATCACTAAAATTTCATCTGCTTTTTCAATGGTTGATAGACGGTGAGCAATCACTAATGATGTTCTATTTTTTTGCAGTTCATCAAGTGCAGCTTGAATTGCCCGCTCTGATTCAGTATCTAATGCTGAAGTTGCCTCATCTAAGATAAGAATAGGCGCATCACGCAATAGTGCCCTTGCAATGGCAATACGTTGACGCTGACCACCTGATAACAACACGCCATTTTCACCAATTTCAGTATCGAGACCATTATCTAATTTTTGGATAAAGTCCATAGCATGGGCCATTTTAGCCGCTTTCTCGATATCCTCACGGGTATATTGGTCTTCACAAGCATAAACAATATTGTTTGCTACCGTTTCATTAAACAGATGCACATTTTGTGAAACTAACGCAACCTGATTACGTAGTGATCTTAATGTGTAATCACGAATATCGTGACCATTGATCAAAATCTCCCCTTCATTAACGTCATAAAAACGAGTGAGGAGGTTTGCAATGGTAGATTTACCTGAGCCTGAACGCCCTACTAGTGCCACTGTTTTCCCTTCAGGAATAGTGAAGGACAGATTTTTCAAAGCAGGTGTATCTTTGGTGATATATTGGAAAGTGACATTACGGAACTCAATATCACCTGTTGGTTTTTTCAGCTCAAGGGTGCCAGTATCTTTCTCTTGTTCCATATCAAGGATAGCAAATAATGTTTGGCAAGCAGCCATGCCTCGTTGGAATTGAGCATTAACGTTAGTTAATGATTTTAATGGGCGCATTAAAGCGACCATTGAAGAGAAGACCACCGTAATTGTCCCTGCAGTCAGGGTATCCATAATCTCAGGAAAACTGGCTGCATATAAAACAAAGGCTAAAGCAAAAGAAGCAATAAGCTGGATAATGGGATCTGATATAGAAGATGCCACCACCATACGCATACCTTGGCGACGAATATGGTTACTGACATGATTAAAGCGCTTATTCTCAACTTCTTGACCATTAAAAATTAAGACTTCTTTATGGCCTTTAAGCATTTGTTCAGCACTTGTTGTCACCTGCCCCATACTATTTTGGATACGCTTACTGATGGTTCTAAAGCGTGTTGATACCATTCTGATCACCACCGCCACAATAGGTGCGATCACAATCAAGATAAGTGATAACTGCCAGCTATAGTAGAACATCAGGCCAAATAAGCCGATGATATAAGCCCCTTCACGGACAACAGTGATCAAAGCCCCTGATGAAGATGAAGCGACCTGTTCTGAATCATAGGTAATACGTGATAATAACGTACCTGTAGATTGCTGATCAAAAAAGCTCACCGGCATTCCCATAATATGAGAAAACAGCCGACGGCGCATATTCATCACGACTTTTCCTGATACCCAAGAAAGGCAGTAACTAGAAATAAAGTTAGATATACCACGCAGAACTATCAGGCCAATAACGGCTAAAGGCATCCATTTTAATACATCATTACTTGCTTTACCGAAACCTTCATCAAGTAGAGGTTTCAATAAAGAGATCATAAATGCATCAACACCCGCATTTATGATTAATGCGCCTGCTGCAGCAAACAACCCCGCTTTAAAGATCCGAATCATCGGCCATAAGCGTCGGAATGTTTGCCACGTTGATAGGTCTATATCATTCATATATATTACCAAACTTTTAATAAATAGCGGGCTATTCTACTCGGGAAACGTCAAAACACCAAACCACTGATGATACCAACGAGGTAAAATATCTCGTCTATAGGTGTATACATCAATCTTTCCGTGTTTAAACTCGATAGAAATTTGCCCATTTATCGATGTTGTTAGCCAATCAATGGCCTCTTTTTTATAACGGTTATGTACTTTATCAGAAGGTAAACGCCAAGGGCTATAACGTGCAGCAGAAACTAGTGCATATTTTGGTGATATTGCTTGAATAAACGCCAATGTGGATGATGTTTGGCTACCATGATGAGGAACTTGTAAAATATCCGCTTTTAAATAGGCTTTTTTCCTTCTCAGTAATTGTGCTTCCCCCTCTTTTTCCAGATCGCCTGTTAATAAAATAACACTGTTACCATCCGTTAATGAAATCACACAAGAATCATTATTTTTAGGTGAACGAGATAATGTCAGCGGCCAGAGCGCGTTGAAAGTAAGGTCTTTCCATTGCCATACTCCCCCTTGTAAGCACGGTAAATGTTGGGGATTGTCAAAACTACTACGGATAGTTAACTTGGGATAAGCACGTAATAAGTCGTCAATACCACCGGTATGATCAAGGTGATCATGGCTAATTATCATGGCAACAGGTTGTAATCGATGATGCGTTAGATAGGGAATAATGACATTTTTAGCAATAGAGCCACCACTTTTCCAGCGTATCCCTGTGTCATAGATAACCGCTTCTCCCTCTTTTTCAATAATAATAGCTAAACCATGTCCAATATCTAACATGGTTATTCGCCAATCATAACGTTTAGAGAAAGACAGTTCACAATATAAAAACGTAGCAATAGTGATCAAAATAATCACATGATGACGCCACCAGCTCATTTTGATAACTAAAAGAGTCATAATACCGCTTAATGCAAATAACCAGGGGACAGCGCCACAGGGTTGCCAATACCCAAGAAAATAAGGCGCACAGAAAAATGCCCAATTGATAGACTGATCAACCCATGACCAAATAATAGGTTGTAGAACAGGTAAAAAGGCAGTAAATAGCCCACACATAATAAGTGGTACGGTAATAAACGAAATAATAGGCACAGCCCATAAATTAACAAGCAAGCTAAAAAGATTACCACCACCAAATAAGTAGTATTGAAAGGGTAATAAGATGATCAATAGTCCTAGTTGCAAATGAATGAGTCTAATAACAAACCAACGTTTTTGCTGGCTAAATCTTTTATTTAATGGATAGAGCCAATACCAAACAATGATGGCAAATACCGCAGAAAAGGATAACCAAAAACTAGCGGATAATATGGCGAGCGGATCAAGCAATAAAATCACTGCTGCACTCCAAATCGCCCACTGCCAAGGTAAAAAAAGCCCACTACGCCAATGGAGTAAAACCCAAATAGTTAGGCCTATTATCGCTCTGGTTGCGGGGATCCCCCATCCTGATAAAGCCGCATAAAAAACACCACAACCTAAACTAATAACCAAAGGAAATTGTGGGTTAATCCATTGCGTTGGGAAAAGATATTGTACTCCTCTCGCTATCAGCCAACCAAACAGAGCAGCAAGGCCAATATGCAGCCCTGAAATCACAATAAGGTGCGAAATACCTGTTTTCATATAAAGTATTTTATTTTCGGCAGAAATACCTCGTTTATCACCTAACACTAATGCTGTGATTTCACCACTATTTTTTGTGGCTTGCCAATAAGATGAAAGATAGTGAATAAATTGAGTATAAATAGGAAGGTGAGAATTCGTTAATGTGGCTGATAATATTTTTCCTGACAATGTTTCTCTTACTGAAACTGCATATTTTTGGCTATCAAATCCTCCCTCATTTAAATAACTATGTACTGCACGAAAGTGAATTTTAAACAGCCATGTTTGCCCGACTACGACATTTTTAGGTGGATGACGCCAATATATATTGGCATAGAGTTTAGCAGAAAAGAGATGCTGTTTAGGAATAGCAACTTTAATCATTATATTGCTATCCGGCAAGCGACGATATTCTAGAATTGCGCTTTCTATTGTGGCAATGGTGTCAGCAAGTTGAGAGGTTTTGACCATTAAAGAGGAGGCAGTACTGTTTGCATAGCACCAAAAACAGAGTAATAGCAACAAAAAACGTAAGTATGAAAAAGGAATTAAATATAACAATATCCCTACGATAATCAGTGTATAACTCAGGGATAAACTCAGTGTTTCACGTTGAATAAGTAAAGGTAAGCAACTTAATATAATGATAGTGGCAAGATAATCTATATTAAGAGGTTTTAGCCCTAGCATTGTAATATATTTAGCATAAAGATAATGCCATTTTATTAATGCTATTTTATTTCTATAAATATATTTTATCTTGGCTAATAAAATCATATTTTACATCCATATAATTAATTTTTCCTTGTAATATCATGCTGTTAAATTGTTATCTAAGATAGTTAAAATCGTATTTTTTTCGAACTCTCTTTTAATAAAAACTTTCGTTTTAAGCGCATACACTATTTTTTGCGAAGTTGTTCTAAAAAGTGATGGAATAACGGCAAATATCAAAATTAACTCAAGCCAAATAGATAAAGATCACGTAAGGTAAGCCCAATGTCTTACAACAATCGCTAATAAAGAGAATATAGAGAAGTGATAAAGAATATAGAGAATAGAGAATAGAGAATAGAGAATAGAGAATAGTAGAACGTAACTTAATACCAACCGATAACCCAATAAAAAACGGCACCGAAGCACCGTTTTTGAAAAAGTTTACTAACTTTATGCCTATTTGATAGGAAACTATTATTCCGTATAAATATTTACACGGTCACGTAACTCTTTACCTGGCTTAAAGTGTGGAACGTATTTACCTTCCAGCTCTACCTTATCACCAGTTTTCGGGTTACGACCCGTACGCGGCGCACGGTAGTGTAGAGAAAAACTGCCGAATCCGCGGACTTCGATACGCTCACCATCAGCCAAAGTATCAGCCATATGATCAAGCATTTCTTTTACAGCTTCTTCAACCGTCTTAGCCGAAAGATGAGATTGTAGGCCTGCAAGTCTCTCGATTAACTCAGACTTGGTCATATTACCTCCCTAGACTACCGATAAATAGGCAACGACTCTCGTTGCCTTCCGTTAATAACTTAAATTATTCGCCTTTAGCTGCTTTGAAAGCTTCAGCCATAGCGTTGTTTGAAAAACCAGCTTCTTCTTTGTTGTTTACAGAAGCGATAGCGTCTTTCTCATCTGCTTCGTCTTTAGCACGAACAGACAGGTTGATAACGCGGTTTTTACGGTCAACACCAGTGTATTTAGCTTCTACAGCATCGCCAACATTCAGAACCAGAGTTGCATCTTCAACGCGGTCACGTGAAGCTTCTGAAGCACGTAGGTAACCTTCAACGCCGTCAGCTAATTCTACAGTTGCGCCTTTAGCATCAACAGCAGTTACTTTACCAGAAACAATAGCACCTTTTTTGTGAGCAGACAGGTAATTATTGAATGGATCTTCTGATAATTGTTTAACGCCCAGAGAGATACGCTCACGCTCAGCGTCAACTTGCAGTACTACTGCAGCGATTTCGTCGCCTTTTTTGTACTCACGAACAGCTTCTTCACCTGCAACATTCCAAGAAATGTCAGATAAGTGAACCAGACCGTCAATACCACCGTCTAAGCCGATGAAGATACCGAAGTCAGTGATAGACTTGATTTTACCTTCAACACGGTCGTTTTTGTTGTGAGTTTCTGCGAATTGCTGCCATGGATTTGCTTTACACTGTTTCAGACCCAGTGAAATACGACGACGTTCTTCATCGATGTCAAGAACCATAACTTCAACAACATCACCAACGTTAACAACTTTAGATGGGTGAATGTTTTTGTTAGTCCAATCCATTTCAGAAACGTGTACCAGACCTTCAACGCCTTCTTCGATTTCTACGAAGCAACCATAGTCAGTCAGGTTAGTTACACGACCAGTCAGTTTAGTACCTTCTGGATAACGTTTAGCGATAGCTACCCATGGATCTTCGCCCAGTTGTTTCAGACCTAATGATACGCGAGTACGCTCACGGTCGAATTTCAGGACTTTAACAGTGATTTCGTCGCCAACATTGACAATTTCGCTTGGGTGTTTAACACGTTTCCAAGCCATATCAGTGATGTGCAGTAAGCCGTCAACACCGCCCAGATCAACGAATGCACCGTAGTCAGTAAGGTTCTTAACGATACCTTTAACTTCCATGCCTTCTTGCAGGTTTTCTAACAGTTGATCACGTTCTGCGCTGTTCTCAGATTCGATAACCGCACGACGAGACACAACAACGTTGTTACGTTTTTGGTCTAATTTGATGACTTTGAACTCAAGCTCTTTGTTTTCCAGATGAGTTGTATCGCGAACTGGGCGAACGTCTACCAGTGAACCCGGTAAGAACGCACGAATGCCGTTCAGTTCAACAGTGAAACCACCTTTAACTTTACCGTTGATGATACCAACAACAATTTCGTTTTCTTCGTAAGCTTTTTCCAGCATCAGCCACGCTTCGTGACGTTTAGCTTTCTCACGAGACAGAACGGTTTCACCGAAGCCATCTTCAACCGCGTCCAGAGCAACGTCAATTTCGTCACCCACTTGGATTTCTAATTCGCCTTGCGCGTTTTTGAATTGTTCTACAGGAATCGCAGATTCTGATTTCAGACCTGCATCAACCAGAACAACGTCTTTATCGATAGCAACAACAACGCCACGAACGATTGCACCTGGACGAGTTTCGATTGTTTTTAGGGATTCTTCAAAGAGTTGAGCAAAAGATTCTGTCATGTTAATGATCTTCAAGTAAATTTAATTAACGTCCATTTAGCATCCGGCCGAATGGGGTTGTTTCACATACCTCGTTACATCCTTTGTGACAAGGTCATCGGGCATTATTGTGTATTCATTAACACGTCAACCCGATTTTAATAATTACCTAGTATAAACGAAATAAAAACGAATTACGCTGTTAATTGCAGATTTTTTTCGCATAAGCTAACGATTTTTCAATAACTTCATCAATAGATAAGCTTGTTGAATCGAGAATTAATGCATCTTTTGCCGCAACCAAAGGCGCTACTGCGCGATTTCTATCACGATAATCACGCTCTTTTATCTCGGATAAAAGGCGCTCAAAGTTAACATTAAAGCCTTTCTCCTGCAACTGTAACATGCGACGACGTGCACGCTCTTGCGCACTGGCATCAAGAAATATTTTTACTTGCGCATCAGGAAAAACGATTGTGCCCATATCTCGGCCATCAGCAATTAATCCCGGTGCAGTACGAAATGCACGCTGACGGCGTAATAATGCTTCTCTTACGCGAGGAAACGTTGCTGCTTGTGACGCTGTGTTGCCAACGGTTTCAGTACGAATTTCGGTTGAAACATCTTCACCTTCCAGAATAACACTTAATCCATTTTCATTAGGAATAAAGCGCACATCCAAATTCGCCGCTAAAGGCACTAATGCATCTTCTGATGTAATGTCCACATGATGATGTAATGCTGCTAATGCTAATACACGGTAAATAGCACCGGAATCAAGTAAATGCCAACCAAAGGCTTTTGCTAATGCTTGACACAATGTTCCTTTACCTGCTCCGCTAGGCCCATCAACAGTAATTACAGGGACGATAACCGCCATGAGTTTCTCCTTTTCATGGGTACTGTTTTTCTATATTTACTGCCGTGAACCTATGGCGTTCTACAACATAAGCTCTAAACAGAGAAAAACAGTATTAATATATTGCGCGTCATTATACGCATACTCTCTAGAGGAGGAAACAAGCAGTTAAAAACAAGCTGTGCTTTTTAAAGATAATTTTTTATTAATCTACTTATTTATAGAATAAAAACACGCTTAAATTAAGAAAATCGATAGTATCGTACTAGAGAAAAGCCAATACTATCGATTTAATTGATGCTATTTTAATTAAACTTTTGCATGAGAAATACTTGCTAGTTTTTCAAAATAGTCAGGGAATGTTTTTGCCGTACAGCCAGGATCAAGAATAGTAATCGGCGTGTTAGACAATGCCACCAGTGAAAAACACATAGCTATCCGGTGATCATTATAGGTTTTTATTTCAGCCGTCGTTAACTGTTTAGGCGGTATCACAGTTAAGTAGTCGCGACCTTCGTCAACCATCGCACCAACTTTACGTAATTCTGTCGCCATGGCAGATAGACGGTCGGTTTCTTTTACCCGCCAGTTATAAATATTACGGATAGTCGTTTCACCCTCAGCAAAAAGCGCTGTCGTAGCAATCGTCATTGCCGCATCAGGAATAGTATTCATATCCATATCTATCCCTTTTAACTTGCCACGTTCACACTCTATATAATCGTCACCCCAACGTATTGTAGCCCCCATTTTTTCAAGCACAGACGCAAAATGGATATCACCTTGCAAGCTATTTTTACCAATGCCGGTTACTCGCACGATCCCTCCTTTAATGGCGGCTGCCGCCAAAAAATAAGAGGCAGAAGATGCATCGCCTTCAACCAAATATTTACCCGGAGATTGATATTGTTGACCACCTTTAATAATAAAACGCTGATAGTTTTGATTTTCAATTTCTCCACCAAAAGTGTTAATCAAGGCTAACGTGATATCAATATAAGGTTTAGAGACTAATTCACCTTTAATGGTAATAGTGGTATCTTGCTGAGCTAAAGGCGCCATCATTAGTAATGCGGTCAGAAATTGGCTGGAAACGGTGCCATCAACATCAACACTCCCGCCCGAAAATCCCCCACAAACACGTAGTGGCGGATAGTCCGTTTGTTCAAGATAATCAATTTTTGCCCCCCCTTGACGTAACGCATCCACTAAATGACCAATAGGACGCTCTTTCATACGAGGCTCACCCGTAAGAACAATATCGTGCTCTCCGAGGCTTAAAGCTGCCGCCAATGGGCGCATCGCTGTTCCTGCATTGCCTAAAAAAAGCTCAAGTGGCTGCTGGGGATGAAAAGAACCTGCTAACCCTTCAATATCACATACCGTATTATTATTTGATAATTGATATTGTACCCCTAAGGCGGTTAGCGCATTGAGCATATGACGAATATCATCACTATCTAATAAATTAGTTAAACGCGTTTTTCCCTTGGCTAAAGCTGCCAATAAAAGTGCACGGTTAGAGACACTTTTTGATCCGGGTAAATTGATAGTGCCTTCAATATGTACGATGGGTTGTAATGTCAACGATTCCATAAACAGGTAAAAGCTCCGCTAGATAAGTCAAAATAGGTAGAGACGCTGTGTAATAATGTCAAATAGTATGATTATCGTAATTAATATTTATCTATTTGCCATATTGGCACAGAGATAACAGTTATTGGCTCTCTGTGCTTTAATTATCAGAAAACCTGCCAATAAGACAGGTTTTGCAGCAGTGAAAAGGTAACCATTAAGCGTGGCGACGCTCAAAATCAGCCATAAAATCAACTAATGCTTGTACACCAGCAAAAGGCATTGCGTTATAAATAGATGCACGCATACCGCCTGAAACACGGTGCCCTTTCAGCGCAACTAATCCTTGCTCTTCAGCTTCTTTTAAGAAAACTGCATCTAAAGCAGGAGAAGACATTTGGAAAGGTACGTTCATCAAAGAGCGGTTTTCTGTTGCAATACGGTTAATATAGAAATCACTGTTATCAATCGCACTATAAAGCAGTGTCGCTTTCTCATAATTGCGTTTTGCTATCTCTTGCAAGCCACCTTGCTCTTTTAACCATTTAAACACCATGCCTGATAAGTACCAAGCAAAAGTCGGCGGTGTATTAAACATGGAGTCATTTTCAGCCAGTACTGTGTAATCAAATACTGAAGGGGTTTCTTTACGTGCTTTACCCAGTAAATCTTCGCGAATAATTACCAATGTTAACCCCGCAGGACCAATATTTTTTTGTGCTCCAGCGTAAATCATGCCAAAACGGCTAACATCAAGTGGCTGAGATAAAATAGCGGAAGAGTAGTCGGCAATAACAATTTTTTTATCATCAAAATCCGGCTCTTCGTGGATAGCAATCCCATCGATAGTCTCATTTGGGCAATAATGCACATAGGCTGCATTATCACTTAATTGCCACTCTTTCATTGGCTTAACCGCGATTTTACCGTCAATTTCTGTCTTTATTTTAATGATATTAGGTGAACAATATTTTTCCGCTTCATCGGCAGCACTTTTAGCCCAATATCCTCCATCGATATAATCAGCGGTGGTTTTCTCACCTAACAAATTAAGCGGTAATGCCGCAAAATGACCACGAGCGCCACCATGACAGAACAGAATTTTATAATTTTCTGGTACATTGAGTAGATCCCGTAGATCTTGCTCTGCCTGATGGGCAACCTCCAAAAATTCTTTACTGCGGTGGCTGATCTCCATAACAGAACGCCCTAATCCGTGCCAGTTGCATAATTCTAATTCTGCACGACGAAGAACTTCTGCCGGTAACATGGCCGGACCTGCACTAAAGTTATATACCTGACTCATTCAAATTCACCCTATCTGAATATGTTTTGACAAAACGACCTCTATCGGTTGTATCATTCTCCTCTAATTGGCGCAATGACTTTTGTAAACTTACGTATTATGTGTAGCACACAAAAATAATCGTTAGGAGTATTTTATGTCGGGGAGTCAGTATAAAAAGGAAGATGCGAGCTGGGGAATGCTACTTAAAGGACGAAATAGTCTAAAATCACTCGCTTTAGCAGGGGGAGTGGCATTACATGCTATTAATGTCTATATCACCATTACCACCCTACCTTCTATTGTTCGTGATATCGGGGGGCTTAATTTATATGCATGGAATACCACCGTTTTTATTTTGGCATCCATTCTCTCTTCAGCGTTGACTTCTCGTTTATTAATTTTGCTCGCGCCACGTAATAGCTACTTATTTGCCACACTCTGCTTTTTAGCAGGCTCTATTATCTGTGCTACCGCCCCTTCAATGCCAATCTTGTTGGTTGGCCGATTTATTCAAGGTGCGGGGGGCGGAATGTTACTGGCCTTAGCTTATTCATTGGTCAGGGTGATGTTTCCGCAACCATTATGGTCTCGAGCTATGGCGTTAATGTCCAGTATGTGGGGAATATCAACGTTGCTGGGTCCCGCATTAGGAGGAATATTTGCAGAATATAATATTTGGCGGGGTGCTTTTTGGTCTATTCTTTGTGTAGGCATTCCTTATGCTATTCTACTGTTTACTATCCTTCCTAAGGAAAACAGTGCTGATATTGCTAACAAAAAAACATCACTTCCCTACCTACAACTTACCTTATTAATATTAGCAGTGTTATCTATCTCAATCGGTAGCTTGTATCACGTTACGCTATATCATATTTTATCTTTTCTATTAGCAATTATTTTTATCTTATTATTAATTTATATCGATAAGAGATCTCATGATGGGCTTTTTCCTAAAGGAACATTCTCTTTTTCAGCCCCACTATCCCCTATTTATCTGACTATGGCATTGCTAGGAATAAGTGTTCAGACAGAAGTGTTTGTGCCCTATTTTTTACAAATGATCCATGGTATTACTCCGTTACTTTCCGGTTATTTAGCTGCTTTAGTCGGTGCTGGTTGGTCTTTTTCGGCTATTATCTCTTCATCTCAACCAAGCGGTATTGCTCAGCGTCTTATGCGTATCGGCCCTGCCATTAACTTTACTGCCATAATTGTTCTTGGCTTATTAATTTCAAATTATCTCCTTTTACCTTATGGGCAAGTGATTATTATTTGTCTAGCCCTCTTTTTTACAGGTGCAGGAATTGGCATGGCTTGGCCTCATTATCTCACTCGTGTATTACAGGTTTCTCAAGGGGAAGAAGCGCAAAAAGCGGCGACGTCAATCACCACTATTCAGCTATTTTCAACCGCTGTAGGTGCTGCCATTTCAGGTACTGTTGTAAATATGGCAGGATTAACCAACCCCGGAGGTATTGCTGGCGCACAAAATGCAGCCCATTGGTTATTTATTGTATTTTCTATTACCCCACTGATTGCATTTATTACTGCAAAAATCGTTGTTTCCAATATAAGAAAACATTAATAACATATAACCCAAAAGGCTATTAAAAAAATAGCCTTTTTATTTTTTATAAATAAACGCCTTTTAAACCTGACTATCTTTATTTATGTTTTTAATATCGCTAAATTAGCCCTAAATAATATACAAGGGTAAACATATGAAATTAAGAAATGCAATAATAATTGGCGTAATATACACACCATCAATATGCCAGGCCGTAGAACAAACTAACTATAAATATTATTCTGATCATATTTCTATTAATCAAGACTCTTCAACAATAGTTAAACCTAATGAAATTAATCCTAAACAAGCAGAAATATTAATAGCACCAAAAAATTCCAAAGGTATTTCTCATAATAAATATGATACATTTGATGTAACTGATGCTGGCATTATTTTAAATAATAAAGAGGTTGCCGCTGAGACTATTATTAATGAAGTGGTTAATGGAGCAACGTCATTCTTAGCGGGGAATATCGCGGTAGCTGGCAATGCAGCTCATGTTGTTATAGCCAACCCAAATGGTATTGAATGCCATAATTGTAGTTTTTCGAATACATTACAAGAAACGTTAACAACAGGGAAACCTGTTATCAATAATAATAATGATGAATTAATCGGCTACCGCTTAGAAAAAGCTATCGCTCCTATAAATAAAGGATATAGGGGTGGAAAATCAATTGAACATATTGGAAAAATTGTATTCAGTAATAAAAATGACCGTAGTTCTAGTCATTCTTTTAATAAACTTAATATCATATCTAATAACATTAAGTTAGAAAACGGCTTTATATCCTCTAAAGGAGATATAAATATTTATTCAGGTAAAAGAGATATAATAATTAAAGAAGGTGAAAGTATCTTAAAACAAGAATACGCCATGCGCTCACATATAAAAAGAAATAATCTCCCCAATCAGATAATATTAGGTGATAAAAATGGTGATCCTAAAAAACAAGGTTTAATCTCTTCTAAAAATATCATTATTAATGCTTCTGATACTACTATTTATAATTATGGTAGTTTAGAAAGTAGTAACCGTAGTAAAAATGTCATACAACTTAATCTAAATAAAACAACATTTAATAACCATGGATATATTCTCGCCAGAGGCGGATATTTAGATCTGCAAAATAAGTCTTTCTTCTATAATATGGAAAGTGGAACTATTGGCATGCAATATTGGCTTAATACTGGTAAAAATAACAATAACTATAGCGAGACATACATAGGGTTAATACCCAAAAATACTATTAGCCAAATGAAAAACTTAACTTTAGATATTAGTGAGGATAGCAAGCTGATAAATAATGGTGTTATCAACACTGAACGATTATACACTCGCGATAAAAATATGAATAATATTCAAAACAATAGAGAAGATATCAAAATTTATACTAAATTACGCAAAATTAAATAATATTTAACAAAGAAAACCATCTGCTATTTATCAGCGGATGGTTTTCTGATTTAACTAAAAAACAAAAAATCTAATTAATATTTTTCAAAGTTTTCTTGGATCGTGGCGGGATCTTGTGTTTCTGTCAAAGATAACTGTAATAACACTCTTGCTTTCTGTGGATTTAAACGTTCTGAAGCAATAAAGCCATATTTTGCATCATCTACTTCACCATTTTGTGTGGTAAATCCAACCGGAACACGACTTGAACGAACCACAACAACACCTTTTTTTACACCATCTGCTAAAGTATTTAAGATGTCAGAATATAAGTTACCATTGCCGACACCTGCACTAACAATACCTTTAAAGTGGTTATCTATAAACGCTTTAGCCGGTAAATCAGATGCATTAGCATAGTTATAAACAATACCTACTTTTGGTAATTCGGTTAATTTGCTGACATCAAAGGCAACTTTCTCAGCGCGTGGTGTTGCAGCAGTGTAATAGTGTACTTTACCATCATGAACATAACCTTGAGCACCTGCATTAATCGGCTGGAATGCTTGCACTTCTGTCGTATTCATTTTGACAACATCTTTACCACTAATCACCGAATTATTCATGGTAACTAATACACCACGATTTTCAGATGCTTTATCACTTGCCACCACCACGGCATTATAGAGGTTTAATGGACCATCAGCACCTAATGCTGTTGCTGGGCGCATTGCCCCTACCATCACCACCGGTTTTTTACATGCTGTGGTTAAGTCAAGAAAATAGGCGGTCTCTTCCATCGTATCTGTACCATGGGTTATCACAAAGCCGTCTGTTTTATCACAATCCGTATTAATTTTATTCGCCAGTTTTAACCACACTTGGTCGTTCATATCTTGCGAACCAATATTAACCACTTGCTCGCCTGTTAAGTTAGCCACTTTTTTTGCCTCAGGTACGGCATTAATCAATGTATCAATGCCTAATTTTCCTGCGGTGTAGCTTGAAGAAGTTGCAGAGTCACCACCCCCTGCGATGGTTCCCCCAGTTGCGAGGATTGTCACATTAGGTAAAGCAAAAACGGTACCACTAATTACGGTTAATAAGCTGGCTAGCAATGTTTTTCTTATCATTTTTTAATCCTTATGAGTCTATAAAATCGCGTCCAATTATGATGATTTATTATCAGTAATTCCGTGATAAATAGAACGAATTTATCAAAAGAACTAATATATTAGTGCATTAATGATAAGGAATGTTATTTAAAATCAACCGACACGAGAAATAATTAGTGCATTAGCGACGATTTCAGTATCATGTGCCCCTAACTATCACTCGTAAAATATTGATGAAACCTGCCATGTCACAAACATTTATTCCCGGCAAAGATGCCGCACTGGAAGACTCTATCGCTAGCTTTCAGCAAAAATTAACTCAGTTAGGTTTTAACATTGAAGAAGCTTCATGGTTAAATCCTGTTCCTAACGTTTGGTCTGTTCATATTCGTGATAAAGATTGTCCGTTATGTTTTACTAACGGCAAAGGTGCTACTAAAAAAGCAGCATTGGCTTCAGCATTAGGCGAATATTTTGAACGTCTCTCAACCAATTATTTCTTTTCTGATTTCTGGCTAGGTGCTGATATTGCAGAAGGTGAGTTTGTTCATTACCCAAATGAAAAATGGTTTCCACTGACAGATGATGATGCTGTACCTGAAGGCTTATTAGATGCACGTTTACGTCAATTTTACGATCCTGAAGGTGAGCTATGTGGCAGTGAACTGGTTGATTTACAATCAAGTAATTCAGAACGTGGTATTTGTGCCTTACCGTTTATTCGCCAATCAGATAAAACACCTGTATATATACCTGTTAATATCATTGCAAATCTTTATGCATCTAATGGTATGTCAGCAGGAAATACGCAAAATGAAGCTCGAGTGCAAGGGCTTTCTGAAGTGTTTGAACGCTATGTCAAAAATAGAATTATCAGCGAAAGAATTAGCTTGCCTAAAATCCCCCATGAAGTTTTAGCTCGTTATCCTGCTGTTATTGAAGCTATTACGACATTAGAAAAAGAAGGCTTCCCTATTTTTAGTTTTGATGCTTCTTTAGGGGGACAATTCTCCGTTATTTGCGTCGTGCTGTTTAACCCACAAAATGGGACTTGTTTCGCTTCTTTTGGTGCTCATCCCGATTTTGGTGTGGCATTAGAGCGTACTGTTACTGAGTTATTGCAAGGCCGTAGCCTTAAAGATCTCGATGTTTTCAATCCACCGAGTTTTGATGATGAAGAAGTCGGTGATCACACTAATCTTGAAACCCACTTTATCGACTCTAGTGGTTTAATTAGTTGGGATCTGTTTAAAAAAGATGCAGACTATCCATTTGTTGATTGGGATTTCAGTGGTTCAACCGAAGAAGAATTCCACACATTAATGTCACTGTGCCAGCAATGTGATGCAGAAGTGTATATTATGGATTATAACCATTTAGGGGTTTATGCTTGCCGTATTTTAGTCCCTGGCTTATCCGATATTTATCCTGCTGAAGATCTGCAACTAGCCAATAACATTATGGGTGTCCATTGGCGTGACACCATTCTTTCTTTACCAACAAGTCATGGCACAAAAGAAGAGTACCTCTCACTTATTGGCCAATTTGATGAAGATGGCTTAGATGACTTTACTCGTATCAGAGAAATGATTGGTATTGCACCGGGTAAAGATAATGGTTGGAGTCATTTACGTGTAGGTGAATTAAAATCAATGTTAGCACTCGCTGGTGGCGATTTAGAACAAGCATTAGTTTGGGTTGAGTGGACACAAGATTTTAACGCATCATTATTTACACCAGCGCGTCAAAATTATTATCGTTGCCTGCATAATCTTTTACTCCTACGTGAAGAGCATGAGCGTGAGCCTGCACAATATATGGAGGCTTTTTCTCGTATGTATGGCGAGGAAACACTGCAAGCTGCATTAAATGCAATTGAAGGTAAACAACCTTTTTATGGCTTGCAACCCATAGCTCCATCATTAGCGAATTTGCCTGTTCATCAATCTTTATTAGCCGCGTATGAAAAATTACAACAAGCAAAACGTCAATCGAATAAATAACATTATTTTATTTAAGGTTATTTATTAAATAATTATTTTTAACTGATTAATAATCGCTTTGTTTAAAATCAAAACACTCTACTTATTAGTAGAGTGTTTTATTATATATAAAAAAATATAACGACAATTTTGCCACCATGACAATTATGTCAAATGACAAAAGTGTCAAATATGTCAAAAGTGACGATTTTAAGTTTTAAATACGACACAAAAAGATAAGGTTAACTTTTTAATCTAAAAAAACCACAAAAATATAGTTTAAATTGCTAATTGTTTACCTAGATCTCAAAAATTTAAAAACCGTATTTTTATAATGGTTTTAAGGCTGGCGTAATCAATTAGATTACCCACAAATAAAGTAATGTTTATATTTAGCGCAAAAGTAAATGGAGCGTTAAATTTTATTTTTATCTGTTAACGCTAATAAAAATAAATAATACGTTATATTTACTTTTTACTTTGTTTATCCAGCCAGGCTAAAATTTTTTGATAAAATTTAAAAAATTTTTTCTTATTATTAATCAAATAATTATAGCTAATTTAGCCGGTTTTTACGTACTAAAATTGCGTCTCTCATAAGCGACTATGATCCATATCAACTTTAGGAGTAAGACCCTTTGCTACTATTATTGCGTGCTATAATTATTCCAACATATAAGAGAGTGTTAGTATGAAAGCTGACAGCCCTTTTAATTTATTATCACCTGCTGATATGGCAAAAGTTGCCGATGATGCATGTTGTTATAAAGCAAACAAACATATCCCAACAACTTACTTATCTGCTTTTACTGCGGGAATGTTTATTTCAATTGCGTTTGTTTTTTATATTACAGCGACTACAGGCACCGCATCTGTTCCATTTGGTCTCGCTAAACTCGTTGGAGGAATTTGTTTCTCTTTAGGCTTAATGCTCGTGGTTGTTTGTGGTGCAGACTTATTCACTTCAACTGTACTCACCATTATTCCTAAAGCGACAGGACGTATTTCTTGGGCTAAGATGTTCGCTAATTGGATAAATGTCTATATTGGTAACTTTATTGGCGCCCTGTTCTTTGTTGCCTTAATGTGGTTTGCAGGTCAATATGCAGCAGCTAATGGGTTATGGGGTCTGAATGTATTACAAACTGCACAGCATAAAGTTGAGCACACCTTTATTGAAGCAGTTTGTTTAGGTATTTTAGCTAATTTAATGGTTTGTCTTGCAGTTTGGATGAGTTATGCAGGTCGAACTTTAATTGATAAACTCTTTGCACTTATTTTACCTATCGGTATGTTTGTGGCGAGTGGCTTTGAGCACAGTATCGCTAACATGTTTCTTATTCCTTTAGGTATTGTAATTAAGAATTTTGCACCGGCAGAATTCTGGACTACAGTAGGTGCATCACCAGAACAATTTTCAAATCTAACAGTATCAAATTTCCTCGTTGATAATTTATTGCCAGTCACTATCGGTAATATTATCGGCGGAGCAGTCCTAGTCGGTCTGGTATACTGGTTAATGCATCTGCGCGGCGATAAACATTAATCCGTGCAGTTATGACTGATTTCTTAAGTTCCATTGTAAAAAGGTAGAAGTATCATGTCTGATTTAAATGAAAAATTTGCTGAAGCATGGAAAGGTTTTTCTGAAGGTGAATGGCAGAACAATGTTAATGTTCGTGACTTTATTCAAAAAAACTATACTCCATATGAAGGCGACGAATCTTTCCTAGCAGGTTCCACTAAAGCAACTGATACACTTTGGGAACAAGTTATGGAAGGCATCAAAATTGAAAACCGCACTCATGCGCCGGTTGATTTTGATACTTCTGTTGCTTCAACTATCACTTCACACGATGCGGGTTATATCGAAAAAGATTTAGAACAAATCGTCGGTTTACAGACTGATGCACCTCTAAAACGTGCAATCATCCCATTCGGTGGGATCCGTATGGTTGAAAGTTCTTGCCACGCTTATAACCGTGAGCTAGATCCAGAGCTGAAAAAAATCTTTACTGAATATCGTAAAACACACAACCAAGGTGTATTCGATGTTTATACTCCAGACATCTTAAAATGCCGTAAATCAGGTATCTTAACTGGTCTGCCAGATGCTTATGGTCGTGGCCGTATCATCGGTGACTACCGTCGTGTTGCACTGTACGGTATTGAGTTCCTACGTAAAGACAAATTCGCTCAATTCACCTCTTTACAAGAAAAACTGGAAAAAGGTGAAGATCTGGAAATGACTATCCAACTGCGTGAAGAAATCGCAGAGCAGCACGCTGCATTAGGTCAAATCCAAGAAATGGCTGCGAAATATGGTTGTGATATTTCTCGCCCAGCTCAAAATGCGAAAGAAGCAGTACAATGGACTTACTTCGGTTACTTAGCCGCTGTTAAATCTCAAAACGGCGCAGCAATGTCCTTCGGTCGTGTATCTACTTTCTTAGATATCTATATCCAACGTGATCTCGATGCAGGTCTGTTGACTGAAGAACAAGCTCAGGAATTAATTGACCACTTAGTCATGAAATTACGTATGGTTCGTTTCTTACGTACTCCTGAGTATGATGAATTATTCTCTGGTGACCCAATCTGGGCAACAGAATCATTAGGTGGTATGGGTTTAGATGGTCGTACTTTGGTAACTAAGAATACTTTCCGTTTCTTAAATACCCTGTACACCATGGGTCCTTCACCAGAACCAAACATGACTATCCTATGGTCAGAACAACTGCCTATTAATTTCAAAAAATATGCAGCTAAAGTCTCAATCGATACTTCTTCAATCCAGTACGAAAATGATGACTTAATGCGTCCTGACTTCAACAGTGATGACTATGCAATTGCATGTTGTGTTAGCCCAATGGTTGTGGGTAAACAAATGCAGTTCTTCGGTGCTCGTGCAAACTTAGCTAAAACCTTACTGTATACCATCAATGGTGGTGTGGATGAGAAACTGAAAATCCAAGTAGGTCCAAAACACGCACCTATCATGGACGAAGTGTTAGACTTTGATACTGTGATGAACCGTATGGATCAATTTATGGATTGGTTAGCAACTCAGTATGTTACTGCACTGAATGTTATCCACTACATGCACGATAAATACAGCTATGAAGCAGCACTGATGGCACTTCATGACCGTGATGTATACCGTACTATGGCTTGTGGTATCGCAGGTCTATCTGTTGCGGCTGACTCACTGTCTGCTATCAAATATGCAAAAGTATCACCAATCCGTGATGAAAACGGTTTAGCCGTAGACTTCAACATTGAAGGTGAATACCCACAATTTGGTAACAACGACTCTCGTGTTGATGATATCGCTTGTGACTTAGTTGAACGTTTCATGAAGAAAATTCAGAAACTGCACACTTACCGTAACGCAGTGCCAACTCAGTCAATTCTGACCATCACTTCAAACGTTGTGTATGGTAAGAAAACAGGTAACACTCCAGACGGTCGTCGTGCTGGCGCACCATTCGGACCAGGTGCTAACCCAATGCATGGCCGTGACCAAAAAGGTGCAGTTGCTTCATTAACTTCAGTTGCTAAACTGCCATTTGCTTACGCGAAAGATGGTATTTCTTATACCTTCTCTATCGTACCTAACGCGTTAGGTAAAGATGATGATGTTCGTAAAGCAAACCTTGCAGGTCTGATGGATGGTTACTTCCATCATGAAGCGGATATCGAAGGTGGCCAACATCTGAATGTTAACGTAATGAATCGTGAAATGCTGTTAGAAGCAATGGAAGATCCTGAGAAATATCCTCAATTAACTATCCGTGTTTCTGGTTATGCAGTCCGTTTCAACTCATTAACTAAAGAGCAGCAACAAGACGTTATCACTCGTACATTCACTCAAACAATGTAATTTGATAACTCATGCATTTATTTACTGAGAAAGTAGATAAAATCGCTTAGAATAAAGGCCCCTACTTTGGGGCCTTTTTATCTAGACAGTTTTGGAGTAACCCTGTTATGTCCGTACTTGGTCGTATCCACTCATTTGAATCCTGCGGTACTGTTGACGGTCCCGGAATACGCTTTATTGTTTTCTTCCAAGGATGCCTAATGAGATGCCTCTATTGTCACAACCGTGACACATGGGATACTCATGGTGGGCAAATCGTCACAGTTGATGAATTAATGAAAGAGGCAGTGACTTATCGTCACTTTATGAATGCCTCTGGTGGTGGCGTTACTGCTTCTGGTGGTGAAGCTATCTTACAAGCAGAATTTGTACGTGATTGGTTCCGTGCTTGTAAAAAAGAAAATATCCATACCTGCTTAGATACTAACGGTTTTGTACGCCGTTATGATCCTGTCATCGATGAATTAATGGACGTGACTGATTTAGTCATGCTGGATTTAAAACAAGTGAATGATGACATTCACCAAAAACTGGTTGGTGTTTCTAACCAACGTACACTGGAATTCGCCCGCTATTTAGCTAAACGAGGCCAAAAAACCTGGATACGTTACGTAGTTGTGCCCGGTTGGTCTGATGATGATGATTCTGCTCATCGTTTAGGCGAATTTATAAAAGATATGAAAAATATCGAAAAAGTCGAGCTTCTCCCTTACCACGAATTAGGTAAACATAAATGGGTTGCTTTAGGAGAAGAGTATAAACTCGATGGTATTCATCCACCGTCAAAAGAGACGATGGAAAATGTTAAAGCAATTATTGCATCTTATGGTCATAAAGTGATGTATTAAGCTTTTATACACCCCCATTTTAAAAAGCAGTGCACAATGTACTGCTTTTTTTATGTAAAACTGCCATCAAGTTTTCCCCTCCCTGCGGCATGTTCTTTTGAGAAAGCACCAGCCACTAAATTAAAAAATATTGTTTTCCATACCTCAAATAAAGATATTTTTAATAACGACCATTGCAGTTAATTATGACAATATAAAATTGTTACTCATTCTAATGGTCATTTAGAAGTTTCTAAGATTATCCTTAAGCATTCTTTAGTTTAATAGTATTGATTAATTACAAAATAAAAAGATATGATATGAATTATAAAAAGTTATATTTATAAACAATTAATTATTTTTAAGGCAGAGAAAAAAATGGAACAAGATAATAGTTCATCGCTTACGGAGCCAGAAGAGGTGTTTACGCCAGTTCCTCTACAAAGAGGTGCCTCAGGGGCAACCGAGTGGTTAGGTATTGGCTGGGATTTAGTTAAAGAGCGCTTTTTTATGTGGGTAGGCGCTGTAATTATTTACTTTCTTGTTAACTTAATTATCTCATCTATCCTTGGATTTATCCCACTTATTGGGCCGATTATCTCCCCGTTTATTTCAGCTGTATTAGTTGCCGGGCTTATGATGATAGCCCATCAGCAATATGAGACTGGTCAGCTAAATCTGGATAATTTATTTTCTGGTTTCCAGAACAAACGCTACCTTAGCATCATGGGTGCTTATGGTATTAGTGTGCTTATTATCTTAGCAGGCTTTATTTTAGCACTATTAATCAGTGGCTCATTATTGATGGAAGTTGCTCAAGCCGCTCTTAATGATGCACCAACCTACTATATTCAAGGCTTATTGGCTGATAACCTGACACCAATTACGTTTTCTTCTATCATTATTATCATTTTTAGCTTAATCAGTACTGCCTCTTATTGGTTTGCCCCTGCCTTAATTTTAGTAAATGACTATAAAGCTATCCCTGCCGTTAAAGCCAGTTTTATGGCGGTTAAAAACAACTTATTTGGTGGCTTTCTATTCTTTGTGCTGTTAAGCATCATTATTGGCTTGAGTATTATCCCATTTGGATTAGGCTTATTTATCACTATTCCACTCTCTTTTACTGCAATGTATGGATCATATCGCCATATTTTCTATCAGAAAAATATGGGTAATATGACTAATAACCATACTGATAACAATGACAATAATGGTGATGGTGGGAATAAAGTTTCTTTAAATAAAACCGCAGAATCGAATATCGGTAAATTAGTCAGTTAAATATTTTATAATTTTGGATAACCCAAAAACAGCCACCTAATTAATGGATGGCTGTTTTTTTATTAATATAACTTAGCTGGCAAATGGGTTTTTATTATCATAAGATTGATTAAATAATACATCAGAATTTAAGTAATGATAAATTTCGTCAACGATTTCTATCCCCTCTTTTTCGCTTCGCTGCGCTGCAAGCTGACTATTTTCCCCAGGATATAATACCTGTTCAAAACCGACTGCAGGCTTAATACTCTTTAACTCAGCCATTACTTGAGAAATGTGTTTTTTAAATAAATCAGCATCAGTGAAGAAGGCTGGATTAATCACAATGTGGAGCTGGCCTAATTCACGACCTTGTGTCAAATCATGATACATAGAGCTAACATGTTTACCAAAAGGTAATCCTAATAAAATGCCAGACAATACATCAACCATCATCATCAAGCCATACCCTTTTGGTCCCGCAATAGGTAATAAACCTTTTACTGCAAAGGGATCACAGGTTGGTTTGCCCGCTTCATCTACCGCCCATGTGTCAGGAATGTCACTATGTTTAGCCCGCGCATCGAGAATTTTACCCCATGCCTGCACCGTCGTCGCCATATCAAAGGTAATAGGTTTATCATCTGCACTCGGGGCTGAAAAAGCGATAGGATTAGTGCCATAATAAACTTCAGATCCACCAAATGGCACTACCATAGGATCCGATTGGCAAAGTGAAATACCAATCATTCCAGATGCAGAGGCTTGTTCTACAAAGTAGGATAACGCCCCACTATGACCAATACGTCTAACCCCAACAACAGCAATGCCTTTCTCTTGTGCCATATTAATCGCGTGCTCCATGGCCTGCTTAGCAGCAACATGTCCAGCACCATTATCACCATCAAAAATCGCACTACAAGGTCCTGTCTCTTGATAAGTAAACTTAGGATGCGTATTTGTTCCTCCCTTACTAATGCGCTCAGCATAATATTCCACACGTACAGCACCATGGGAATGAATTCCTTTCATATCAGCATGAACTAATACATCGGCAACAATGTCTGCATGGTTTTCATTCAGTCCTGCATTATGTAACTTATTTTTGATTAATTGGTGTAACTGCTGTTTAGAAATTATCATACAATAGGCTCTTTAGTAGGGTTCTAAATAAATAGAAACGTCATAAGATAATTGAAATTAACTTGAGCGATAATTTTAATGTAGCAGTATAGAGATGATCTGCTGTGATCAGTTTAACCAATAGCGAATTGCATTATATTTTTATTTAATCTCACTTATTTTAGTAAGAATTTTTTAATAATCATTTGTTTTTTCTGCACCTGATAACTGTTATTAAATAATATTAAGAGCAATAAAACACTCTTTTATTAAAAAATCATCAGTAAAAACCCACCTGCTATTATTTATTAATAATGTCACCCTTCATCTGTATCAAAGAGAAAAAATGATATGTTTCTTTTGATCATTTAAGTCCATTTAGGTAGTCTGTAATAACAATTATTATTTGTGGAATAAAGAATGATAAATAAAGAAATGTTAAAGAACCTAAAGTATTTTGAAAAAACACCATTGATTCATCATATTAATTATTCCCTAACTGAAGATGCTAAAAAAAATATACTAAACGGCTGGTTACCTGCATGTATGGAAGATAAATGGCTTTCATATAGTATAGAAAACTGTGTCTATGTTCATCGCAGTTGGAGTGGCCATTTAATGTATAAATTCACTATTGATAATAACACCATTGATTTTATAGAAATTGCAATGGACGATTTTGTTGATATGACAAATGAAAGAAAAATAGAAGTATTCTTCTCTTTGTTGCCTTACTTATCTCAACCTCATTGAAGTATTAGATACTGAAGCTAGTATATAAACCATTAATAAAATTATACTCAGGTTAAAAGGTTAATAGAAATTACCACCACTAGTCTTTTGATGCTTTTTATACCATTAAAAAACCCCCTATTTAGTAGGGGGTTTTAATATTATAACCACTGAGTAATTAGGTTTTTATTAACCAATATACTCAAGGCCATTCATATAAGGACGTAAAACTTCTGGAATTTCAATACGACCATCAGCAGTTTGATAGTTTTCCATAATGGCGACTAAAGTACGCCCTACAGCTAAACCTGAACCATTTAAAGTGTGCACAAGTTGAGTTTTCTTGTCACCTTTAGCACGGAAACGTGCTTGCATACGGCGTGCTTGGAAATCCCAGCAGTTAGAGCATGAAGAAATTTCACGGTAGGTATTTTGTGCCGGTACCCACACTTCTAAGTCATAGGTTTTACGTGCACCAAAGCCCATATCACCTGTACAAAGTACCACTTTACGGTAAGGCAGATTGAGCAATTGCAACACTTTCTCTGCATGGCCAGTTAGCTCTTCTAATGCATCCATTGATTTTTCAGGATGTACAATTTGTACTAACTCTACTTTATCAAATTGGTGCATACGGATCAGACCACGTGTATCACGACCATAAGAGCCTGCTTCTGAGCGGAAACATGGCGTATGTGCAGTCATTCGCAATGGTAGTTCGTCTTCTTCGAGAATAACGTCTCTAACCATATTGGTAACAGGTACTTCTGCTGTTGGGATCAGCGCATATTGGCTTTCAGACTCTTCTTCAAGTGGTTTGGTATGGAATAAATCACCACTGAATTTAGGTAACTGTCCTGTGCCATATAAAGTGGCATGGTTAACTAAATAAGGCACATACATTTCTTGATAGCCATGTTGTTCTGTATGCAAGTTCAGCATGAACTGGGCGATCGCGCGATGTAAACGTGCAATTTGACCTTTCATCACAACAAAACGTGAACCGGTGATTTTCACGGCAGATGGGAAATCTAAACCATCTGTAAGTTCACCTAAAGTAACGTGATCTTTTAATTCAAAGTCATAAGTCTTTGGTTCACCCCAACGAAATACTTCAACGTTCTCGCTGTCATCTTTACCATTAGGCACAGAGTCATGAGGCAGATTCGGTAAAGTTAACGCATAGTCACGAATGTCGGCTTGCAGTTTATCTAATTCCGCTTTTGCCGCTTCAAGTTTTTCACCTAATTGGTTAACTTCCTGACGAAGTGGCTCAATATCTTCACCACGCGCTTTAGCAGCACCAATAGACTTCGATCGGGAATTACGTTCTGCTTGCAGGGATTCTGTTTCAACCTGTAACACCTTACGGCGTTCTTCTTGTTGACGAATTTTTTCCACATCGAGGGTAAACCCCCTGCGAGCCAGTTTTTCGGCGACCGCGTCTAGCTCATTACGCAGTAGATTTGGATCGAGCATGCTTATCCTGTGCTTATTGATAGATTAATAAAAACCTTATCTCCTATCATTCTCTTGTTTACCTATCGCGAAGATACCTGAGATAAGGGGTAGTTAAAAAAATTACTAATGATTGAATAACCTTACCGCATCTTTACAATTTGCGATAGCGTTTTGTCACACTATTTTGATCTTGCTGAGAAAGCCAGTCTAATTTCTCAGCAAGCTTGATCTCTAACCCTCGATTAACAGGGTGATAATAACGCGTTTGTGCCATTTCAGCAGGAAAATAGACCTCTCCTGCCGCATAAGCATTAGGTTCATCATGAGCATAGCGATACTCTGCACCTAAGCCCATCTCTTTCATTAATTGCGTTGGCGCGTTACGTAAATGTGCAGGTACATCATAATCAGGTTTACTTTTCGCATCTGCCAGTGCGGCTTTATAAGCGGTATACACGGCATTACTTTTCGGCGCACAAGCAAGATAAACAATCGCTTGTGCTATCGCACGTTCACCTTCTGCAGGGCCTACCCGCGTAAAGCAATCCCATGCAGCGATGGCAACTTGCATAGCACGCGGATCTGCATTACCGACATCTTCTGAAGCAATAGCCAGTAAGCGACGAGCAACATACAGCGGATCGCCCCCCGCAGTGATGATACGAGCATACCAATAAAGAGCTGCATCAGGTGCCGAGCCACGTACTGATTTATGCAAAGCAGAGATAAGATCGTAAAATCGATCACCTTTATTATCAAAACGGGCGCTACGTTCACCACTAATTTCTTTTAATAATTCCGCTGTTAGCGTTCGTTTGCCTTGGCTATCGACTTCTGCCATATCAGCCATCATTTCAAGCAGATTGAGTGAACGGCGCGCATCGCCATTGACTAATTCAGCAATCATTTTGCGTGTATTATCAGGTAAAATAATATTACGCCCACCTAATCCACGTTCAGTATCATCTAATGCTTGCTGTAATACCTGTTCAATGTCTGTTTCTGTCAATGAGCGTAGCAGGTAAACTCGTGCACGTGATAACAGTGCCGAATTTAATTCAAAAGAAGGGTTTTCCGTTGTTGCACCAATAAAAGTGATAGTGCCATCTTCAATATGTGGCAAAAAAGCGTCTTGTTGGCTTTTATTAAAACGATGAACTTCATCAACAAATAGGATGGTTCTACGCCCCGCATTTCTATTTTGGTGCGCTATGTCAATGGCGGCCCTGATCTCTTTGATCCCTGACGTCACCGCAGAAAGTCTTTCTATATCCGCTTGGGCATAGCGCCCGATAATTTCAGCTAATGTGGTTTTTCCTGTACCCGGAGGTCCCCATAAGATCATTGAATGCAATTGGCCTGCTTTTATCGCCCGTGGTAGCGGTTTACCTTCAGCGAGTAGATGCTTCTGCCCAATATACTGTTCTAATGTTTCAGGCCGCATTCTCGCGGCCAGAGGTTGAAATTCATTTTGTGAAAAGTCGAGTGATAAATTACTCAAAATAGCCTCACTAGCGTTGGTCATCCACCGTCACACCCGCGGGTGGTGTAAAGCGGAACGCTGATGCATCAATGGGGGCGACCTTTTGTGCCGTTAATTGGTATTGGCTGACTTGCCCATCTTGCTCTGTAGCCGCAAATTGTTGGATTTGACCATTAGGTGAAACGGTAATAGAAAAGTGCTTTAAATTGTTCTCTGTTTTAGGGGTTAATTCAAAGCGATCACCATTTTGCTTAACATCGTAATTTTGCCATTCTTTACTATCATTACGCGCAATCAACATAAAAGGGGTATTCGTTGTGGCACTCTCTAACCAAGTTGCCGTCACTTGTTCGACAAATGGGTTATAAAACCACAATGTTTTACCATCAGAAATTAGTGTGCTCTCATCCGGTGCCGTCATTTGCCAATTAAACAGATCAGGACGCTGTACTTTTAAATGTCCTTCCCCTTTTTGAATTAACGCACCTTCGTTACTGGTCACCGTTTGACTAAAGTTAGCCTGAAAGCTATTCACTTTATTAAGACGTTGTTGTAAGTCTTGACGAGCATCCGCCCAAGCGGCTTGGCTACCAAACAACGCGATAGCACAGACTGTGAGTAATACTTTTTTCATTCAACACGCCTCTGACTGAGATTACGCCGACATCATGTCGGCGTATAAGTTATAGTGATATTTATTAGATTATCATGCTGATTTAAGCGCTGATAACTCTGTTTTCAAGATATTACATTTCTGCTGGCGGTGGTGATAATACATCACGCGTATTATTGTGATTAGGTGCACTGACAATACCCTGCATCTCCATCTGTTCAACAATTCTGGCTGCACGGTTATAGCCAATTCTAAATTGACGCTGTACACCCGAAATAGAGACTCGCTGTTTTTCAACCACAAATTCTACGGCCTGATCAAATAGCGGATCAAGCTCTTCACCATCATCATAACCACCACCATTGCCACCTTCGCCTTCTTCACCACATTTGGTAATGGCTTCAATATATTGAGGTCGGCCACGTGCTTTCCAGTCTGTTGCAACCGCATGTACTTCATCATCGCTGACAAATGCACCATGTACACGCTCTGGCATATAGCCATTAGGGGCATAAAGCATATCACCCATACCTAACAAGGATTCGGCACCACCTTGGTCTAAAATAGTGCGCGAGTCGATTTTACTCGATACGGTAAATGCGATGCGACTTGGAATATTCGCTTTAATTAAACCAGTAATAATATCCACTGAAGGGCGCTGAGTGGCTAATACTAAGTGAATTCCCGCCGCACGTGCTTTCTGTGCTAAGCGAGCAATTAATTCTTCCACTTTTTTACCCGCGGTCATCATTAGATCAGCAAACTCATCGACGATGACCACAATATAAGGCTCTTTTTCTAACATAGGCAACTCAGGTGCCATGCTGTCAGAAGGTTTCCATAGTGGATCTGGAATTGGACGCCCCATGGCTTCCGCTTCTTTAATTTTTTCGTTATAGCCCGCAAGGTT
The DNA here is from genome assembly GCF_001808035.1 of Proteus sp. HMSC14B05. NCBI lineage: Bacteria > Pseudomonadati > Pseudomonadota > Gammaproteobacteria > Enterobacterales > Morganellaceae > Proteus > Proteus sp. HMSC14B05. The sequence continues at coordinate 48,432 of NZ_KV791993.1, read as the reverse complement.
ACGTACCCCTAATGCGGACATTAATTTATAACGGCGTTCCATTTCTGCGACACTCCAGCGCAAAGCACTCGCAGCATCTTTCATATCTGTCACCACTTCGGTTAACAGATGCGGAATACCTTCATAAACAGATAATTCCAACATTTTCGGGTCAATCATAATAAAGCGTACATCTTCTGGCTTCGCTTTATAGAGAATGCTGATGATCATCGCATTCACCCCAACAGATTTACCCGAACCTGTAGTACCTGCAACCAGTAAGTGAGGCATTTTAGCCAAGTTAGCAACCACAGGTTGCCCACCGATATCTTTCCCTAATACCACAGTTAATGGTGAACGACTGTCACGGAATGCATCACTATCTAATAGTTCACGCATATAGACGGTTTGGCGTTTTTTGTTTGGTAACTCAAGCCCAACATAAGGTTTGCCCGGTATAACTTCAACAATACGCACTGCCGTCGTGGAAAGTGAACGTGCTAAGTCGCGGGATAGATTTGAAATACGTGCAGCTTTTACACCAGGCGCTAGCTCTAGCTCAAAACGGGTGATCACCGGGCCCGGTGAAATACCAACCACTTTTGCTTTAACACGGTAGTCATTTAAACGCGCTTCAATTAACTTACCAATACGCTCAAGCTCAAACATATCAACAGGTTCATCATCCATAGGAGGAGAGGTTAATAAGTCAAGTGATGGCATTGGTGTTGTTGGTTTTTGTAACGGCCTATCATTGCGCATTAATAATGGATGAATTAATGACTGTTGCTGTTGCTGTTGCTGTTGCTGTTGCTGTTGCTGTGCAAAATGTTGAGCCATCTGTGCTTGAGGCTCAATAGGTGTTTGCCCTACAGAAGATACTGGCTCTGCAGAGGTTACCATCGGCGTAAAAACAGGCTCTGCAGGCTCTTCATCTAACAAATCATCCACCGGTGATAACGAGCCTAATGCATCAAGATTTTCTTGTAACTCGATAGTCGGTGTGTATTCCTCTTCTTCATCATCACGAGGTGATACTTGTAAGAATGCATCACTGTTAGGATAAAGAGTGCTGTTATCAGTCTGTTGAGTAACAGGGGTAGATTGAGCCGCAAAAGAGTGCTGAATATGGGGATGATATCCTTGTGCCGAGGATGACGTTTCGGATGATCCAGTCGTGAGTGATGGCAATACCTCGTCATCTTCATCCTGTAAAACATCCTCACCGTAGCGTTCTTGCAGTTGTTGCTTAAACTGCTCAGCGAGGTGTTGTTCATACTCATCACTCTCCTCTTCTGTTTCTTGCGCAGAAAAGGTATGGGTATCAATGAAAGGTTGATTATCAGACTCGTCATACTCGTCATAGGTTGACTGCGAGCTAGATGTCGCTGATGACATCGTGATGGTTGGCTCAACATTTTGTGTTGCTGATGTATCCTCACCATAGCGCTCACGTTGTTGCTCAAGAAATTGCTGACGTAACGATTGTTCGAAATTAGCCTGCTCTTGTATATCCGCTAAATCGTCTTCATGATCTTGTTGAAGCGCTTCTTCACGGCGGCGTAATTCCGCCTCACGTTGTGATGGGATACGAATACCATAAAGCTCTCGACGCGTTGGTAATCGTACCGGATTTGGTCGAGGTAATTCAGGCCCTAATCCTTGTTTAACTTGTGCACCGTGACTGACTATTGCTGCTGTTGCCACACTGGCAACACCGGCGGCTGTTTGAGTTAATGAAGCTGAATTGCTATCTGTTGATGTAGCTGATGTAGCAGATGGCGTAAATAATGATGCACTATGGTCGCTATTATCCGCCGCTGTTTTTTGCGAGACAATTGGCGCTTCGTTTATCTCAATAGGTTTGTTTTCCGTCAATGGCATGGTTGTCGGTACTTCTTCTGTCACGACACCATTGTCTGCCATAGAGTCAGAGGAATGCGCTTGTTGCTTAAGAAATGCCGATGGTATTTCAAAGCGATAGTGTTCAGGTTCAGGCTCAGTGACTGGGCTAGCGTCATGAGTAGCCATAATGGATGGCGGTGTTACTTCTGCATCATGGGTTGTGGCATGCGTCGGTTGTTGATTATCAACAATATGCTCTGCCCGCTCTTTGCTCTCGTGCGCCTCAGCGATAACTGTCTCTGTGGCTGAAATCGTTGGGGTTGCAGATCCGCTAGCAACTTCTGAAGTTTCAGTTATATCATCATGTTGTGGCGTGATCGCCATTTCTTGCTGACGCGCTAACTCAAGGGCGGAAGGTGCAGAAAAGAGAATATCATCACTATCTGGTTCTATTTGCGCAGAAAGTTGATGTTCTGGCTGGGTGTTGTTATCCACCAGCGCCTCAGGATCTGCCTGAGCAGGATCGGCGGGTTCTTCATAATCATCATAGTCAATATCTTTTTGACCACGATTAGTAATAAAAGCAACCGCACCTAAGATAACCGCACCAATCTTTTCGGTAATCGTCAGCCATGACCAGCCAGTAAATAGCGTAAAGCCTATCGCCCATACCGATAGTAGCGCCAGTGTTGCACCTAGCATATTAAACCAAGGTAGCAATGCCTTGCTAAATAAGCTACCAATCACCCCACCAGAGCTAAAATTGTAGATATCATCAAAATTAAGATCAGCTAACGCACAAGATGTAAGAACCAGAGCCAAGGCACCAATTGTACGTAATGCAAGGGAGAAAAAATCTGTGTACTCACGATTTTTTTGATGACGTAATGCATTCCAGCAACCAAATACCACCACAATAGGGATTGCATAAGCGAGCAAGCCAAATGCTGAAAAAAGGATATCAGCAAGCCATGCACCAATATTGCCACCTAAGTTTTGAATAGGTTCATTCCACGTGGTTTGTGACCAACTCGGATCGGCTGGATGGAAGCTCAGTAAAGAAATCATTAAAAAGATAGCACCAATGCCTATCAAAATAAGAAGGGCTTCCCAAATACGACGGCGGTTACTTATCTTAGTAAAACGAATATTTTTATCTTCTGTATATTCCTGGCTCAAAGAGGGCTCTCCAGGTTTCACTTAAGGTTTAAACGGAACAACGCTGAGATAACCCAGCGTTGAAACTGTATACATAAACAGGAGTGTACCTAACTTTATCCTGTTTTGCACTAACCTATTAGCAGGCTTAGCGTGTTTTAATCACTAGGCGATTGCTTTGTTTTACTTCTTCCATCACCACATAAGTGCGGGTGTCGTTTACACCAGGAAGACGTAATAGCGTTTCGCCTAATAATTTACGATAAGCAGACATATCAGGTACACGAGTTTTCAACAGATAGTCAAAGTCACCAGAAACTAAATGACATTCTTGGATCTCTTCAAGTTTTTGAACAGCCATATTAAATTGTTCAAAGACATCTGGCGCACCACGGTTTAATGTGATTTCCACAAATACCAACAGAGATGCATCTAGGTAATGGGGGTTTAATAGCGCAGTATAACCAGAAATAAATCCTTGGCGTTCTAATCGGCGTACACGCTCTAAACATGGAGTTGGTGATAAACCAACGCGTTTAGACAGCTCAACGTTTGAGATACGACCATCTTTCTGAAGCTCATTTAGAATATTCCGGTCTATTCTATCAAGATCTTTACCCGGACGTTTTTTATTATCAATCATCTCTATACTCTCTTTCTCTTTTTCTCTTACTTTATTTTCCTATACCCATACCTGTACACCTTCAGCATCATATTGAGACCTCGGTATCAAACGGTCAGAGCAAACTACCAATCTATTTTTATTTAATGCCGGATAAAACAATCATTTTATCCAAATTTTTATCTATTCATCTTGCAAAAGCACTATCCTATGCCCTGTCTGTCTAAAAATAATACCTATTACGTCTGAGGATAATTATCTTTTACAGTCATGTTTTCGCAAATGTACAGCGGATTGTCAAAGCAAATGAACAAAAATCAGAACAAGGCGCTATGTTATTGTCTATATATGCAAGATAAACAGCAATTGTAAAGCAAAATGTTTCAGGTTAATTCGATGATGTTAACGCAATATAACTCTATAATTATTAAACTATATTACTATTAACTATTGCTAAAATAGTTAAAATATTATCGCTATTTCCCTTTCTTGGCTTTTTTTAACGTCTTATTTCTCCTACAATCGCTCAATTCGCATCAAGCCTAATCAAAGATGAGGTATCCATGAGCACCATCAAACATAGCAAACTTATTATTTTAGGTTCAGGTCCTGCCGGCTATACTGCAGCAGTTTATGCAGCACGAGCTAACCTAGAACCCGTGCTGATTACGGGTGTTGAAAAAGGAGGACAGCTCACTACCACAACTGAAGTTGAAAACTGGCCTGGCGACCCTGAAGGATTAACTGGTCCTGGTTTAATGGATCGCATGTTTCAGCACGCTGAAAAATTTAATACCGAGATTATCTCTGACCATATCAACAAAGTCGATCTGAAAAACCGACCTTTCCGCCTATTTGGTGATGAACAAGAATATACTTGTGATGCCTTGATCATTGCAACAGGGGCATCAGCACGTTATATCGGTTTACCTTCTGAAGAAGCATTTAAAGGCCGTGGTGTTTCTGCCTGTGCAACCTGTGATGGCTTTTTCTATCGTAACCAGAAAGTTGCTGTTGTCGGTGGCGGTAATACTGCCGTAGAAGAAGCACTGTATTTAGCAAATATCGCCTCAGAAGTGCACCTAATCCACCGTCGCGATTCATTCCGCTCTGAAAAAATCTTAATTGACCGTTTAATGGACAAAGTTAACAGTGGCAATATCATTTTGCATACCGATCGTACCTTAGATGAAGTGTTAGGTGATGATATGGGTGTCACTAAAGTGCGCTTAAAAGATACGAAAAGTGATAAAACCGAAGAGCTAGAGGTCATGGGCGTCTTTATTGCTATTGGTCATAGCCCTAACACGGCAATTTTTGAAGATCAATTAGCCTTAGATAACGGTTACATTAAAGTTCAATCCGGTACGCAAGGCAATGCTACCCAAACATCTATTGAAGGTGTTTTTGCCGCAGGTGATGTAATGGATCATATTTATCGTCAAGCCATTACCTCAGCTGGTACAGGTTGTATGGCTGCTTTAGATGCAGAACGTTACTTAGACGCACTAAAATCTAACTAAAATCCTCACTTCCTTTCAAGGCGCTATTTCAGTAGCGCCTTTTACCATGTAACATACTAGCTTGGTCGTTAAAGAGTAATCATTATTATTCTTGGCGTTTTTGATACTTTGTATCTCACCTGCAGATTTGAATCTTTTCTCATGGATAAAACTAAACAAAATGAATTGGTTCGATGGCTGAAACAGCAAAGTGCTCCAGCCCGCCGTTGGTTACGGCTATCAATGATTTTAGGGGTAGTCAGTGGTTTATTAATTATTGCGCAAGCATGGTTATTAGCCATTCTACTACAAGCGTTCATTATGGATGGGCTAAGTCGTGATACACATACGACTACTTTCCTTATCCTTATCAGCATCTTTATTTTACGCGCTGTCGTGATGGCGATACGCGAACGTGTAGGCTATCGCTGTGGTATGGCGGTCAGACAGCAAATTCGCAAAATAGTACTTGATAGACTTGAAGCGCTAGGCCCTGTATGGGTCAAAGGCAAGCCCGCAGGAAGTTGGGCAACGATTATTCTAGAACAAATAGAAGATATGCAAGATTACTATGCGCGTTATCTACCGCAAATGTATCTCGCCTCTATTGTACCTTTGCTTATTCTTATTACCATTTTTCCTATTAATTGGGCCGCAGGATTAATTCTTTTTGTCACAGCCCCTCTTATTCCTTTATTTATGGCGTTAGTTGGCTTAGGCGCAGCAGATGCTAACCGGCGTAATTTTCTTGCCTTAGGTCGCTTAAGTGGCAACTTCCTTGATAGATTACGTGGTTTGGATACATTGCGCCTATTCAACCGTGGTGATGCAGAAGTAAAACAGATAACGGATGCAACGGAAGACTTTCGTAAGCGAACCATGGAAGTGCTACGTATGGCATTTCTCTCTTCTGGCGTATTAGAATTCTTTACCGCCGTATCCATTGCGGTCGTCGCGGTCTATTTTGGTTTTTCCTATCTTGGAGAATTGAGCTTTGGTGATTATGGGTTAGGCGGGACGTTATTTTCTGGTTTTTTAGCCCTGATCCTTGCCCCTGAGTTTTTCCAACCATTACGCGACTTAGGCACCTATTATCATGCTAAAGCACAGGCGGTAGGTGCAGCTGGCTCCTTGGTTGAGTTTTTAGAAGCCGAAAGTGAACAGCCCCAACCTACGGGTAATCAAACTATTAATACCGACCAAGGTATTGAAATAGTTGCCCAACAATTAGAAATTTTGTCACATCAAGGAGCCAAACTGGCAGGCCCTCTTAATTTTACCATTCATCCCAAACAGCGTATTGCACTGGTCGGGCAAAGTGGCGCAGGCAAGAGCTCATTACTTAATGTATTGTTAGGTTTTTTACCTTATCGTGGCTCGTTAACCGTCAATGGTGTTGAGTTAACTCAACTCTCTCCACAGGCATGGCGACAATGTATCAGCTGGGTGGGACAAAACCCTAACTTACCAGAGCAAACCCTGCTGGATAATATTCGTTTAAGTGATCCGAACGCCAGTGAAGCGAAGATAAATCAAGCTATTGAAAAAGCTTATGTAAGTGATTTTATTAACGAATTACCGGATGGTTTAAACACCATTATTGGTGATAATGCTGCCCGTCTTTCTGTTGGTCAAGCCCAACGTATTGCGGTAGCTCGCGCCCTGTTATCACCTTGTCACTTTTTATTATTAGATGAGCCAGCAGCAAGTTTAGACTCTCACAGTGAACAGCGCGTTATGCAAGCGCTTAATGAAGCTTCATTACATCAAACGACGCTGTTGATTACCCACTTATTAGAAGAAACGATGGAATATGATCAGATTTGGGTAATGGAAAAAGGGCAAATCATTGAAACTGGGACTTATCAGTCACTCAGTCAACAACATGGTGCCTTTGCTCGTCTTCTTGCTCATCGTAAAGAGGAACTTTGATCATGAGAGTACTGCTTCCTTTTCTCGCGTTATACCGTCGTCACTGGTTTATGCTGTTACTGGGTATTTTGTTGGCAATTTTAACATTGTTAGCCAGTATTGGCCTTTTAACACTTTCTGGCTGGTTCTTAGCGGGCACGTCATTAGCGGGTTTTGCGGGCATTTATAGTTTTAACTATATGTTACCCGCCGCTGGGGTACGAGGTGCGGCAATATTTCGTACTGCGGGGCGTTATTTTGAGCGTCTTGTCAGCCATGATGCCACCTTTCGTGTACTCTCACACTTGCGTGTTTTCACTTTTAAGAAAATTTTACCGCTCTCTCCTGGGGGGATCGCCCGTTTTCGTCAAGGTGAATTACTTAACCGTTTAGTGGCTGATGTTGAAACCTTAGATCACCTTTATATCCGGGTGATCTCACCGATAATTGCCGCCTTTGTGGTTATCATGACCATTATGTTTGGGCTTGGGCTTATTGATGCTCGCTTAGCAAATACGCTAGGCGGTATTATGCTCACCCTGCTGGTGGTATTACCTTTTGTATTTTATTATGCCGGAAAGCCCATTGGTCGTGATCTCACAGATCTAAGAGGGCAATATCGCACCGTACTCACCAGTATGTTACAAGGGCAAGCTGAATTAACAATTTTTGGCGCCCTTCCCCGCTTTAGACAAAATTTAGCGCAACTTGAAGCACGCTGGCTGCGCCGTCAAGCACAACAAGCTAACTTAACTGGTTTATCTCAATCGCTAATGATTTTGGCCTCGGGATTAACCGCCACACTGATTTTATGGTTAGCTGCCGATGGTATTGATGCCCACTTTATGCCAGAAGCACTCATCGCTCTCTTTACTTTCTGTGCATTAGCGGCATTTGAATCGCTCGGCCCGGTGACTGTCGCATTTCAACATTTAGGGCAAGTCATGACATCGGCTACGCGTATTACGCATTTAATTGAGCAACAACCCGATGTCACCTTCCCAGCCCAAGGGGGAGAGATAAAACCGAGCGCCTCATTAACACTACGGGATGTCTGCTTTACCTATCCTAATCAACCCATGCCTGTGATCAATCATGTTGATCTCACCATTGAAGCAGGACAACATGTGGCATTACTGGGTAAAACGGGTTGTGGTAAATCAACACTCTTACAATTAGTCAATCGCGCGTTCGACCCCTCTCAGGGCGTGATCACATTAAATCATTTATCTCTTGCTGATTATGATGAAGCGACATTACGTTCAATGATGTCTGTTGTACCTCAACGTGTGCATGTTTTTAGCCATACTTTAAGAGAGAACTTAATTATGGCAAAAGAAGATGCGACAGATGAAGAGCTTACTCATGTTCTCCGCCAAGTGGGTCTTGAACAACTGGTCGAAAATGATGAAGGTTTAAATGCATGGATGGGTGATGGTGGAAGACAGCTTTCTGGAGGCGAACAACGACGTTTAGGGCTGGCAAGAGCCATACTCCATAATGCACCACTAATTTTACTTGATGAGCCAACAGAAGGTCTTGATGCAGATACAGAGCAACAGATCCTCGCGCTATTACAGCAACATTGCCAAGGAAAAGCGGTATTAATGATCACCCACCGACTTTCTGGGCTAGATAAAATGGATAAAATTTGTGTGATGGATGGCGGTCATATTGTCGAAACCGGCACGCATCGTCAGTTATTACAACAGCAAGGTCAGTATGCTAAATTTCATCAAAGACAAGCATTGTTAATGCCACATGATGAGGCGTAATATGCCGTTGTTTCAATTAGATGAACACGATGTGACTTTTCCTGCCCCCCATTTGGCTTTAAAAGAGCCAAGTGGGTTATTGGCAATTGGCGGCGATATTTCCCCTGCTCGTTTGAAAGAGGCTTATCAAACGGGGATTTTCCCTTGGTATACACCCCATGAAACGCCGTTATGGTGGTCACCCGATCCCCGAGCCGTCTTACCCGCAGGAACATTGCATATTGGTCGTACGTTACGTAAGTTTTTACGCCAAGCGCCTTATACCATCACCTTAAATCAGGCATTCTCTGATGTCATTGAGGCCTGTAGTGTACGTGATGAGGGAACTTGGATAGGCCCTGATATAAAAACCGGCTATCGGGCATTGCACCAACAAGGAGAAGCCCATTCTGTAGAAGTTTGGGAGGGCGACGAATTGGTCGGTGGTTTATATGGGGTTAACGTTGGTGCCGTTTTCTGCGGTGAATCAATGTTTAGTCGTCGAAATAATGCTTCTAAATGTGCCTTTGTTGCTTTTTATAACCATTTTCTGCGTTATGGGGGTCAACTATTTGATTGCCAAGTGTTAAACTCTCATACGGCAGCATTAGGTGCGATAGAAATTGCCAGAGATCGCTATTTAGAGGCGCTATCTCGTTGGAAAAAGGTGATTATTGATAAAAAGTGTTGGTATCAGCAATCGTTGGAATTATAATCACCACTCGTTTTTGTAAAGCCCATCAGATTTTAAATAGAATTTCACTGCTGTGGTCTATACAAAAATGCATCTTGCACATCCAAAGTGTGGTTTGGATGTTGTTATTTTATTGCAATAAATACCGCACAATAAAGAATTATGACTTGTGTTATTAACCTTGTTTTTCAGCAACTAAAACACAAGTAACGGTAAGGAATATTAACTTGTTAGCAAAGCAAACATCTTTGTTAACCAATAACATTCCTTTACATAGGACAATATTTTCGGCATTATCTTGCCGTTTAAAAAATATGGTTATTAAAACTTAGAGGATTAGATGGCCAAAGAAGACAACATTGAAATGCAAGGCACTGTACTGGATACTCTGCCAAACACGATGTTCCGTGTAGAATTAGAAAACGGACACGTCGTTACCGCTCATATTTCAGGAAAAATGCGTAAAAACTATATTCGTATCCTGACAGGCGACAAGGTTACCGTTGAGCTGACCCCATATGACCTGAGCAAAGGCCGTATCATCTTCCGTAGCCGTTGATCCCAATCCATTCTCTCCCGCAATATCATCATTTCGGGTGAAAAAAAACACCACAGGCAAAGCATGAATTGATGCTGACCTGTGGTGTCTGCTTTTTAGCCTAAGATAAACCGCTATTATTAAATAACGGTATCTTCTTTTTTAGCCAATTTTTCTTGGCTAGTAAATTGGTACTGTAATTTATTTTCTTGGTCATTTAAGGTCACAGAAACCGAGCCGCCATTAACTAACGAGCCAAACAGAATTTCATTGGCTAATGGTTTTTTCAGATTTTCTTGAATTACGCGAGCCATAGGTCTTGCTCCCATTGCTTTATCGTAACCTTTATCACTTAGCCATTGGCGAGCTTCTTGACTTACCTCTAGCGATACCCCTTTATCATCCAATTGAGCTTGTAACTCGACAATAAATTTATCAACCACCATAGCAATAATATCGGCTGATAGCGCATTAAACCAAATAATGCCATCCAAACGGTTACGAAACTCTGGGGAAAACGCTTTTTTGATTTCAACCATGGCATCAGTGCTATGATCTTGTTCAGTAAACCCTATCGATTTACGTTGCGTTTCATGAACACCCGCATTGGTTGTCATCACCAAAATCACATTACGAAAATCAGCTTTACGGCCATTATTATCAGTAAGTGTTCCGTTATCCATCACTTGTAGCAGAATGTTAAACACATCAGGATGTGCTTTTTCAATCTCATCAAGTAACACTACAGAATAAGGGTTTTTAATCACCGCATCTGTGAGTAATCCACCTTGATCAAAACCAACATAACCAGGAGGTGCCCCAATTAAACGGCTTACCGTATGTCGTTCCATATATTCAGACATATCAAAGCGCAGTAGCTTAATATTAAGCGCTTTCGCCAACTGGACCGTTACTTCTGTTTTACCCACCCCAGTTGGTCCGGCAAATAAGAAAGAGCCAACCGGCTTATTCTCTTGCCCTAAACCTGCTCGGCTCATTTTGATAGATTCAGCCAAGGCATGAATGGCTTGATCTTGACCGAACACCAACATTTTCAATTGGTTATCCAGATTTTTTAGCATTGACTTATCACTGCTAGAAACCGTTTTTTCTGGAATACGGGCAATTTTTGCTACTACCGATTCAATATCAGAGACATTAATCGTCTTTTTACGTTTACTTGGTGCAATTAAACGGGTTTTCGCACCGGCTTCATCAATAACATCAATGGCTTTATCAGGAAGGTGTCTATCAGTAATGTATTTAACTGATAAATCAACAGCTGCCTGAATTGCCTTATTGGTATAACGCACATCGTGATGTGCTTCATACTTCTGACGCAATCCCTTAATAATTAATACAGTTTCATCTGCCGAAGGCTCAATTACATCAATTTTTTGGAAACGACGAGCCAAGGCGCGATCTTTTTCAAAGATCTGACTAAATTCTTGATAAGTGGTTGAACCAATCACACGAATACGACCACTTGATAATAGTGGTTTAATTAAGTTAGCGGCATCAACTTGCCCACCAGAGGCGGCACCAGCACCAATGATGGTATGAATTTCATCGATAAATAAGATACTTTTTTCATCTTTTTCAAGTGTTTTCAATAACGCTTTAAAGCGTTTTTCGAAATCACCACGATATTTGGTTCCTGCTAATAAAGATCCAATATCAAGCGAATAGAGCGTACAGCCTTTCATCACATCAGGCACATCATTTTGTTCAATACGCCATGCGAGCCCTTCTGCAATTGCCGTTTTACCGACACCCGATTCACCGACCAGTAATGGGTTATTTTTACGTCGACGACATAAGACTTGTATCGTTCTTTCTAATTCCGCTTGACGGCCGATAAGTGGATCAATTTTACCCTGACGCGCCAACTGGTTTAAGTTAGTGGTAAAATTATCCATGCGATCATCGCCTTGTGGCATCTCTTGTTGAGATTGTGCATTTATATCGCCCATATCAGACTGATCATCACTGTTTTGTTGATCATCTTTTAAAATGCCATGAGAGATAAAATTAACCACATCAAGACGGCTAACATCATGTTTACGTAGTAGATAAGCGGCGTGAGACTCTTGCTCACTAAAAATCGCCACTAGCACATTGGCACCGGAAACTTCATTTTTACCTGAAGATTGCACATGGAACACAGCACGTTGTAATACACGTTGGAAACTCAAGGTTGGCTGTGTTTCTCTATCGACATGCTCGGGTAAAATAGGTGTCGTTTTACGAATAAAGATTTCAAGCTCTTCGCGTAAGACTGCTAAATCGACTTTACAAGCTTCCAATGCTTCACGCGCCGATTTGTTACTTAATAGCGCCAGCAACAGGTGCTCTACAGTCATAAATTCGTGTCTGTTATCACGGGCTTTCGCGAATGCAATGTTAAGACTAAGCTCTAATTCGTGATTAAGCATAAGCACCTCCTCCTTAAAAGACTCACCGGACTACGCTTTTTCCAGTGTACACAAAAGTGGATGGCCATTTTCTCTGGCGTATTGATTCACTTGTGCAACTTTAGTTTCAGCGATATCCGCACTATAGACACCACACACTCCCTTCCCTTTATGATGAACGTCCAACATAATTTGTGTGGCTTTTTCTTCGTTAAGAAAAAAATACATTGTTAATACTTCTACAACAAAATCCATGGGGGTGTAATCATCATTATTCAAGATCACCTTATACATCGCAGGTGGCTCATTTAACTGAGAGACCTTCTCCCCTAGTGTGGTTTCTGTTAAAAAATCAAACTGACCCATTGTTATGTGTTACTCATTGGTTTGTTAAACGTCACGACTCACTATGACATTCAGTTTACCATCTCATAGGAAAGTCTGCCTATCAACGGTTTTTTATTAACTCTTTTTCTACCAAAATAAATAACAAAGCGTTAGCTACATCAAAGTTTCACCTACTCGGAACATTTTCTTGCTCATCTCCCCCTTGACGATTGAAACAATTAATTAGAGTATGTTTTATGAACAGCTCAGTAAATATACTGAAAGTAATGTTAAGTAAATAAAGACAAGTATATGAGAGAAGCTAAGTATGGAGACAGGTACAGTTAAGTGGTTTAACAACGCTAAGGGTTTTGGTTTCATTACCCCTGCCGCAGGTGGCGAAGATATTTTTGCCCATTATTCATCAATAAGAATGGAAGGCTACCGCACACTGAAAGCGGGTCAGAAAGTTAATTATAGCACAATAAAAGGACCTAAAGGGGATCATGCTGATCTTATCATTCCTATTATCGAATAATGGTTAAGTAAGTATAATGTGGATAATATTTTATCCGCTATCGCCCCTTATTTCGTCCATTTTCACACTTTAAACAGAAAATGACGCTCACATTATCATACCAATAAAAGCCCTTATCTTTTGAAAGATAGGGCTTTGGATCTTTTATAGTCTACCGCTATTTTACTCTCTCGCTAAGGCATCAATAGGGTTCATTTTGGCCGCATTTCTCGCCGGTAAAAAACCAAAAATAACCCCAATTGCTGTAGAGCAAGCAAAAGCACTTATCAGTGCCGTGGGCTGGAAAACAAAATGCCAATTGGGTAGCATCATGCTGGCAAACATAGCAATCGCAAATGAAAGGCTAATACCTAATAATCCTCCCACCAAACACACCAGTACTGACTCAATTAAAAATTGTTGCATAACATCGCTGGCTCGTGCGCCTACTGCCATACGAATACCAATTTCTCGAGTTCTTTCTGTAACAGAAACCAACATGATATTCATCACGCCGATGCCGCCTACCACCAGCGAAATAACCGCCACCAAGGTTAAAAACAGTTGCATAGTTTGCGTGGTTTTTTCAGCCGCTTTAATAAAACTATCAATGTTATAAGTAAAAATATCTTTTTTACCATGTCGGATCGTTAATAAGCGGAGAATTTGTTGCTCAGCAACACTCGCATCATAGCCCTCTTTTACTTTTACCGTGATGTTATCTAAATAACTACGGTTATAAATTCGACTACTTAGCGTACTGTAAGGCACCCAGACACGTAATGACTTATTATCACCAAAAGTGGATTTTTGCTCTGCAACCACCCCTATGATAGTAGAAGGAATATTACGGATAATAATTTGCTCGCCAATCACCGCTTGTTTATTCGGGAAAAAACGATGACGAGTATTTTCATCAATAACGACTACTTGCGCTTGGCGATGGATCATATCAGGCGTAAAAGTGCTCCCCTGTGCAAATTTCAACGCATACACTGAAAAATAATCCTCGTTAACACCAGAAACTGTTGCCGGCGCATCTTGATTACCACGACGTAATCGAGAGCTAAAGTAAATCTGTGGTGTCACTGATTGTATATAAGATTGCTGTTTTAACGCATCAACATCTTGAATGGTTAAGGATTGTTTATCTTCTGGTGAATCACTACCAAGCTCCTTACCCGGATAGATATCAATGGTATTGGCGCCAATCGCTTTTATATCTGCTAAGACCCTATCTTTGGCAGCATCACCAATAACAATAATGGTGACAACAGAGGCAATGCCAATAATGATCCCCAACATTGTTAGCAAGGTACGAATTTTATTCACCACCATTGCTCGCCAAGCCATGTTTAATGCCTGCGTAAAACGCCCAATGACTTGATGAAAATAAGAGGCGGTTTGGATCGCAAGTGGTGCCTTTTTCACTGGTACAGAATGGTGATTATTATTATCGCTAATAATTTGACCATCTTTAATTTCAATAATACGATCGGCTTGTTGGGCAATTAATGGATCGTGAGTGACAATAATCACCGTATGCCCTTGTTGATTTAATTGCTTTAAGATAGCCATTACCTCTTTACCCGATTGGCTATCTAATGCCCCCGTTGGCTCATCGGCGAGGATCACTTCTCCGCCATTCATTAATGCACGGGCAATACTGACTCTTTGCTGTTGACCTCCGGAAAGCTGACTTGGTCGATAGTGAATACGCTCTACTAAACCAAGGCGAGTTAATAGCGCACGGGCGCGCTCTTTTCTTTGCTCTGTACTTTTACCTGCATATATGGCGGGGATCTCCACATTTTGCTCAGCAGTTAAATGCGCCATCAAATGGTAGCGTTGAAAAATAAAGCCAAAATGTTCACGACGTAGCGCAGCCAGTTGGTCACTTTCCATATCTGCCACACATTGCCCAGCCACTTTATATTCACCGCTGCTTGGCTTATCTAGGCAACCTAATATGTTCATTAGCGTTGATTTCCCAGAGCCTGATGCACCAATAATCGCGACCATTTCCCCAGCATTAATCGTCAGTGAAATCTGATCTAGGACCACCGTGTCTTCTTCACCATTGGTATATAAACGGCTTACGTTGTTGAGCTCTAGTAATGCAGACATTATGACTCTCCTGCAATCTCACCGAGGATCACGTCATCATTTTCATTTAATCCACTAATGACTTCTGCATAAACATCTGTACGAATACCGATTTTAACTACGCGTTTTTCAGGCTACCCATTGACGAGAACCTCTACTTGATATTCATTTATGCCTACATCTTCCCCTAATGCTGACAATGGCACTAAGAGAATATCTTTTTTATGCTCAAGGAGAATTTTAACTTGTGCTGTCATTTGTAAACGCAACAAATGTTGTTCATTGGGGACTTCAAAACGTGCATAGTAAAAAATCGCATCATTGATTTTTTCAGGTGTAGGTAAAATATCTTTTAACTTACCATTGAAGGCTTTGTCTGGTGCTCCTAACACAGTAAAAGAGGCTTTAAGATCGGGTTTTAAATAGATAACATCCGCCTCAGAAACTTCGGCTTTTACTAACATGGTATCTAAATCAGCTAATGTTAATATGGTTGGTGCTTCTTGAGCTGCAATGACTGTCTGCCCTTCAAGGGTTTTGATAAAAGTGACCACACCATCCATCGGCGCAGTAATACGGGTATATTGCAAATTAGTTCTTGCGGTATCCAGTGTTGCCTGATTTTTTCTAATTTGTGCTTCATAAGTCGCCACTCGCGCTTTTTTGACTTCAACGTCTGTTTTAGTGCGATCAAGCTCTTCTTGGGCTATAACATGTGTGCCAATCAGCTTTAATTGACGTTGATAAGTCAATTGCGCCAAACGTAATTCGGCTTTAGCTTGCTGTAAATTAGCCGTCAGTTCATTATTAGTTTCTTGAGATTCCGCGACCTCATTTTGTGCTTTTTTCGGATCAATAATCGCCAGCAGATCGCCTTTTTTTACTACATCCCCTTCTTTTACATATAAGGTTTGTAGCTGACCACTCACCTGCGCACCAACATCGACTTTACGTACCGCATCTAATTTGCCCGTTGCTGTGACTTCTTTGGAAAGCTCCCCACGAGTAATTTTTTGTGTTTGATAACTAGGTAAATGCTCTTTCGGCCAGAAAAAAAATAAGCCTATGGCAATAAAAATCAAAATAGCAGCTATAATCTTCCCTTGCTTTTTAGTTAGGAAAAAAGCCATGAAATATCCTTCTTATACAATAAGAGTGAAATAAAAAATAAAGTCCTGTTGGTAATAACCTAAAATCACCCTTAACTTTTTCGATAATAAAAACACAATAAGATATCTATGCCCCTATAAATAGAAGCATAGAAAAATGACTTAATTGGCTTTTCCTCTCGCAAGCCATGCTACCCGAGAAAACATCACCTTTAATAAAGTAGGAATAGCATCAATACCTCGTTGTGCAGCATTATTAGCAACCGTTAAGGCAAGATCAGGCTTTGATGAACGTTGTATCGCTTTTATGATCACACGTCTTACTGGCCATTTTTCATTATCAGGAACACCCGCAACCTCATGATAGACATTGCGAAAACCTTCTTTATATAAATAGTGTTCCATATCTAATGCTGGCAACCGTGTTAATCGGTCACGCTCCGCATCATTTCTTTTTGCGGCAAATTCTTTAACGGTGGCGGCGTATTTTTTACCCGCCTCATCGCCATCAACCAACGTATGCCATTCTATACCCATATAGGTAGCATACTTTAACAGTGGCTTAAGTCCGCACTGCGCAAACTCAATGACTTTGATCCCTTCAGATTCAAAGAAGTAGTTACATTGTCTGGCTAATTCGTTCATTAGCCAGATTTCCGTTTCCCCTTCGACCAATAACCAACAACGAGCAAAGAGTGCAGAAGGTCGGTTATAACGAATATGAAAAGAGATACGACGCTCTTCTTCTGCATGAAGTTGTTTGTCGCCAAGTCGATAAGCGGCAACTTTATCTGTATCACGTACTAATCGACAAACACTTTGTAGTGGTGCTAAGGAGAGTAACTCCCCTGAATTAGTTGTCGTAATGCGTTGCAAAGAAAAGAGATTTAATAATCCCCATGCCACAGAAAGCATAATAGGGTGTAAGCGAGTTTCAGGGTTTTCTACAATCACTATCGGTCTTGCATAAGGATCAAGTTCGACACTGCCTCGTGACTGTAGAATAGAAGAGAACATACCTAAAATAATTAAGCGGATATTGCGCTGATTAGGTTTCGCTAAAATCTTATTAATATTTTCTAGTGCATGCCATCCTCGAATATGTGGCTCACTGACTTTGCGATGTTTCAAATGAGATTTAAACAGTAGCGCACCGTGATCAGCAAAATAGTGTCCTAATAACTGCTGCATTGCATCTAACCCTTCACGTAAATCTTCATCTGATAAATTGTCTGGGTTATTAATTAATGCTTTCGTTAATTCACTCATCTTATTATTAAATGCTTCACGACGAGGCTCGTTATGAGGGTCAATAACTTCTGTTGTTAAATTAGGTATAAAACGCGCATCCTGTAAACGCAATACTGGATAAAGGCGCACAATTTCAGCAATAATCGCTTTGGTCTGTCCATTCGCTAAACGGATCTGTTTACCTTCTTTATCCAGAAAATAACGAAAGGTTTTGACATTTTGCTGCTCATCTAATTCTGCACTAATACGGTAATAAATATGCTTACGAGCGTCCCCATTAGCTATCCATACGGGTGCTAATTTACGAAAACGATACGAGCGATGACGACCAGGACGTGATTCGGTAAAAGTCAGAATAATTTGTAGGTTTTTTTTACTGTTTTCTGGCTCATTAGGTAAACGATGAAAATCTTCTGCTGTAAAAGCATATTGATAAGTTTCGATCCCCAAACTCAAGGTTAACGCATCAAGTAATGAAGTTTTACCCCATGCATTTTCGCCAACCAAAACCGTATTCATATCAAGGGGGAGAGAAAGGCGATTAAGCCCCCGAAATCCTGCTATTTCCACTCTTTCTAAATACATAAATTCCCTCTCAGGTCGCAACTCAGTTGTTATGGTTCATCTATTGCATCTCTATCAACTTTATACGCTTTCTGATAATAATTTTACTTAATGACTTATTTTTATTAAAACACAGTTCCTCATGAGCGTAATAAAATTTACTCAACTATTCGACACATAACTAATCAGCTCATTTTTCAAACAATTAAGGCTATATTAATCAGATCGTGCTAGGCTCTTCTTCTGTAATAAAAATTTTCAACTTATCGCGGTTTCTATATCCACATAACTATTAGCAAATGTTATAATACAATTCGCGTTATTAGTTTATTTTATAATTTTGACAACACACAGTAAGGAATAGAAATGCTATCAGGGTTATTGATTATCCTATTGCCCCTGTTTATAGGGTATTTGATTAAGTTAAACAATCGCCCTTTGCTTCAATTGGCTAACCGTTTACTTAGTGCAATGGTCTATGTGATCCTCTTTTTAATGGGGGTTAGCTTAGCCATGTTAGATAATATTGGTGAAAATTTATTTTCTATCCTTGCCTATGCCAGTGTCTTCTTTATCTGTACTTTTGGTGCCAATCTGCTGTTTTTATGGTTGCTGGATAAAAAAGATCCTTGGCATGTCCCTGCACATAAACAAGCTAAGCCCCCTTCACGTATCAAAATGGTACTCGAATCACTACAACTTTGTGGTGTAGTGGTAGTAGGTTTTTTTGTCGGTTTAACCGGATGGTCAATTTTTGGTTATGCATCTCAAGCCAGCCAAGGCGCACTTATCTTTTTATTATGGCTTGTTGGTCTACAATTACGTAATAGTGGCATGAGTCCAAAGCAGATCTTAATTAATCGTCGCGGTACTACCATTGCAATAGTGATGGCAATAAGTGCCCTTGCAGGTGGTGCATTAGCGGCTTATTTACTCGGATTACCCACAAAAATGGGATTAGCGATAGCCTCTGGTTATGGTTGGTATTCTTTATCGGGGATCGTATTAACCGATGCGTTTGGCCCGGTAATTGGTAGTACCGCTTTCTTTAATGACTTAATGCGTGAATTAGCCGCCATCATGCTAATCCCCATTATTGTTAATCGTTATAGAAATACGGCATTAGGTATTTGTGGTTCAACTTCTATGGACTTTACGCTACCTGTATTACAACGCAGTGGAGGGGTTGCCATAGTTCCTGCTGCAATTGTGCATGGTTTCGTATTAAGTTTGGTCACACCAATCTTAATGGCGTTCTTTACTTCATAGAAAATTTTGTAACAATAGTATTATTACGTCTTTTCTTACAGTGGGTTAACGATGAATCAACAGCGTGTATTGGTATTAGGTGCCAGTGGACATATTGGACAAAATCTTATTCCTGCCTTAATAGCACAAGGCCATCAAGTCACCGCCGGAGCTCGTAGAGTCGATTGGATGATGTCGCAAGGGTGGCAAAATACACGCTGTGTATTTGTTGATTTACACGATCCCAAAACATTACGAGATGTCATCCGTAATACGGATATTGTGTATTACCTTGTGCACAGTATGGGAGATGCCCATAACCTTATCGAACAAGAGCGCCAAGCGGCATTGAACGTCGTCGATGCTTTAGAAGAGAGTGACGTTAAACAAATTATTTTTTTAAGTGCGCTCCAACATAAAGATCAACCCTACTCTCCCCATCTTGTTGCCCGCAAGCTCACGGGAGAAGTACTTAGAACCAGCTCTATTCCTGTGACAGAAATCCGCACCTCTATGATTGTCGGCCCCGGTTCGGCCGCTTTTGAGATCATGCGAGATATGGTATATAACTTACCGATATTAACCCCGCCGCGTTGGGTGCGTTCAAAATCATCCCCTATTGCGTTAAAAAATTTAATTTACTATTTAACAGAAATTATTCATCACCCAACCCATCAACACCGCATTTTTGATGCCGGTGGCCCTGAATATATTAGCTATCAAACACTTTTTGAGCGCTTTATTAACATCTCCGGCAAAAAACGATTACTGATCCCTTTACCGATCCCCGCCAGTATTATTTCTGCTGGGTTTATTAGCCTAATAACTTCAGTACCCACTTCAATCGCCAAGGAGCTTATCCAAGGGCTTAAATACGATCTTCCCGCTAAAGATGCCTCTTTACGCAAACTGATCCCACAAAAGTTAATTTATTTTGATGACGCAGTCAGAGAAACACTCGCAGATGAAGAAGCGGCTTTAGATGATCAAGATTGGGGTTACTCTCCTGAAGTACGTAACCGTTGGAAACCCGGCTATGGCTATTATCCCAAAAATGCCGGATGTACAGTGTCAACACCAGCAAGTGCGGCGGCACTTTGGCATGTCGTTCAGCAAATTGGTGGTGAACAAGGTTATTTTTATGGTAATGCATTATGGAAAACACGTGCTTTATTAGATGATCTTGTCGGCAACAAAGTCACTTATGGACGCCCTCAGCGTGAAACGCTAGCGCTAGGTGATATGATTGATGGTTGGCGGGTAATAAAGTTAGAGCCTGAAAAACAACTGACTTTACTCTTCGGTATGAAAGCCCCCGGTTTAGGGCGCCTCTCTTTTACTATTCACGATAGTGGTAACCTACGCTCATTAGATGTCCGTGCTTGGTGGCATCCTGCTGGTTTTAGTGGTTTACTCTATTGGTTTGCCATGATGCCAGCCCATTTATTTATTTTTAAAGGTATGGCTCAAACCATCTCAACTTGCGCCTATAGATTGGATAAAAATTCACCTAAAAAGCCCGAGTAATCGTCCTAATATCCATTTTTAAGTAAAAAAAGCAATTTTTTATGCACTATTAGTTGCATAATTATTCTCATCGTTTTATCATTTGAAACAGTTAATGACTATTCAAAAAAAACGCATGAGTATTCAATTAAAAAATATAAATTGTTTCTACGGTTCGCACCAAGCACTCTATGATATTAATCTAGAATGTTCTGCTGGTGAAACAATGGTTCTGTTAGGACCAAGTGGTGCGGGTAAGAGCTCTCTAATGCGGGTTCTAAACTTATTAGAAATGCCTCGTTCTGGTGAATTAGACATTGCTGGTCTACATTTTGATTTTGGCCAGCAACCGAATGCGAAAGCGATTCGTACATTACGCCAAAATGTTGGCATGGTTTTTCAGCAATATAATTTATGGCCACACTTAACGGTTCTTGATAATTTAATTGAAGCACCTTGTCGTGTTTTAGGCTTGGCAAAACCGCAAGCTAAAGAAAAAGCGATGAAATTACTTGAGCGTTTACGTTTAAGTGATTATGCACAACGTTTTCCACTGCATTTATCCGGTGGACAACAGCAACGTGTTGCCATTGCAAGAGCATTAATGATGGAGCCTCAGGTACTGTTATTTGATGAACCAACGGCAGCACTTGATCCAGAAATTACGGCTCAAGTTGTTGATATCATAAAAGAGCTTTCTGAAACAGGGATCACACAAGTTATTGTGACCCATGAAGTTGAAATTGCGCGCAAAGCCGCAAGCAAAGTTGTATATATGGAAAACGGCCGTATTATAGAGCAAGGTGATAATCATCATTTCACTGCCCCTCAAACGGAAGCTTTTGCTAATTACTTGTCACACTAAATCGGGATCTGACAATGAAAAAAATATTATTTGCAGCACTTCTGACCAGTATTACACTTTCTGCAACAGCGGCTGATAAAGAGACTATTCGTTTTGCTACTGAGGCAACTTATCCTCCATTTGAAATGATTGATGCAAACAATCAAATCGTTGGTTTTGATGTAGATTTAGCAAATGCCATGTGTGAAAAAATTAATGCTGAATGTACTTTTACCAATCAATCATTTGATAGCTTAATTCCTAGCTTAAAATTCCGTCGTTTTGACGCATTAATGGCGGGAATTGATATTACGCCTGAGCGTCAAAAACAGGTAGATTTTACTGATTCTTACTATGACAACTCAGCGGTCTTTATCACCGTGACAGGTAAAATTTCCGATGTTGCAAGTTTAAAAGGCAAGCAAATTGGTGTCCAAAATGGAACAACCCATCAGAAATTCATCAATGAACAACATAAAGAGATGAAAACGGTGCCTTATGACAGTTACCAAAATGCCGTGTTAGACCTAAAAAATGGTCGTATCGAGGCTATCTTTGGTGATACCGCTGTGGTTAATGAATGGCTGAAAAAGAATCCTGAATTAGGTATTGTTGGTGATAAGGTCACTGATCCTAACTATTTTGGTACAGGCCTTGCTATTGCAGTAAGAAAAGGTAATGCTGATTTACAAGATAAATTAAACAAAGCATTATCTGAAGTAAAAGCCGATGGCACCTATGATGTCATTTATAAAAAATGGTTTGAATAATTATAGTTAATAACAACAATAGCTTAATAAATGAATGAAATAACAACGCTAGCAGGTGCGACCGTGACTACGGTCACACTTGCTATTTCTGCTCTTATTATCGGATTAGTTCTAGCCATGCTGTTTACTGCGTGGGAATCCGCAAAGTGGAAAGCCTTTGCTTTTCTAGGAACTTGCTGGGTAACACTAATTAGAGGACTGCCAGAAATGCTGGTGGTTCTTTTTGTCTATTATGGCACCTTACAAGGTGTCATGATGCTCATGGATGGTATTGAATTAGGTCCTTTCACCTTACAATTTGACTTTGGTGATACTGAATCTTTACCTTTCTATTGTGGTGTTATCGCCCTTTCACTTCTGTATGCGTCTTACGCTTCACAAACTTTACGTGGTGCATTAAAAGCCGTGCCAACCGGACAGTGGGAAGCAGGACAGGCATTGGGTATGGGAAAAATCACCATTTTTTTCCGCTTTATCATGCCTCAAATGTGGCGTCACGCGTTACCCGGACTCGGTAATCAGTGGTTAGTGCTCTTAAAAGATACCGCTTTAGTCTCATTAATTAGCGTTAATGATTTAATGCTACAAACCCAGAGTATTGCCAATCGTACTCAAGAGCCTTTTACTTGGTATAGCATTGTGGCACTTATCTATTTAGCCATTACATTAGTCAGCCAATATATTCTGAAATGGTTAGAGATGAGAACGACCCGATTTGAACGGAGTGCCTCATAATGTGGGATTATATTGTTGATATTTTACCAGGCTTACCGACCAGTTTATCACTGACTTTTGTTGCGCTCTTCGTCGCCTTTACGTTATCGGTATTAATGACTTTTATTTTGGCATTAAAAGTCCCTGTTATTTCACCTATCGTAAAAGTCTATATTACATTGTTTACTGGCACACCTTTGTTGGTACAATTTTTCTTAATCTATTATGGACCAGGACAATTCCCCTCATTAAAAGAATATCCTCTGTTGTGGGAATTATTATCCACACCTTGGTTTTGCGCCATGGTGACATTAGCATTAAATAGTGCGGCTTATTCAACACTCCTTTTCCACGGTGCAGTCAGGGCGATACCTGCTGGACAATGGCAATCCTGCCAAGCTTTAGGTATGTCGCCATTACAAACAGCGAATGTCATCTTACCTTATGCTTTTAAACGCGCCCTTTCTTCTTATTCCAATGAAGTGGTGCTGATTTTCAAGAGTACTTCTCTTGCTAGCACTATCACTTTACTTGAGCTAACCGGTTATAGCCGACAAGTCTTTGGGCAAAATTATGATGTGATGGTATTTGTTGCTGCAGGCATTATTTATTTAGCTATCAATGGAATACTGACACTGTTAATGAGATTAATTGAGAAGAAAGCCTTAGCTTTTGAACATCGTGATTAGTGCTACTTAAATCATTACACCACGTTTTTTGCTTTAAAATTAACCCCCAAAGTTGAACAACCGCTTTGGGGGTTATTAAGTTGTGCTGTTAAAATTATCAAGCGTTAACGACAATAATATGTTATTGCGATTAAATGAGCGTTTAACTTTGTTGTAAAACCAAGAGCGTCAACACTTCATAATGAGCAGTATGAGGGAACATATCAAACAGTTGTACTCTATCGATACGATAATGAGAAAGTTGTTGTATATCTTTTGCCATCGTTTGAGCATTACAACTGGAATAGAGGATAAAACGAGGCTTCATACTATTTAAATAGTCGCATAACGTTTCGCCAATACCTCGTCGTGGCGGATTAACCAGTACTAATTCAGGAACAGACTCTTTTGCTAAAGCAAAACCAGTAGAGTCCAGCGCTTGAAATTCTACATGCTCTAACCCTAATTCATTGGCGGATAAACGTGCACATTCAATCGCTTCTGGACTAATCTCAATGCCTGTTAATTCCGTGTTTTTTTGTGCGCAATGTAAGCCAAACCCCCCTGAGCCACAAAAGAGATCCCATAACCGGTTTATCTGCAACTCTTTGACCCAATGCCCTGCCGTTGCATACAGTGACGCGGCAACATCGGGATTGGTTTGAAAAAAACCTTTCGGGCGAATATGTAACGGAATCTCATTAAAATATTCATCTAAAAAGGTTTTCTCTGTTAATACAATTTCTTGCTCACCTTCCAATATCGCCATATGGACAGGTTGAATATTCACCGAAATAACGGCTAATTGGGGTAATTGAGCCTGTAACCATGGTAATGCTTGGCGAAGTTGCGCCAGTTTTTTTTCTGAGCGCAACACAAAACGTAGCATCATGCTGTGATTGTGGCGACTTTCTGTTAATAAAATAAACTTTAGCTCGCCTCGACGACGTTCCACGTTATAAGGCACTAATCCTGCTTTGGCAATAAAGGTTTTTAATATTGGGAAAACCGGTTCAAAGGAAGCGGGATAGAGTGGGCATTGGCATAAATCAACACCTTCCCCCTCTGGTTTACGTAACCCTAAAATCGGTTTTTCGACACTACCACTTACCACCATTTTCGCTTTATTACGAAATTGAACTTGTTGGCTTTCTACCGGCGCTAATTGAGTAAACGCGTAGTTTTTGGGCAATAGATCTAATAGATTATGTTGTTTTTGATTAATTTGTTCGGAATAAGCAAGAGAAAGCCACTCACAAGAGTGGCAATCACCCGCACTGGAGCGTGCGCATTGCATAAGATTTTGTGACCGTTATAGATAGTAATTAATGTACAGTATATGAAGAGTCTGTTGATGATGATGTTATGTCTAGATCTTCATCTTCTTCATTTTCTTGTCTTTCGCCATACAGAAAATCATTATTAAAGATCTCACTGATCACTTCTGCTGACTGCTCTTCAGCCTTATGTAAAAACAGATCGAACTGATTAAATGATAGTCCCACAGCAATAGGTAAAGATTGGCTCAAAACTAATTTCGGTAAGTTTTCATCGCTAATTTCTAGGAACGTCTTAATAAATAGGGAACTTGCATTAATTTGACTAAGATTTGCCATAACAGGCACTATCGCTGATGGTTTTAATTCAGCAATAGCGGTAAAAACAAGCACATCATCAAGCACATCAATTTTAGCATCAAAAATACCATTGATATATTGAAGATGAGGTAAATGTAACGCCTGACAAGAGTCACATTCATAGAAAGCAATCTGTAATTCATCCAGCCAAGATTTCAGCTGATCCAGATCGATAGTAACAACAGCGTCCATTAAATAACCTTTACGCGCTAAAAATAAGAGTGCTTTTCTGCATTGATGTTATTTTGCCACTTTTTTTCACCAGAAGGCAGTAATAAATAGAAAAACGCCACAAATAAAGTCAAGTGACAAAGAGGCTAAGTCACCTAGTCTCTTTCAATCATCATCATATAAAAGCGTATTTATTTTTCGTTATGTGGCTTTTTCTTTTTATTTTCAGTTGCCTTAGTATCAATACCTAAGAAGGTTAAACGATAGATCGCTCGCCAAACGATATGTATTGCAGGTGGGATCATACAAAGCACCCCTAAAACAACCAAGGTCAATTGCCCTGTATAGGTTGTTAACCATTCCGGTGAAGTCATATATTGATTAATATATAAGTAAGCGATAACCAATAGCACAATACCAATTAGTTCAATAATAATAATTGGCTTTGGCATATCTGATAGTGTTTTCATATCCCGTTTAGAGGGCTTTTCCATGTTGTCTCCGTTCATCACCTTGCACTAGTCCTATATCATCATTCAGCAAATTGATATAATTTATTACACTAAAAGGCAATAACTGTTTTTGTTTATTCGAATAAAAAGGCATAGTATTCACAAATAAAGACTATTATGCCTGAATTTATTTCCTCAATAAGGAGTGTCGTATGTTTGTTGTAATTTTTGGTCGTCCTGGTTGCCCATATTGTGTCCGAGCTAAACAACTTGCTGAAACCTTGTCTGAAAAACGTGATGACTTTGATTTCCGCTATGTGGATATTCAAGCTGAAGGTATTACCAAAGCAGACTTATCAAAAACTGTCGGTAAACCAGTTGAAACTGTGCCACAAATTTTTATTGATGAAAAACACATTGGTGGCTGCACAGATTTTGAAGCTTATGCGAAAGAGCATTTAGGCATCTATAACTAATTTTTAAAACGCTAAAATACTTTATTTATCAATGTGTTTTAGCGTTTTCATTCTTTTTTACCTACTACTTTCTCCGTTGTTTTTTCCCTTTTCAGACCACTTACTAAAAATATTTCTAATTTTTTTCATTAATTGGCGAACTTTCTTTTTAACTCGTAGTCTGAATTAGTGCCACTGCTTTTCTTTGATGTCCCCAAATATTGAGGAGCCCGATAGTTTCAACCCCTTTTGGTGAAATAACTGTCGGGTTTTTTATTGCCTAAAATTCAGTAACACTCTCCTTGTAATGTCACCACAATACGTCGACGCCCACCGTGATCTCTATGTTCACCTAAATAAATCCCCTGCCATGTACCTAAATTTAATTCCCCTTGGCAAATAGGCACCGACACACTCTGACCAAGTAAACTACTTTTAAGATGGGCTGGCATATCATCACTGCCTTCATAAGTGTGAAGATAATAAGCTTCATGCTCTTTCATACAGCGATTAAAGAAACTTTCAAAATCACTGCGTACAGTCGGATCGGCGTTTTCATTAATGGTTAATGACGCAGAAGTATGTTGAATAAAAAAATGAGCAATACCTATTTTGTATTGTCTGAGTTCGGGTAATTCTTGCAACAGTGCCTGTGTGATTAAATGAAATCCTCTCGGTTTTGCTTGAAGTAAAATCTCTTTTTGAAACCACATTGATTAATACCTTTAAACATATGGGTGATAGATAAAAAAGTGCAATTACTCAAGGGTAAAGTGTTTTTTTAGTTAATTCAGTCAGTCAGCGAAAAAAACTGACAATTCTTGAAAAAAAGCACAATTAAATAAGAAAATTACTCTTTACCCTGCGCACAGCCTCATTTAACCTTGTGGGATTGACTGATTATGTACCATAAACATTGCCTATCAGCACGATATATATGGAGCTTACTTTGCTGGAACAACTCAATTTAGCCGTATTTTCATTGATGAATGCAACCCCTTCGGCCTCCCCTTTAGAGATTAATGTCGCGATCTTTATTGCTAAATACTTGGTTTACTTGTTCCCTCTGTCTTTAGCTTTCTATTGGCTATGGGGAAATGAAAAGCATATTGATCAGCAAAGGACTTTAGCTTGTAAGGCTGGGGTCGCTCTGATTATTGCCCTCTCTATCTCTTGGTTTATCGGTATGATAGCTCCCCATGATCGCCCTTTTGCAGCCAATATCGGTTATAACTTCCTTGATCATGAAGCAACGCCTTCCTTCCCTAGTAATCATGGTACTTTCGTGTTTACTATCGCACTGGCTTATCTTTTTTGGCATAACAGTAAACGCATTGGCATGCTGATGCTTATTTTAGGTCTTGCGATTGCTTGGGCTCGTATTTATCTTGGCGTCCATTGGCCAATAGATATGGTTGGTGCATTTATTGTTGCTCTCCTCTCTTGTGCATTAAGCCAAATACTTTGGTCACAAGGCGGGAAAAAGTTACAAAAAGCTATCCACCAGCTCTATCAACTCTGCTTTGCATATCCTATTCGCAAAGGTTGGACAAAAGCTTAATCCTATTAGGATAAGAAACAACCGCAAAAGGCCACAGTATTAATGTGGTCTTTTTTATTGTCTTTTTCTGCTATTTAATATAAATAAATAAAGATTTTATATATTAATATATGAATAAAAATATTCTCTATTATTATATTTTTTGTCCAAAAAATAATTTCGTTGTTATTTTAATCAAAATGAAGTTTTTATATTCACTAGAAATAAAATATTTTATGATTTTATTAACAGGAATATTGTACCAAATATAAACAATATTTCTGTTATTGATAAAATAATGAGATAACTATTTTATCAAACAGTAGAAGACCATTAATAAATAATCATATTTTTTTATTTCTATAGGCTTTTAAGTGATTTTTTAGCCAAGTCACAAAATTTATTTTTTATATATAAATCAACATATTATAAAGTTAAAATAATGTTTTAAATGTAAATAAAAATAACCTCATTGATTTAAATCATCTATTTTATAAAAAATAGAAAGCAGGAAAAATAATCATTAACATATGAATATTTCTATATTTAATTTTATTCTAAAAAATAAACAATTTTGGAAAACCATTTCAAAATGTTTATAAACAGCACACAAAAAGCACAAAGTATAAAAAATGTTACATTTAGCGATTTTTTAGTTATATTTAGCATTTGAGATGGTGATCACGGTAGTTTATCCTGAAAAACACTATATTCTGCCCATCTAAAGTCTAGATATAAACTTATTGAATATTTTTTCAAATTTTAGAAGATTTTTATTCTTTTAAAATCTAGCTTTTTTAGTATGTGGTAATTGAAGATATTGAGATAACACCAGGCACTCAATGCGCTCATTTATTCATAATAAAATTTATGCAGTGATTGCTTTGTAAAAAGGCAATGACTCACTTTATTTTTCATTATTTTTTTACCGCGTTATTTCGGAGAGTATTATGGATACAACCAAAGCTGGTTCTATCGCACAGGGTAATACCCAAAGTGATTACAAAACATGGCGTAAGTCAGACACAGTATGGATGCTCGGTTTGTATGGTACAGCTATCGGTGCTGGCGTTCTGTTTTTACCTATCAATGCCGGGATTGGTGGCTTAATTCCTCTGTTGATTATGTTAGTACTTGCTTTTCCTATGACCTTTTTTGCACACCGTGGTATGTGTCGCTTTGTGCTATCAGGTAAAAATCCAGGTGAAGATATTACTGAAGTGGTTGAAGAACACTTTGGTAAAACAGCAGGTGTATTAATCACTCTGCTCTATTTCTTTGCTATTTATCCTATCTTGTTGGTTTACAGTGTCGCTATCACTAATACGGTAGAAAGCTTTATTGTTCACCAAATGCATATGACAGCACCACCTCGTGCGATTTTATCACTGGTACTGATTGTCGGTATTATGTGTATCATTCGCTTTGGTGAACAAGCTATTGTTAAAGCAATGAGTGTCTTAGTATTCCCATTCGTTGCCATCTTGATGGTACTTGCTTTATACCTCATTCCTGAATGGAATGGTGCCATTCTTGATACGCTCTCTTTTGATCACGCCTCAACTTCAGGTATGAGCCAAGGCTTGTTAGTAACCTTATGGTTAGCTATCCCTGTGATGGTGTTCTCTTTTAACCACTCACCAATCATCTCTGCTTTTGCTGTGGCAAAACGCGAAGAGTACGGTGACAATGCAGAGAAAAAATGTTCACGCATCTTAGCTTATGCTCATATTATGATGGTGATCACTGTTATGTTCTTCGTGTTTAGCTGCGTATTTAGCTTAACACCAGAAAATTTAGCTGAAGCAAAAGAGCAAAACATCAGTATTCTGTCTTATCTTGCTAACCACTTTGAAGCACCCGTTATCGCTTACATTGCACCTTTCATTGCCTTTGTTGCGATTACTAAATCTTTCTTAGGTCACTATTTAGGGGCTCGTGAAGGTTTCAATGGCTTAATTATCAAAGGGATGCGCGGAATTGGTAAGAATGTCGAAAAAGATCGTTTAAACAAAATCACAGCTCTGTTTATGTTGGTTACAACGTGGATCGTTGCAACATTAAACCCAAGTATCCTTGGTATGATTGAAACACTGGGTGGCCCAATCATCGCAATGTTACTGTTCTTAATGCCTATGTATGCTATCCGTAAAGTACCAGCGATGAAAAAATATCAAGGCCATATTAGCAACGTATTTGTTGTTATCATGGGTCTGATTGCAATCTCAGCGGTTTTCTACACCTTAGGTAATACTTTCATTAATTATTTCTTTAACTAATAAGTTTATCGATGGCTACTTTCTAAAATGAAAGTAGCCATATCGCTACAGTCTACAAAACAGTTTTCATTCTAATAACACACAGTGCGCCTTTAAATTAGGGAGGCGAATATTATGGTTAGCGTTTTTGATATTTTTAAAATCGGTATTGGACCTTCAAGCTCACACACGGTAGGCCCAATGAAAGCAGGTAAAGAATTTGTCGATTTACTTGCTGAGAAAAACCTTCTCTCCTCTGTTTCCCGCGTAGTCGTTGATGTGTATGGCTCTTTATCTCTAACAGGTAAAGGTCACGCAACAGATATCGCGATTATTATGGGATTAGCCGGTAATTTACCTGATACGGTTGATATTGACGCTATCGCACCTTTTATTAAACAAGTCGAAAATACCGGACGTTTGATGTTAGCTAATGGTGCTCAAGAGGTTGATTTCCCCGCGGTTGGAGGCATGAATTTTCATAAAAGTAATTTACCTCTTCATGAAAATGGTATGACTATCAGCGCCTATAATGGCGAACAACTTCTGTTGAAAAAAACCTATTACTCCATTGGTGGCGGCTTTATTGTTGATGAAGAGCATTTTGGTCAGCCCGAAGAGAATAAAGTTGAAGTACCTTATCCTTATCAATATGCTGCTGATTTGCGACGTCACTGTAAGGAAACCGGCCTCTCTCTTTCTGCACTGGTGATGCAAAATGAACTTGCATTACGCAGTAAAGAAGAGATCTCAGCCCATTTTGCTGCCGTTTGGGAGGTAATGAAATCAGGTATCGAGCGCGGTGTTAATACCGAAGGCTTATTACCGGGACCATTACGTGTTCCTCGTCGCGCGTCTGCATTACGTCGTATGTTAGTGACTGAAGATAAAACCACCACCGATCCTATGACAGTGGTTGATTGGATCAATATGTTTGCATTAGCCGTAAACGAAGAAAATGCCGCCGGTGGACGTGTTGTAACAGCACCCACTAATGGCGCATGCGGTATTATTCCTGCCGTACTCTCCTATTACGATAAATTTATTCGCCCAGTCAACGAAAACTCTTATACACGCTTTTTCTTAGTAGCCGGTGTTATTGGGTCGCTGTACAAAATGAATGCCTCTATTTCCGGTGCTGAAGTGGGTTGTCAAGGTGAAGTCGGTGTAGCCTGCTCAATGGCTGCAGGGGCTTTAACTGAACTGCTAGGGGGTAGTCCTGAGCAAGTCTGTATTGCGGCTGAAATCGCAATGGAGCATAACTTAGGTCTTACTTGTGATCCGGTTGCAGGACAAGTACAGGTGCCTTGTATCGAGCGTAATGCTATTGCTGCCGTACAAGCGGTAAACTCAGCACGGATGGCGCTTCGTCGTGTCAGTGATCCACGTATCTGTTTAGATAAAGTCATCGAGACCATGTATGAAACAGGTAAAGATATTAATTCTAAATATCGTGAAACATCACAAGGTGGCTTAGCCATTAAAGTCTCTTGCGATTAATTTAACACTTTGACATGATTGTTACCCATAAACCAATGCCAGCTTTTGCTGGCATTATTTATTTTTGCTCCCCCGTCCTATATCTCTTCAATCACTTCATAATAATTTTATATTTTTTATTACAATGGCAGTATCATGTGACACCGAGCATATCTTCTAAAGTCCAATATCTATAAACCTATAAATCTATTGGTCATATTTATATTATTAGCTAAAGTTGATTAATTAGAGGGTTATTCGCTCAATAAGTAGCAACAGAGCGATATATTTTTTCTTGATCTGTTGAATCGATAGCATTGATGCATTATCACTCATGTAGCTCTACACGGGATAAAAAGAGAACCAAAATGAAATCAGATATTGAAATTTCCCATCAAGCACCGCTTTTACCCATCCAAGATATTGCTAAAAAAATAAATGTAGACCAAGACGATATTGAATTTTATGGCAAATACAAAGCCAAGTTTAGCCAGAGTATTTGGTCAAAAGTCACCTCAAAAAAACAGGGTAAATTGGTGCTTGTCACTTCCATTAATCCCACGCCAGCAGGTGAAGGTAAAACCACCGTTACGGTAGGATTAGGACAAGCCCTTAATCAATTAGGCAAAAGTGCCATTATTGCATTACGCGAACCCTCCTTAGGCCCTTGTTTTGGTCTAAAAGGAGGAGCGGCTGGCGGTGGATATTCACAAGTTGTACCGATGGAAGATCTCAATCTTCATTTTACCGGTGATTTTCATGCTATCACCTCTGCAAATAATTTATTAGCAGCGATGTTAGATAACTCGCTTTATCAAGGTAATCCCCTTAACATTAATCCTAAAAAGATTATTTTTAAGCGCTGTATGGATATGAATGATCGCGCACTACGTCATTTAGTGATTGGATTAGGTGGCGACAAAGATGGGGTGGTTAGAGAAGATAGCTTTGTTATCACCGTTGCTAGCGAAATTATGTCTATCCTTTGTTTAGCAAAAGATATTAATGATTTAAAACAGCGCTTAGCACGTATCATCGTTGCATATAACTATGAAGGCGAGCCTGTTAGTGCTGAAGATCTCAACGCTGTCGGCGCTATGGCAACCTTACTTAAAGATGCCCTTAATCCTAATTTAGTACAAACGTTAGAAAATACCCCCGCGATTATTCATGGTGGCCCTTTTGCCAACATTGCCCATGGCTGTAATAGCCTAAGAGCGACTAAACTTGCTCTTCAACTGGCTGATATCACCGTAACAGAAGCGGGATTTGGTGCTGATCTAGGTGCGGAAAAATTCTTTGATATCAAATGTCGCATAGGCGACTTACAACCAGACTGCGCTGTTTTAGTCGTTACCACTAAGGCATTAAAATATAACGGTGGCTTAGGCAAAACGCAGTGGGATCACGAAAATCTCACCGCTTTGGCAACGGGGATCGAAAATCTAGGTAAGCATATTGAAAATCTGAAAAAATATGGTGTTCCAGTTATTGTTACAGTAAATGCTTATGTGACAGACTCTGCTAAAGAGCATGAATTTATCGCCCAATATTGTCAGCAAAGAGGATGTCGTTTTGCCATTAGTCAAGTATGGGAGAAAGGTGGCGCGGGTGGTATTGAATTAGCCAATCAGGTTATTGATACACTAGAAAATGATGCACCACAGTTTCAATTACTCTACCCTGATAATATGCCTTTAAAGCAAAAGATAGAGACCATTGCTCAAGAAATTTATGGTGCAAAAGGGGTGACTTACAATGCTAACGCCCAAGAGATGCTAACAAAAATCGAGGATATGGGCTTTGGCCATTTCCCTATTTGTATGGCAAAAACGCAATATTCTCTATCAGATGATCCCACATTACTTGGTCGCCCGACTGATTTTACCATTAATATCCGGGAAATGTATGTCAGTGCTGGTGCAGGCTTTGTTGTTGCATTAACGGGTACAATAAATACGATGCCAGGATTACCTAAAAAACCGGCAGCAATGGCGATGGACGTTGATGATCATGGGGCAATAAAAGGACTGTTCTAAGGCACTTAAAACCTGCTCAATAAAGAATGCCAGTTAATACTGGCATTCTTATTTTAAATGGGTGAGTTTTTCAGTAATTATGAACTTAATTAACCAAAAAGCGCATTAAACCAACCAGAGACTGTTTTAACCACAAAGTCCCAGATACGACTAAAGAAACCCCCTTCTTCAACCGCTTCTTTTACCACTAATGGGCGCTGCTCAATCACTTCATCGTTTAGTAAGAAATTCACTGTTCCTACTACTTGATTTTGTGTTAATGGTGCTTCTAATTCGGGGTTAGTCAATGTAAAAGAGGCTTTTAAGTTCTTTAGCTCTCCTTTAGGAATGGTGATTGATGCATCTTTAGCAACACCTAAAGCCACTTCACCTTTATCGCCATACCATACTTTTTGCGTAGTCAGGGGCACGTTCTCTTTTACAGGTGTCACGGTTTCAAAAAAGCGGAAACCCCAGCCGAGTAATCTTTCACTTTCAGCAAAACGCACTTTATCTGATGGCGCCCCTAAAACCACTGCAATCAGACGCATATTTCCTTCGGTTGCCGAAGAGACAAGGTTATAGCCAGCCCCATTGGTATGCCCGGTTTTTACACCGTCGACATTCATATTTTTATTCCACAATAGACGGTTACGATTTGGCTGGCGAATATTGTTGAAGGTAAATTCTTTTTCTTTATGAATATCATATTCTGAAGGTACATCGCGGATCATGGCAGCTGTTAATAACGCCATATCTTGTGCTGTGGTGTACTGCCCTTCAGAATCTAGACCATGTACTGTTTTAAAGTGAGTGTTTTTTAAACCTAAATTCGCGGCATAGGTATTCATAAGATCAACAAAGGTTTCTTGGCTACCGGCAACATGTTCTGCCAACGCAATACTGGCATCATTACCAGATTGGATCACCATACCTCGATTTAAATCGATCACTTTAACTCGATCGCCTGGTTTTAAAAACATCAAGGATGAGCCCTTTAAAACAGGATTACCCGTCGCCCAAGCATTGCGCCCAACAATAACAATATCATCGGGCGACATACGTCCCTCTTTTATCGCTTGTCCTACCACATAACTACTCATTATTTTGGTTAGACTGGCAGGATCTAGGCGCTCTTCAGGCTTCTCTGAAGCAAGTATTTTTCCACTGTTATAATCCATTAATACGTAAGATTT
The DNA here is from genome assembly GCF_001808035.1 of Proteus sp. HMSC14B05. Lineage (NCBI taxonomy): Bacteria > Pseudomonadati > Pseudomonadota > Gammaproteobacteria > Enterobacterales > Morganellaceae > Proteus > Proteus sp. HMSC14B05. The sequence continues at coordinate 13,185 of NZ_KV791993.1, read as the reverse complement.
AGCCTCAATTTGAGGCGGCACAGGATTATTCACCGCAAAAGTAGGACTAGAAATAATTAGCAGTAAACCCATTCCCGCGGTAACCTTAGCCAATACGGATGGAAGATTTGTTTTCATTACCGATCACCCTTTTATATCAATTTGTTAAAGCTTTCCTACTATAGGGCTTTATGGAATAAGACGCCAACATTGATAGATAAAGATTTATCTTATATTCATATTTAACGCCCTACAGAGGGAATTTTTGTTACTTATCGTGGTTTAGGAGACCTTTATGTTAAAAGTCTGGGGTAGAAAAAACTCATCGAACGTTAAAAAAGTCCTGTGGTGTTTAAAAGAGCTTCAAGCTCCTTACGAACAAATTGATGTCGGAGGCCCTTTTGGTGGACTTCATGAGGCCAACTATTTAGCACTCAATCCCAATGCATCTATTCCTACCTTACAAGATGATGATTTTGCCTTATGGGAGTCAAATACCATAATTCGTTATTTATGTACCAAATATGAAAATTATCATCTCTACCCAACCGATGTAAAGCAACGCGCAAACGTTGAAAAATGGATGGATTGGTCAAATGGTAGCCTTTTTTCTCCAATCCAACAAATGATGATAAATCTTGTTCGCACACCAAAAGAGCAGCAAGATCCACAGCTTGTACAGAGCCTAAAAGCGAAATTAAACCAACTGATCAAAATTGCCGATGATCAACTGGCTAAAACAGCTTATTTTGCCGGTGACTATTTTTCATTAGCTGATATCGCTATTGCTCCTTTGGTATACCCATGGCTAGAGGTTTGCCAAGAAGGTGCAGATTATCCACATCTACAACGCTGGTTTGCACAATTAAGTGAAAATCAGATCTTCCGTGATGTCGTTTTACTGCCGGTAAATTAACTCATTGGCATTTTGTCGGGATCAGGATAGTGATAATGAAATCCGAGATCTCGGCAAATCTCCTGACCGTCGATCTCTCGTGCTGGCGGTTTATCTTCTAGAGCAAATTCAGGGGGAGTAAGATCTAACTGTGCAGCAGCACGGCTGTAAAAATCTTTCTTTTTAGGATGAATAGGGGCGCATAAATTATATAAACGGCCTCCTTCATTTTGAGCAAGCAATTGCTCTATCGCAAAAATAACATCGTCTAAATGCACTAAATTGACACTCTGATGTGCACCTTTGACCTGTTTTTTACCGGATAAAAAGCGTCCTGCATGACGACCAGGCCCAACTAACCCCGCCAAACGTAAAATATCGACGGTCGTAAGTGGTAAGCGATGTAACCAATTTTCAACTTCCGCTATCATCTTAGCGGATTGCGTTTCTGGCCTAATATCAACTTCTTCTGTAATAACACCACTTTGATTGCCATATACTGAAGTAGAGCTAATATAAATCACTCTTGTCACATGCCGAGACATGGCGCTATCCACTAATGTTTGTATCCCTTCAACATAATCATATCCTCCCCCCGCCGCACTGGGAGGTAATGTAATAATCAGTACGTCAGTTTCCATTAAGTAATCAAAATCATCTCTATCACACTCAATAGCCGGTGTTAAATTCATTAGACAACAATCAACACCACTCATTCGTGCTGCTTCTACACCATCTTCTGTGGTTTTTGTTCCTTTTACTTGATACCCCGCTTCACGCAAGGCATTGGCAAGTGGTAATCCTAACCAACCTAATCCGACTATCGTGATCCGTTTCATTTTCTACCCCTACTTTCATGGCTTATTTAAATTATGTAACAAAACTTAATTTTATCCATTACTGATAAAAACTGCTTAAGCGTTATATATATTTAGCCTGCTTTAATATACTGGCGCACTTACTCGGTTAAGTAAAGAAAAGAAATATTAAAATTCTCTAAAAAACATAAGGTTACAATTTATTTAAATTATTATTAAAAAATAGGTTGCTTTTTACTTTATAAATCAGGTAGGTTGAAAGGCAGACAAATTCTAAATACTGGTTAATTATTTATAACGGGTATTTTTATTCGCTAGGAAAACATTATGTATAGCATTCAATTAAACCACCATCATCACCATCATCCTGACTAGTCTTTCAGGCGATGAGTGCTGGAAGACGTTTAGGTAACGCTTCCGGTGGTCTGAGTGCAGACAATAAAATAAAAACCCCGGAAGGCAACTTCCGGGGTTTTTTTATAGCTAAATTTCATAACAAGAATACGGACAAAGATAGGGTAACATTATGTTAGATAAAGCAAGATTACGAATTGCCATGCAAAAATCAGGTCGTTTAAGTGATGATTCACGAGCACTTTTAGCGCGTTGTGGCATTAAAATAAACTTAAACCAACAACGCCTTATCGCTTATGCGGAAAATATGCCTATCGATATTTTACGTGTCAGAGATGATGATATCCCCGGTTTAGTGATGGACGGAGTGGTTGATTTAGGCATTATTGGTGAAAATGTATTAGAAGAAGAATTACTAAAACGCCGAGCACAAGGAGAAAATCCAAGTTATATCACACTGCGTCGTCTTGACTTTGGTGCTTGCCGTTTATCTCTTGCTGCACCGGTTGATTTTGATTATCAAGGGGTTGAATGCCTCAATAATACCCGTATTGCCACCTCTTACCCTAATCTATTAAAACGTTATTTAGACCAAAAAGGGATCACCTTTAAATCTTGCTTATTAAATGGCTCCGTGGAAGTCGCCCCTGGAGCCGGTCTGGCCGATTCTATTTGTGATTTAGTTTCTACTGGCGCCACATTAGAAGCCAATGGATTAAAAGAAGTAGAAGTTATTTATCGTTCTAAAGCTTGTTTAATTCAACGTGACGGTGAAATGGACGCAACAAAACAAGCCCTTATCGATCGCTTAATGACGCGTATTCAAGGAGTTATTCAAGCGCGCGAATCAAAATACATTATGTTACACGCGCCAAGTGATTGCCTTGAAGATGTTATCGCCCTATTACCGGGTGCTGAGCGCCCGACCATCCTTCCTTTAGCGGGTGATCAAAATCGAGTAGCAATGCACATGGTCAGCAGTGAAACCCTCTTTTGGGAAACGATGGAAAAACTAAAAGCATTAGGGGCAAGTTCAATTCTTGTTTTACCAATAGAAAAAATGATGGAATAAGGTGAGATGATGAAAACGGCGTTTAATACATTAAATTTCTGGGATAAATGCACCCAACAGCAACAACAACAGCTACTCACTCGCCCAGCGATATCCGCATCAGCGTCTATTACAGAGCAAGTTGCTACGATTATTTCTCAGGTACGCAACGATGGGGATAAAGCCCTTAAGGCACTGAGTCAAAAATATGATAAAGCGGCTCCCGATAGCGTATTGGTGACAAAAACACAGATTGACGCGGCTTGTGCAAGGCTCAATAACGAAATCAAACAAGCAATAGCGCAAGCCATGAGCAATATACGCCGTTTTCATGAAGCGCAAATTCCTAAAACCATTGAGGTAGAAACGCAACCTGGTGTATTTTGCCAACAAGTCAGTCGCCCTATTGATGCAGTAGGACTTTATATTCCCGGAGGATCAGCGCCTTTACTCTCAACAGTGATGATGTTGGGGCTACCGGCCCGTATTGCCGGTTGTCGCAAAATAATTTTATGCTCTCCGCCACCGATTGCTGATGAAATTTTGTATATTGCGCAACAAATTGGTATTGATGAAATATTCCAAGTCGGTGGTGCTCAAGCCATTGCTGCGATGGCTTTTGGTACAGAGTCTATCCCAAAGGTAGATAAAATTTTCGGCCCGGGAAATGCCTATGTGACAGAAGCAAAACGCCAAGTCAGCCAATCGCTACAAGGTGCAGCTATTGATATGCCAGCCGGCCCTTCGGAAGTATTAGTGATTGCTGATGCCGATGCTGATCCTGCCTTTATTGCCGCTGATTTACTATCACAAGCAGAGCACGGCCCTGACTCACAAGTGGTGCTATTAACCCCAGATGAAGCCCTTGCCAAAGCGGTCATTAGCGAGACGCAAGCCCAATTAACACAATTAACTCGCGCAGAAATAGCACAACAAGCCTTAGCCGAAAGTCGTGTCATTATCACCCGTGATCTCAACCAATGTATTGAAATCAGTAATCGCTATGGGCCTGAACACTTAATTATTCAGACTAATGATGCAGACTCACTTGTTGATAGCATTACTAGCGCCGGCTCAGTGTTCTTAGGGGCTTGGTCTCCTGAATCGGCGGGAGATTACGCTTCTGGCACCAATCACGTACTACCTACATACGGTTATACCGCCACCTATTCGAGTTTAGGCTTAGCCGATTTTATGAAACGTATGACCGTACAAAAACTGACTGCTCAAGGTTTGGCTGATTTAGCCAATACCATTGAAATATTAGCGCAAGCAGAGCAATTAACTGCACATAAAAATGCCGTCACACTTCGCGTTAACGCCTTGGCTCAAGGAGATAACTAGCCATGAACACGCCCTTTGATATTACCCTATTAGCCAGAAAAAATGTTCGCCAGTTAACCCCTTATCAATCAGCGAGACGTTTAGGTGGAAATGGCTCGGTTTGGTTAAATGCCAATGAATACCCTACCGCTCCTGACTTTACGTTTAATGAAAAAAATTTAAACCGCTACCCTGAGTGTCAGCCTGTTAACGTAATTAATCGCTATGCAGCATATGCAGGCGTCCAACCTGAGCAAGTGTTAGTTAGCCGAGGTGCCGATGAAGCGATAGAACTACTGATCCGTGCTTTTTGTGAGCCCGGTAAAGATGCTGTTCTCTATTGTCCACCCACTTATGGTATGTACAGCGTCAGTGCGGAAACCTTTGGTGTAGAACAGCGTGTTGTCCCTGCTCTTGCTGATTGGGAGCCTGATGTCAAAGCCATTGCATCACAACTTGATAATGTAAAACTTATCTACCTATGCAGTCCCAATAACCCAACGGGCAATATCGTTGAGCCTTCACTGATCCGCGAAGTATTAGCATTAGCAAAAGATAAAGCCATTGTGGCTATTGACGAAGCTTATATTGAGTTTTGTCCTCAAGCATCACTAGTCACTTGGTTAAAAGAGTATCCGAATTTAGTCATTTTGCGAACGCTCTCTAAAGCTTTTGCATTAGCGGGGCTGCGTTGTGGCTTTGCACTTGCCAATTCACCTGTTATTGAATTATTACTTAAGGTGATCGCCCCTTACCCACTTTCTACCCCAGTTGCTGATATTGCGGCACAAGCATTAACTGACCAAGGTATAGAAGCGATGAAACAACGGGTAACGGAAATTGTACACAATAGAGCATATTTAGCAGATGCACTAAAAAATTTACCCAATGTTGAACAGGTTTATTGTAGTGAAACCAACTATATTTTAGTGAAATTCACTGATGCTGATTGTGTTTTCCGCAGTTTATGGGAGCAAGGGATTATTTTACGCGATCAACAGCGTCAATATGGGCTGGCAGGTTGTTTACGCATCTCTATCGGTACGCGTCAAGAGTGTGATAGCGTGATAACCGCTATAAAAAATAGACAAACGGCAAACGTATAAACATCACTAATGATAACAATAAAAAATCACCACTGAGGGATCTCAACCATGAGCCAGAAAATTCTTTTTATCGATCGTGATGGTACTTTGATCACTGAGCCACCAACCGATCACCAAGTTGATAGTCTCAATAAGCTTGCCTTTGAAAATGGCGTTATTCCCGCATTACTCAACTTACAACAGGCGGGCTATAAGCTTATTATGATCACCAATCAAGATGGGCTTGGTACAGACAGTTTTCCACAAGCGGACTTTGAACCCCCTCATAATCTCATGATGCAGGTTTTTTCTTCACAAGGTATTGTTTTTGATGAAGTATTAATCTGCCCTCATAAACCTGAAGACAACTGTCCTTGTCGTAAACCTGAAACAGGGTTAGTCACCCAATATCTGGTTGAAAGTGCTCTTGATAAAACCAATAGCTATGTGATTGGTGATAGACAAACCGATCTACAATTAGCTGAAAATATGGGGATCAACGGATTACGCTATAACGCCAATGAATTAAGCTGGTCAGCTATCAGTGAATTACTGACGAAAAAAGATCGCTACTCCCACGTTGAACGTAAAACCAAAGAGACACAAATTGCCATTGATATCTGGCTTGATCGTGAAGGCGAGAGCCAAATTAGCACTGGAGTTGGTTTTTTTGATCATATGCTAGATCAAATTGCCACCCACGGTGGCTTTCGTATGAATATCAATGTACAAGGGGATTTAGTCATTGACGATCACCACACCGTTGAAGATACAGGCCTTGCACTCGGCGAAGCACTGCGAGAAGCATTAGGTAATAAACGCGGCATTGCACGTTTTGGTTTTACTTTGCCTATGGATGAGTGCCTAGCAAGTTGTGCGCTAGATATTTCTGGACGCCCTCACCTTGAATATAAAGCAGAATTTAAATATCAGCGCGTTGGTGATTTAAGCACAGAGATGATTGAGCACTTTTTCCGCTCTCTCTCTTACACTATGGGCTGCACTCTACACTTAAAATCAAAAGGCAAAAACGATCACCACAAAGCAGAAAGTCTGTTTAAAGTATTTGGTCGTACCTTACGCCAAGCTATTCGTGTTGAAGGAAATACCTTACCCAGTTCAAAAGGTGTGCTGTGATGAAAGTCGTCATTCTTGATACAGGTTGTGCTAATTTAGCCTCGGTTGCATACGCCGTACAAAGGCTAGGTTACGATCCGATTATTTCTTATGAAAAAAATATCGTGTTATCTGCTGATAAACTGTTTCTACCCGGGGTGGGAACAGCTAGTGCCGCTATGGAACAACTAAAAGCCCGTGAACTTATCCCTTTAATTAAAGCGTTAACCCAACCCGTATTAGGCATTTGCTTAGGAATGCAAATTTTGGCCTCTCTGAGTGAAGAAGGTCACAATATCCCTCTATTAGGATTAGTTGACGGTAATATCAATAAACTTGATACCAAAGGATTACCCTTACCGCATATGGGTTGGGATCAGGTATTAGCAAAACCCGCTCACCCTCTATTTCGCAATATTGACAGCGACGCTTGGTTCTATTTTGTTCACAGTTATGGTTTAGGGCTCAATGACTCAACCATAGCCGAAACAGAATATGGTTCACGCTTTAGCAGTGCCATTCAGAAAGATAATTTCTATGGGGTGCAATTTCACCCTGAACGCTCAGGAAAAGCGGGTGCTCAACTGATTAAGAATTTTTTGGAGATGTAACGCATTATGATTATTCCGGCATTAGATTTAATTGATGGCAAAGTCGTTCGTCTTCATCAAGGTGATTATAATAAACAACGTGATTATGATGATGATCCGATCCGTCGCTATCAACAGTATCAACAAGACGGAGCAAAATTATTGCATCTCGTCGACCTAACTGGTGCGAAAGATCCACTTGCACGGCAGATCCCACTATTAAAACAGCTAGTTGCCTGTGTTAACGTTCCTGTGCAAGTTGGTGGTGGTATTCGTAGCGAAGAAGATGTGAAGTCGCTATTAGCCACAGGAGCAAGTCGAGTGGTGATTGGCTCTACAGCGGTGAGCCAGCCCGAATTAGTCAAAACATGGTTTGAGCGTTATGGTGCCGATGCGATTGTACTCGCCCTTGATGTTCGTATCGACGAACAAGGTAAAAAATGGGTGGCGGTAAGTGGCTGGCAAGAAAACTCCCCCTATACACTAGAAGAGATCATCGCACTTTATCAACCTGTAGGATTAAAGCATGTATTGTGTACTGATATTTCTCGTGATGGCACCTTAGCCGGTTCTAACGTCGAACTGTATAAAGAAATTAGCCAGCGTTTCCCTGATATTTTATTCCAAGCTTCAGGCGGTATTGGCGATTTACAGGATATTGCAGCACTTCCTGGATCGGGTGTTGCGGGCATTATTGTTGGCAGAGCACTATTAGAAGGCAAATTCACATTACAAGAGGCGATATCATGTTGGCAAAACGCATAATTCCTTGTCTTGATGTTCGTGATGGACAGGTTGTTAAAGGTGTGCAATTTCGTAACCATGAAATTATTGGTGATATTGTTCCCTTAGCAGAACGCTACGCGAAAGAAGGTGCCGACGAGCTGGTCTTTTATGATATAACCGCCTCTTCTGATGGCCGAGTGGTCGATAAAAGTTGGGTATCGCGGGTAGCCGAAGTGATTGATATTCCATTTTGTGTTGCGGGTGGCATTCGCTCAGTAGAAGATGCCGGGAAAATTCTCTCTTTTGGGGCAGATAAAATCTCAATTAATTCCCCTGCACTTTCTGATCCAACACTGATTTCTCGCCTTGCCGATCGCTACGGTGTGCAGTGTGTAGTTGTGGGAATTGATACATGGTTTGATGAAAAAACTGGGGAATATCTCGTTTATCAATTTACGGGTGATGAAAAACGCACACAACAAACGCCATGGAAAACGCTCGATTGGGTACAAGAAGTACAGCAACGGGGGGCGGGAGAAATAGTGTTAAACATGATGAACCAAGATGGTGTAAGACAAGGCTATGATTTAAAACAACTCGCACTGGTACGCCAAGTCACTCAGGTTCCCATGATAGCTTCTGGCGGTGCAGGTGAAATGTCACACTTTCTGGATGCATTTAAATTAGCCAATGTTGACGGTGCCCTTGCCGCTTCCGTATTCCATAAGCAGATCATTAATATCAACGAATTGAAACAGTATCTCGCAGAAAATGGCGTTAAGGTAAGAATATAATGAATAATACAAAACTCGCCCAATTAGATTGGCAAAAAGTCGATAACCTAATGCCTGTCATTATCCAGAATGCTATTTCTGGTGATGTCTTAATGCTTGGTTATATGGATAAAGCTGCATTAGAAATGACACTAAACAGTGGCAAGGTCACTTTCTATTCACGAACTAAACAACGTTTATGGACAAAAGGTGAAACATCAGGCAATTTCCTTAAATTGGTGGATATTTATCCTGATTGTGATAACGATACTTTACTTATTTTAGCTCACCCAATCGGGCCTACTTGTCATAATGGGACTGAAAGTTGTTTTGCTCCAGCTCAAAGCCAATGGGGATTTCTTTATGAGCTTGAGAACTTACTGCGCGAGCGTAAAAGCGCCTCACCAGATAGCTCTTATACAGCACAACTTTATGCCAGTGGAACCAAACGTATCGCACAAAAAGTCGGAGAGGAAGGTGTTGAAACTGCTTTAGCTGCAACTGTTAATGATCGTGAAGAGTTAAAAAATGAAGCTTCTGATTTGCTCTATCATTTAATGGTGCTATTACAAGACCAATCGCTATCTCTATCTGATGTGATTGATTGCTTACAAAAGCGTCATAAAAAAGCGCAATAAAATAAGTATCAGTCATTAAACTACATGACCACTTAATACTTAATAATATAAAAAACACCTCAAATACAACATTGATATTTGAGGTGTTAATTTTTTGCTTAAACAAGATGTTAACTTATATTAACCCTCTTATTTTTAGCGATTACATTGCTTGGCGGAATATCTCGATAACATCACTTTCACTACCTTGAACAGGGTTAGTGATGGCACATGCATCTTTTAATGCATTTTCAGCTAATGTTTTAAAATCTTCTTCTTTCACGCCTAACTCTTTCAGGCCAGCTGGAATACCGACATCTTTGGCGATTTTGCGGATCTCATCAATACAAGCTTGCGCACCCTGCTCATCATTCATTGCCGAAACATCAACACCCATAGCTTGCGCTATATCTTTTAAACGACCTGCTGCAGCTTGGATATTATAAGCTTGAACATGAGGCAGTAATACTGCATTACATACACCATGAGGTAAGTTATAAAAACCACCTAATTGGTGAGCCATAGCATGCACATAACCTAAAGAAGCATTATTAAATGCCATACCCGCTAAAAATTGTGCATAAGCCATATTTTCACGTGCTGCTGTATCACCCCCGTTTTCAACGACTTTACGTAAAGACTCACTGATCATCGTCACTGCTTTTAACGCACATGCATCAGTAATAGGATTAGCGGCAGTAGAGACATAAGCTTCAACAGCATGGGTTAACGCATCCATACCCGTCGCTGCGGTTAAACCTTTTGGCATGCCAATCATTAACTCTGAATCATTTACAGATAAGATTGGTGTTACATTTTTATCAACAATAGCCATTTTAATATGACGCGCAGTATCCGTGATGATACAAAAACGTGTCATTTCAGAAGCAGTACCAGCGGTTGTATTAATTGCAATCAGTGGTAATTGCGGATGCTCAGAGCGATCAACCCCTTCATAATCGGCAATTTTACCACCATTGGCAGCGACTAATGCGATACCTTTAGCACAGTCATGAGGAGAGCCACCACCTAAAGAGATAACACAGTCACATTGATGCTCTTTTAATAAGGCTAACCCCGCTTCAACATTTTCAACGGTAGGGTTTGGCGCTGTACCATCATAAGTAACGCTAGCAATACCTGATTTCGCCAGTAATTCACTCACTTTATTTACAACACCTAATTGATTTAAAACACTATCAGTAACAATCAGTGCTTTATGAAAGCCAAAGTCTTTCATTGAGTTTATCGCGTCTGCAAGACAACCTGCGCCTAATTTGTTTACTGAAGGGATATAAAATGTTGAACTGGCCATTATTGACTTCCTTTTAGTAATTTAATCTACGTTTTAATATGTTCTATTCTTTTTATTCTTAAATTGATCATTATCAATATAATGAATAAATATTAATTTTTTTATAATATTAGAGCTCTAAAATAATATAGATAATCTAATTATCCTATTAATTCAATAGGATAATACTATTAACATATTATCATTTGTAACAAAATAATTTGATAGGCTTATCAAAATAATAAATACCAAAGAAACATATCACCGCAGAAAAATTTTTTTAAAGTCGTATAATGACCGAATAAAAATACATGCTTAATCTTAGGAGTCATTGATGTCTTTGACTATTTTCGAGCAATTAACCACATTACTCAATAACCACCACGCCCGTTATCGCGTCATGGAACACCCGACCGCGGGTCGTTCTGAGGAAGTTGCTAAAATAAGAGGTACACAATTAGGGCAAGGGGCAAAAGGTCTAGTTTGTCATGTAAAAGGCAATGGTATTAAACAACATGTACTGGCCATTTTACCTGCTGATAAACAAGCTGATCTATCAAAACTCGCTATCGCTATTGGTGGGACAAGAGCCTCTCTTGCAAGCCCGAAAGAAGTTGATGAACTAACGCAATGTGTATTTGGCGCGATCCCACCTTTTAGTTTTCATCCAGCACTAAAACTGGTTGCTGATCCGCTATTATTTGAACGTTTTGATGAATTAGCCTTTAATGCTGGAACATTAGAACGCTCGATTATTTTAAATACACAAGATTATCAGCGGATTGCTCAGCCCGAGTTAATTCATTTTATTCGCCAAGATGATCAAGAGCATAATGATTAATAAAAGTACTATAAAATGCAGTTAAAAAGTATTTTTTAACTATAACTTTTTAATTACAAATAGTAAAAAGGTGCTGAAATTCAGCACCCCTAACACTTATAACTCACTGTTTTTAAAACTTACTCCATCCACTCAGTATGGAATACGCCTTCTTTATCAGTACGTTTATAAGTATGCGCACCAAAATAGTCACGTTGTGCTTGAATTAAGTTTGCTGGTAACACTTGCGCACGGTAGCTATCGTAATAAGAGATAGCCGCAGAGAATGTTGGCGTAGGAATACCTGCTTGAACACCATAACAAACAACATCACGCAATGCTTGTTGATACTCATCAGCGATATTTTTAAAGTAAGGTGCTAATAATAAATTAGCAATATTCGCATCGTCATTATAGGCATCAGTGATTTTTTGTAAGAATTGAGCACGAATGATACAACCTGCACGGAAAATTTTCGCAATTTCACCGTAATTTAGATCCCAGTTATATTCATCTGATGCAGCTTTCAATTGTTGGAAGCCTTGCGCATAAGAGACAATTTTACCTAAATATAGTGCACGACGAACATTCTCGATAAAGGCTTTTTTATCACCAGTAAATGCTTTTGGTGCTGGGCCTGATAATACTTTAGATGCCGCCACACGTTGATCTTTCAGTGAAGAAATATAACGTGCAAAAACAGATTCTGTAATCAACGTAACAGGAACACCTAAGTCTAAAGAGCTTTGGCTAGTCCATTTACCGGTGCCTTTATTTGCCGCTTCATCAAGAATAACATCAACAAGGTAGTTACCTTCTTCATCTTTCTTACGGAAAATATCAGCAGTAATTTCAATAAGGTAGCTACTTAATTCGCCTTTATTCCACTCGGTAAAAGTGTCAGCTAACTCTTCGTTAGTTAAACCTAGTGAGTGTTTTAATACTGAATAAGCTTCTGCTATCAGTTGCATATCACCATATTCGATACCATTGTGTACCATTTTCACATAGTGGCCTGCACCATCTGCACCAATATAAGTGACACAAGGCTCGCCATCTGCCACCGCGGCAATTTTCTCAAGAATAGGAGCAACTAACTCATAGGCTTCTTTTTGACCACCAGGCATAATAGAAGGTCCTTTTAATGCCCCTTCTTCACCACCAGAAACACCCGTACCAATAAAGTTAAAACCTTGAGCCGATAGCTCACGATTACGACGAATAGTATCTTTAAAGAAAGTATTTCCGCCATCAATAAGGATATCGCCCTTATCTAAATGTGGTGTCAGGGCTGCGATGGTTTTATCTGTTGCTTCACCCGCTTTAACCATTAACAAAATACGACGCGGTTTTTCTAATGAATCAACAAATTCCTCAATAGAGTAATTCGGAACCAGTTTTTTACCTGGATTTTCAGCGATCACTTCATTGGTTTTATCGCTCGAGCGGTTGTAGATAGATACAGTGTAACCACGGCTTTCAATGTTTAGCGCAAGGTTACGTCCCATCACTGCCATACCAACCACGCCGATTTGCTGTTTTGACATGAAATAACTCCCGTCTGAATATAAACCTGCCAGTCTCAATGTACTGACAATTTGTTAACCTGATCACATAGTAACTCACTCTCTCATTTGGTGGTAGTTATTGATGCAATCGATATCGCATTCCTTATGGTTGACATCCTCCACGCCCTAAAGGATGTGGGTTCCTACTGCGTTCAGACTGATGTCTGAATCACCTC
>NZ_KV791992.1:0-32429 GCF_001808035.1 Proteus sp. HMSC14B05 | reverse complement strand
GATCCACGTCCTTTAGGGCGTGGAGGATGTCAATATTGAGCCAGTACATAATGATTTAATGTTCCCTATTATTTAAGTATCAAAAAATAATTTCTATCAATGGCCTATTGCCTGATTATGCCATTAAAGCAGAGGACTAGGCTAAGAACGACGACCAAATAATGTGCCCAGTCTCGCACTGTGGTGTCTGAAAAGCACACAATATGTTTTAAAAGCTGCAAAGCGGTGTAAAATAAATAGATATTGCTTTGTCTATCTTAAAGCTAAATCATTAAGTCAAAATAAGTAACAAGTGGAAATAACATCTTAAGACTATAGGCTAATGTAAGATAGTGATGATTTATTTTTGCGCTTAAGAGGAGTGACAGGGTATATTGTTGTCATGACTAAACGGACACTCAAAGAAATGAGGGGATCATGCGAATTAAATTGTTATTGGGAGCCACTGCAGCGTTGTTGTTAGCAGGCTGTTCTGCAACAAATACATTGACCAGTGCAGGTTCACAGGTACAAATTACTGATACGCAACCAGGCAGCGAGTGCCAGTTATTAGGCACAGTAACCGGCGTTCAGAATAATTGGTTATCAGGCTCTCGTACTGAAAGCCAATCACTACGTGGTGCTGCTAATGATTTACGCAACAAAGCAGCAGCTATGGGTGGTAATGTTATTTTTAATGTTGGTACAGATGCAGGCAGCATTGTCGATAGTTTTGCGCCACTAGATAGCAAAATGAGTGGACAAGTTTATAAATGTCAGTAACAAACAATGGTTGTGTACATTGATAAGCTAGCTCGTGACTAACACATCTGGCCCTAATGTCTATCAGGGTCAGATTGTTTTTTATCAAAATCAGTAAACTAATCGTTTCTAAATTCGACTGAGGGCTGTTTTAATCGCCTCGTCACCATCTAATATAGGAATGCATTTTTTAAATGTATTCGGCTTATCTAATATCTCTGCTAATGTTGCCGCGACATTATCAATAGTGATTTCACCTTTTGTAGCATTATCTTCCAATTTGGTCGTAATTTTATATGTGCCTTGTTTTTCAGTTAAATAGCCTGCTTGAACAAGGGTGAAATCTAACTGGGTACGATCCCGTAAGTAGAGGTCGGCAAAATATTTAGCAGTAAAATAATCAATTAATTCAGTCCATTTATCAGGTGATAATGAATTAATCGCACTGAGCATAATATATCTTTTTATTCCTTTTTTTTCTGCTGCTTGCATCGTTTTAACAGCACCATGTAAATCAACTTGTAATAAATCCTTTCCTCGGGAGCCTGTCGTAAAATAGATAGCCTCTAAATTGTCTGGCAATAAATCGGTGATGGATGATAACGGCTTTGTTATGTCCAATTCAATTTCATGGTACTGTGAGGGATGATGTACTGATGTGTCGGATAATTTTCGGGTTGTACCTATGACATGATGACCTTTAGCAAGTAATATTTCGATTAAACGCTGACCTACTCGACCTTTAGCGCCAATGACGAGAATATTCATATTTCCTCCATTAAAATCTCAATTTCGTGTTTGAAGCTCCTCTTTACACTGAACTTAATTTTAAAACTTATTTTTTAATCAGGTAAATTATGTACCGTAAAAACTATCATTTAATGATTATTACTATAAGCGTAGTAGGATTTTTTTAGAGCCAAATGCAAATAATACAATAAATTAAAAAATAAAATATCCAATTCTACTAGGATAGATAATTATATGACTAATAGATAGTTTTAATAAGTGATAGTATTTAATTTATATTAAATGAGAAGCACATATTAATATTTTCATACTGATACTATCATGATGTTCTATCATATTTACTATAATAAAAATACTTATATATCAATGTGTATAGATGCTGATTATTTTTTTATTGTAATTTTAATGGATAAAATTAAAAATATATCATAATTAGATTATCTATATAAGATATTTTATATAAGCGTCATAAAAGTAAATTAATAAATTATAAGAAATAACAAAATATGACTATTTAAATTAGAGTGGTTTGGTTTTTATTATTTATTTATAATCAATAAAAGATAATCTAATTAATATTTATCAGAAGGTTATTTTAATAAAAAAACAAAATTAGAATCATAACCATTTGTTTTTAAAGGTTGTTTTTTTATTTTATCGTATGTATATAATGTAAATTTATATATAAGTAAATGTAATTTTTTCTATTGTGGTTGCTTTACTTTCCCCAACTCAGAGAATATACTGATTTAAGAATTAATATTTCTCATTAAATTTTTAACTTGGCTTAAAATAATATTTTAATATGGTGAGATTTAATTATGTGATTTAAATAACTCCGCTGTTTTTTCAAAAAATATATTATGCTTACTTTATACAGTGAGTGAGTATATATATATTTGATGTTTCTGTGATTTCAATGTTTATTTTTGTCATTTTTCTGATGAGCTAAAAATAAATACTGAGAAATGCAACATTATATGATGTTATTTTTGATGTAAAGTTAGTTTTATTAATGGGTTATAAACAATCGTTGTAAGGATCAATATCATTTATATAGTAAGGATCACATGTTGGCTTAGTACAATACGTTGGGTCTAAATTATTACGATATTGATAATTTTTAGATTATTTTATAAGAGAAGTTAATATGAAATTCAATAAATTAGGCGTAATGGTTGCTGGTGCACTTCTTATGGGTTCTTTATCAACTCAAGTTATGGCCGCTAAAAACGCAGACGTTACATTTTCTGCACGTTTAGTTGCAGCAACTTGTGATATCAGCGCAAGCCAAGATCGTGTTGATTTAGGTACTTATGCAACTACTGATATTCAAAATATTAACCAAGCTGTATCTGAAAAAGATTTCAACTTAGTGTTAAACAACTGTACTAAGATTGGTAAACCAGCTGAAGGTGAAGATCCTGCTGTAACTGTATCTAATATTGAATTATTAGCAAGCGGTAATGGCCTAGTTGGTAATGAGCAATTATTTGCTAGCGCTGGTGCAACTCAAGCTGGTATCAAGTTAACTGCAATGAACTCTGTAGTACTGAAACCAAATGAGTCAACAGAACTGCAAAACTTAAAAGCAGAAGGTGAAGGTAACCTGATTATTCCTATGAAAGCAGGTTTATTTGCTACAGAAACTGGTGACTCACTGAAAGCACAAGATATTAATGTTCCAGTAACCTTTAGTGTTGCTTATAACTAATATTAGTATGTTATGGGAAAGGAATTTATTCCTTTTCCATAATTTTGTTTTACTACCAATAGTAAAGTTGCAGTGCAATAAGGTGATAGGCAGATGGTAAACAAAATACGCTTTTTTCAATATATTTCGTTGTGTGTTTTAGGAGTATTATTTTTATCATTTCAGGTTCAAGCCGGTGTCGGTTTAAGCCAGACTCGTATTATTATTAATGGGGATACTAATACAGCCTCTATTAGCGCTAGAAATAATAATGCACAACCTTATTTAGTCTCTAACTTTATAACCGAAAAACTGGATACCTCATCACCACCTTTGAGTGGTATGTTTGTTATTACTCCAAACATTTTCAGGTTAGCTCCGGAAAGTGAAAATACAATAAAAATTCAAATAATACCAACAAATCTTCCTAAAGATAGAGAATCACTTTATTACTTCCACTCGCGAAATATTCCATCAACAAATAAAAATGAAGATGGGATAAAAATAGCGATGGAAAATATTATCAAGGTATTTTATCGCCCTATTAATTTAGCGATAAACCCAAAAGAAGCCGGTGATAAATTAGTTGTAAAAGCAACGCCTAATGGGATCAGTATTGAGAACCCTACGCCTTATTATATTAATCTTTTTAAGATTACCGTTAAAAATGAAACGATAAAATTAAATAAAATTAATAATATGATAGAACCATTTTCTTCTAAAAACTATGTGGTAAGTAATAAAACAGGTGCTGTTAATATTCATATTATCAACGATTTAGGCGGAGAAAGTGTCTACAATAAAAAACTTTAAAAGAACAGTATTGTTAGCGATGATGGTGTATGCAGTAAACTGTCAATCCGCAAATAATGGTACTCTCAACTTTTCTGCTAATGTAACACGTGGCACTTGTGAATTTAGCGATAGTAATGAGCTGAGTAAACATGTCTCATTTGAACAGTTTTTTACTATTGGTGATGCAGAAGACACACCAATAAAGGCGCCTATTAAAGGTAGTCTCGGC
The DNA here is from genome assembly GCF_001808035.1 of Proteus sp. HMSC14B05. Lineage (NCBI taxonomy): Bacteria > Pseudomonadati > Pseudomonadota > Gammaproteobacteria > Enterobacterales > Morganellaceae > Proteus > Proteus sp. HMSC14B05. Next base: position 28,221 of record NZ_KV791992.1, on the reverse strand, counting down.
ACTAAGCAATTTACTTATCTTATCGATTGTAAAGAGTACGAACCTGATAGTGAGAAAAAAATCACGATTAATGTAAAAACAGGCGCGAATACTGAATATTCAGATCAGGTTTTTTATGGAAAAGGCGATACGACTCAAACAGGTTTTTTAGTAAAAGGTTGTCTTGAGGGTGAAAATGCGAGTTGCCAAATTCTAGAAAACAATAAAAAGTTATCTTTTTCTTCTCACTCTAATTCAGCGATAAGTATTAACTACATCGTCGATTTTGTTAGACGCAACAATAATAAAATGACACCTGGTGACTCAACGGCGACTATTTTATTTGAATATATTCAGGATTAATTATGCAGACAAAAAAAGTGTCAATATTAATAGTTAGTCTTTGTTTATTATTGACGAGTTGGGCTTCAGTTGCAGCGCAATCAGTGAAATATAATTTTTCAGTCGTTTTTCTCGCTAAAACGTGTGAAATTGTTGTTCCAGATAATATTACTTTCACTAGTGGTGAAGGGGCTAGTTCTGTTAGTGCTAATGACATAAAAAATAATAAAATTAGTCAACAGATCCCTATCTCGTTAACTAATTGCTCAACAAGTTCTTTAAGTGGAACGAGCGTTTATATATCTCAAGGTGTTACTTTAACCGGAACTCGAGATTTTTTTAATAACAATGTTTCTGGGTCATTTGGTGTTCAACTTACAGACGACAGTGGTAGTAAAACATATAAAGTAAATAATAGCTCTGTTTTTAAACCTTCTGATGATTCTGTTGTGTGGGATAATATAACCTCAGAAAGCTCGACTAAATCATTAACAGCAAAGTTGCGTTGTCAAAAAGAGGGATGTACTCCAGAGGTTGGCCCTTTTACGGCAACAGTAGTGCTTAGCTTTTTTTCTGATTGATTAAAATATGAATATATTAAAAACGATTTCATTACTTTTTAGCTGTTTTATTTTTTCTGCATCATATAGTTATGCAGGGCTATCTTTGTCACAAAGTCGCATTATATTTTCTGAGGGAGATAAAAGTCAAAGTGTACAAATAAATAATGATACAGATAATCTTTATTTATCTCAAAATATGATAACGGCTGATTTAGATGGCAAAAAAGATGAGCATTTTATTGTATTGCCACCGTTAAAACGATTAGAGCCTCAGTCATCGGTTTCTATAAAAATTTTACCACGCTCTTTAGATACATTACCAAGTGATCGGGAATCACTCTTTTTTTTCACTGCATATTTGATACCTGAAACAAAAAGAGGGCAACAAAATAATAGTGGTGATTTATCACTAAAAATTAATATGGTAACAAAAATTATCATAAAAGGATTTTATCGACCAAATGAATTAGCCATAACATCACTAGATAGTCATGCTAAGAAGATAACCTTTAAAAAAGTAGGTAATAATGTGCAAGTCAATAACCCAACACCTTATTATTTTACAGTATCAAATTTAAAATTCGATGGCAAAAGTTATCAATCAGCAAATGCACCTATGGTTGCGCCATTTTCGTCACTCAATTTAGCTATAGATAAATCAATTAAACAGGTTAGTTGGCAATATATTGATGATTTTGGTGGATTATCAAATACATTTGAAAATAAAATAATTGTGGAGTGACTAAATGTTATCTTTTTTAAGAGGTAGAAAAAAAAATATTATCCAGATAGTCATATTCTGCCTATTTTTTCTATCTTATTCAGTCACATCGAAAGCAGTTGAAAAAATAGAAAACGATACTGTGGATCTAACAGATTTCGGGAAAAATGGTTTTTCTTTTGTAGTAAAAAGATATATCTATCTGGAAAGTGATATAAAAGGTATCTCTATCTCTTTAAAAAATAATAACAATAGTGCTTATTTAATTAATAGCTCTATTTTATTTAATGATGATGATAAAAATGTACCTATAGTGAATAAAGATCGTGAAAGAACACCTTTTATGATTTTACCACCTTTGTATCGTTTAGAACCCTCTAGTGAATATAGCTGGAATATTCGTCGTATTAGTGAAGGTTCTAATGATATGGCGTTACCAAAAGACAGAGAAAGCTTATTTTGGATTGCATTTAGAGCAGTTCCTCTTAAGGATAGTAAAATTGAGGAAAAGAAATCTGTGTCACTAACGATAACACCTACTTTCTTTTTCAAATTAATTTATAGACCTGAGTCAATAATGGCATTGGAAAATAAAGATGTTATTGATGATGTTATTGTTGAAAAGGTAAATGAGAACATAGTTATAAATAATAAATCACCACTTTATATGACTTTTGAATATTTAAAAGTGGGCGAGGTTGAAATAAAAAATGATGGTAGAGCAATAACGGTAAAACCATTCTCTACAGTATCAGTTGAAGCACCTAAAAATGTTCAAGGAAAGCTGAGTTGGAGATTCAATGATGAAAATTTCTTTATAATAAAAGATAAAGAATATTAACTTAACAATAATTCTTATTTATGGGTGGTCTTTGGGGTGGTTTATGAAACCTATGTTGCATAAAATTCTTTGTATCAATCTTTGTGTTTTATCTGTGGCAATGCCGAAAATCGCATTGTCTGATAATTACTTTGATCCGAATCTTTTACTAAATAATAATGACAATATTGATTTAAGTAATTTCAGCAAAGAAGACTACATTGCACCAGGAGACTATAGTTTAAGCGTTTTTGTTAATACTGAGCCATTAGGTGAAAAGACAATTTTATTTAAAGCAAACAAAGAAGGTAAAGTTGTCCCAGTTGTTACAATCAAAGATTTGAAGCTATTTGGGGTTAATGTTTCAGCGATAAGTAAGCTAAGTGATCTACCCGAAGATACAGAAATTGATAATATAGAAGCGTATATTCCTAATTCAAGGCTAACCTTTAATATTAATAAATTAACATTAAATGCATCTTTTCCCCAAGTTAATATGGATAAGAGCTTTCAAGGTGAAATTCCCGCAGAATTATTAGATGATGGTGTGAGTGCTGTTATCCTTAATTATATGGCTAACTTTATTAAAAATAGAACGACAGGTGATTATTAAAGCCATAATAACAACTTTTTCTTGAATCTTAATGGTGGTGTAAATATAGGCCCTTGGCGTTTAAGAACAAATTATTCTTATAATAAATCGAGTGGTTCAGATCAGCGTTCTTCAAGTGATTCTGAATTTAGTAATACCTATGTAATGCGAAATATCGCTTATTTAAAATCAATGCTGAAAATTGGTGAAATTACCACTGGAGGGAATATTTTTTCAAGTATTCCGATAAAGGGGATTTCTTTAGCCACTAACCAACAAATGTTACCAAGTAGTATGCGTGGATATGCTCCTGTGGTAAGAGGTTTTGCCAACAGCAATGCAACCGTTACCATTCGTCAAAATGGTCAAATTATCTATAAATCTTTTGTTGCTCCTGGGAATTTTATTATTAATGATATTTCCGCCGGCGGTATTGGTGGGGACCTTGAAATAACCATTGAAGAAGAAGATGGCTCTAAGCGTGTATATACACAAGCCTATTCATCGCTGCCTATCATGTTGCGTGAAGGGCAATTTGAGTATGAGTTTAGTGCGGGGCAATATGATGGTGGTATCACGACAGATTCCAAAAAAAGTAAATTTGCTTTAGGAACGTTTAGTTATGGTATCAATAACTCAATTACTGCATACGGTGGTTTATTAATTGCCAATGGTTATACCTCTGGTGTTATCGGTTCTGGTGTTTCTCTTGGGTTATTAGGTGCCTTATCTGCGGACGTCACTCTCGCCAGAGCTAATTTGGATAAAACTTATCACGGTCAATCATATCGGGTTCGTTATTCTAAGAGTTTATTATCTACAGGGACTTCGTTTGATTTAACCGCATTACGTTATTCAACTAAAGATTACTATGACTTTAGTGATTACAATAACTCAGGTTATGAATTGCGAGAAGGTATTGCACCTTGGTTAAGCCAACGTCAGAAATCTAGTTTTCAAACCTCAATTTCACAATCATTAGGAAAATACGGTTCCATGTATCTTCGTGGTGAAACCAGCCGTTATTGGGGGAATAGCCGTGTTAATAATAGTGTCACATTAGGCTATAACACTGTTCTGAAAGGTATTGCATTTAATATAGATTATTCTATTTCTCGCCTAAAAAGTGATGACAATACATGGCCAGAAAATAGACAAATTAATTTTAATATGAATATGCCACTGAGTGTGTTCTCAAATGCAAGTGGCTTGCAAAATATGAATGCAAGCTATCTTCTGACACATAGCAATGATGGAAGAACTTCGCAACAAGCCGGCTTAAATGGCTCTGCATTTGATAATCAACTCTCTTATGGTATCTACCAAAATACAGATAACAAGGCAGATAGTTATAGTGGCAATATGAATATGAGTTATTCAGGAAGTAAAGGAACGCTTTCTGGGGGTTATAGCTATGGGAAAAATAGAAATAGCTTTAATGGTAGCCTTATTGGTGGTGTTGTTCTTCACTCAAAAGGAGTGACATTATCAAGGATGTTAGGTGACAGTATTGCCATAGTGAGCGCAGATAAAGCAAAGGGCGCAGAAATCAATGGAAATGTGAAAATAGATACATTTGGTAATGCCATTGTCCCTCAATTAAGTCCTTATGATACAAACAGTATTAGCGTAAATGTCAGCACATTACCTGATGATGTGACACTTAATGAAACGTCAATGAAAGTCTATCCAACCGAAGGGGCTATTTTAGCAAGACAATTTCAAACTAAAGTGGGTTATCAGGTTATTTTTGATATAAAAACAGCGCAAAATATAGCGATACCTTTTGGTGCAATGGCTTCTTTGACAGATGAAAAAGATAAACAGGTAAATACCGGTATTATCGATGCCTATCAAACTCTTTATATGAGTGGGTTACCCAATGATGGGAATGTCGTGGTGACTTGGAATAACAATACGGGCAAACATTCATGTCAATTTAGTTATTCAGAGCTTGAAAAGATTGAAGTATCACAACAAAACCCAATAAGAATGGTGACCGTTAATTGTCAATAATTTTTATAATTATTAAGTTAAACAAGGTGATAACCAGCAATGCTGTTATGTAAAGGCAAAGAGTAATGACGTTCCCGCAAATAAAAAAATGTATTGTTACTTTCTATTGGCACTATCAGTGGATATTCAGTTTACGCTATTGGTGCGTTAGAGCCGGGAAATTATAGTCTAGCCAGAGATCATTCTTTGCAATTTAATGTAGCTATTAGTTCTGGATTTTCAATTGATGCTAGGCCTTATTTTTCAGATTCTAGTACAAAGATAACAGTCCATACATTAAAAGCCTGCGATGTGACGCCACAAACAGCAACATCGATTAATTACCGTAGTCAAATAGCACAAAATTTTGCTACACCGACTAAACTCGATGAGAATATTGCCAGTATAAATGTTGATTGTCCCTATGCTGGGAATGTACATATCACATTAAGACCGTTTAATACCTTAGTCAAAGGCAGTAATACGGGAATGGAATTAACCGGCACTAAAGCGCAGGAAAGCGGTTATGTGGTGACTTCGCTAACTAGCCAACAACAAAATACTATTTGTGAACCTAATTCCAGTGATGCGTTAAGTTATGTCGGTAGTAATAAATTAGTTAATGCTATGCCCAAAGTTTTTAATCAAACGTTATATTTTAATCTTTGTGCAAATAGTAATATTCCCGCAGATAGATACTCGGGCAGTGTCGATGTAGCGATTTTAGTCGAGTAATATGCATTAACGTAATATTGGGCAAATAAGAACGCGATCATTCTTATTTGCTTTTTATGAGGTACTACTATTTTTACCGGATAGGCCTATTGTCTAGGCCAAATAACGGTATTCAATGTTATTTTATAAGTTCCTATCCACTATACTTGTCGTAAGCCTAAATCAAGCAAGGTTTTGCTTGGCTCTCCTCCAATTTCACGCGTGAGTTTAGGAACCATATAGCCAGAGACAAGACTCATTAATGATTTCATTATTTCGCGCGCTTCACTGTCTGGTACCATAAAATGAGCCGCTCCCTGTACTTTATCTAGCACATGAAGGTAATAAGGCATAATGCCTGCGTCAAATAGTGCACGACTTAAATCAGCAAGGGTTTGGGCATTGTCGTTAACCCCTCGCAGTAATACCCCTTGGTTTAATAGCGTAACATGGGCATTTTTTAGTTTTAAGCAAGCTTCTATTAACGCATCATCAATTTCATTTGCATGATTGATATGCAATACCATAATATTTTGTAAACGTGACTGCTGTAAGCGCTGACATAACCTATGAGTAATACGCGCAGGGATCACCACAGGTAAACGAGAGTGAATACGTAAACGTTTAATGTGGGGGATGGCTTCTAGCTGAGTAATTAACCAATCTAGCTCGTCATCTTTGGCCATTAGCGGATCGCCACCCGAAAAGATGATTTCATCGAGTTTTGGGTTATTTTTGATATACTCTATTGCCTTTTGCCAGTTAGCTTTGTTTCCCTTGTTATCTTCGTAAGGAAAATGGCGTCGGAAACAGTAACGGCAATTGACAGCGCAACCACCTTTGACCAAAAGCAATGCACGATTCTGATATTTATGTAATAAACCCGGCACCGCATTTTGTTGCTCATCTAATGGATCCGTAGAGAATCCCGGCGTTAGGGTAAATTCAGCATGTGCAGTTAATACTTGTAAAAGTAATGGATCGTTAGGATCGCCTTTTTTCATGCGCGCAACGAATTCACGGGGAACCCGTAAAGGAAAAAGTCGTCTCGCCTGAGCACCCCGTTGTAGTTCAGCGTGATGTTCCAGCGCTAAAAGTTGGAGTAATTCAACAGGATCACTGATTGCCTGCGCGAGTTGTGTTAACCAGACTTCTCTGGTGGTGTGATTATGAGTTACAATGTGTGCCATTTTTGGCTATGCCATTTTAAATTAAAAAAGTTAGAGGATATTCATGGCTTCTTATAATACCAACGATTTTCGTTCAGGTCTTAAAATCATGTTAGATGGCGAGCCAGCCGTCATTACTGAATGTGAATTTGTGAAACCAGGTAAAGGTCAGGCATTTGCTCGTGTGCGTCTGCGTAAACTGATTTCTAACAAATTACTGGAAAAAACCTTCAAATCTACTGATTCTGCTGAGGGTGCAGATGTCATGGATATCAACTTAACTTACCTGTACAACGATGGTGAGTTCTGGCATTTCATGAACAACGAAACCTTTGAACAATTAGCTGCAGACGAAAAAGCGGTTGGCGAAAATGCTAAATGGTTGATTGACCAAGCAGAGTGTATCGTTACACTGTGGGATAATCGTCCTATTGCTGTTGTTCCACCAAACTTTGTTGAGTTAGAAATCGTTGATACCGATCCGGGTCTGAAAGGGGATACTGCGGGTACAGGCGGTAAACCAGCAACATTAAGCACTGGCGCTGTGGTTAAAGTACCTCTGTTCGTACAAATCGGTGAAGTGATTAAAGTGGATACGCGTTCTGGTGAATATGTATCACGCGTAAAATAATCATCGCGATTATTTTCCCGAACGTTTATACCAATATAAAATACCACATATGCTCTCTTGATTGTGGTATTTTTATTTTATACGCAAAAAATTTGATAAATATAACAAATTATCTTTAAAAAAATTGATTAATTTACTTTAATACGGTGTTTTATAAAATCGTTATATAGATAAGTGATATAATATAAAATCAATATATTATTTCATTCTTTATTTATGCCAAAACAGCATGAGCAATGCCAGATTGGAATTGGTAAAAAATAGCCATTTTTTTACAATGTAGTTGTTGATTATTTTGGTAAAGATAATCCACAGCAATATTTATTTAATTTATTTTGACCTTTCCTTTTAGAGATATTGAAGAATATAGATAAAAACTGTAATCCTGTAATATTATTGATATTTATTTTTATTTTTTTGTACTAGGGAAACTATTTCCAATATAATACTATATCTAAAATATCTCTTTTATTTTTTCTTTTCTTATGTTTCGTTCTTATTTATCTGATAATTAGCACTTTTTATACTAGATTGATGCTTTTTGGTCTTTTTTCTATACGTAAATTCTCTTAAGTGTAAATTCATAATCAGATTAGTATATTATTTTAAAAAAATTTTTTCCTATCCTATAAACACAATTTTATTGTCATTAATTTTTTTTGATTTTCATCAAAAATAAAACCTTATGATTATGATGGTTATTTAAAATTCTCTAAATTGATTACAGAGAAATTTAAAATTTTTGAATATAAATAAAATATTTATCGTCTATACTTTAATAAGTAACAACTCATTGAGTGAGATATTTTTATTTGGTTTTAATGGTTATCAATCAGATATCTTTTCTTTGACCATGACTCTCAATTTATTTAGGAGGCGATATGGAACAGAAAATAATTGTTATGGGGGCAGATCCTTCAGGTTATGAGCTTAAAAATGCCGTCAAATCTCATCTACAAGCAAAAAATTACACAATAAAAGATATTACCGAATCAGGGCCTATTGGTTATTGTGATGTTGGTGATAAAGTTGGCGCTATTATTTCAGAACATCCTGAATATATTGGTTTTGTTTTTTGTGGCACAGGGATGGGAGTAAGTATTAGTGCTAATAAACATAAAAATGTTTATTGCGGGGTTTGTGAGAGTGTTACCACTGCGCGTTTTTGTAAAGTGATTAATAATTGCAATATGCTAGCCATGGGGGGGTTACTGATTACTCCCTTTAAAGCCAATATGATGGTAGATGCTTATTTATCTGCAACCTTTACACAAGGGTTTTCTGAAGCGACCCCAGATGATTTACAATGTGGCTTACAGACCATGAAAGAGGTTGAAAAGCGCATTTATACTGACTAATCCTTTTTTGTAAGCCTGCTTTTGCAGGCTTTTTCAATCATATCACTCTTTCCCACCACTTAAGTGTCAACGTCATAATTGTCGACACGTCATCAAGTAAATTAATTTTTATTTATAACGCATTGATTTTTAACAAAAATAAAATATTACTGCTCTTGGCATGAAATATGCTTCATCTAGAGAAAAATTAACGACAGTCGTGAGCTGTTAAACGTTTTTCTCGGAGGATGTGGCGAATGAATCGCTTTGTTATTGCAGAGCCACAACGATGCATAGGGTGTAATACCTGTATGGCAGCTTGTTCGGAAGTACACCAAGCTGTGGGATTACAGGCGCATCCGCGTCTTACAGTGGTAAAAGTGGAGGATCAGACCGCCCCGATGCTTTGTCGGCATTGTGAGGATGCTCCTTGTGCTAGTGTGTGCCCAGTCAATGCCATTACTCATGAAGATAATATGATCTTTCTTAATGAGAGCTTGTGTATTGGCTGTAAGTTATGCGGTTTGGTATGTCCTTTTGGTGCGATTACACCATCAGGCAGTAAACCCGTTAACTTACCGGCTGTGTTTGACCATTTTGTGCCTGAAGAGATGCTGGCAGATGTGCCCGCAAGTCTTCCTACTACCAATCCATTCCTTGCATGGAATGCGGGTATTCGCGCAATAGCAGTGAAATGTGACTTGTGTGCTTTCTCAGATGAGGGGCCTGCTTGCGTAAAAGTCTGTCCGACAGATGCCTTACATCTAGTTGAAGAAGATAGCCTTGAAGAGCAGATGAAAGCGCGTCGTTTAGACTCTGTGATGGAACCTATGACAAGTCTTGATGATCTATCTACGTTGACACAGGAGCGCAAGTAATATGGAACCTCTTCAGTTACTGATGTGGTCAATCATCCTGTATGTTGTTGGTGGCGTTATTGCACTGTTTTTAAAGAAACAGGAAGGATTGGCAATCCTAATATCGGGGATCAGCGCAATCATCGGTGGTGTATTAGGTGTTTTAAGCGCATTACCGGTTATTTTAAATGGTGAAACAATCAGTTTTGCTATGGCTGGGCCATTTGATTTCGCCGCTTTTGTGGTGCGTATGGATATGCTTGGCGCCTTTATGGTGTTTGTCATTTCTTTACTCGTCACTGTTTGTGCGTTGTATTCACTCTCTTATGTTCAAGAATACAAAGGTCGCGGCGCATGGAGTATGGGATTTTTTATGAATCTCTTTATTGCTTCCATGGTAGGACTGATTGTTATGGATAATGCGTTTTACTTTATTATCCTATTTGAAATGATGTCGTTAGCATCTTGGTTCTTAGTCATCGCTGACCAAGATGACGAATCTATCCACGCCGGTTTACTCTACTTCTTTATCGCTCACGCAGGCTCTGTGCTAATCATGATAGCCTTCTTCTTAATGTGGCGTGAAAGCGGTAGCCTTGATTTTGATTCATTCCGTCAACTTTCTCTTTCCCCTGCAATGGCTTCTGTGGTGTTCTTACTGGGCTTCTTCGGATTTGGTGCCAAAGCCGGTATGTTGCCATTACACAGTTGGTTGCCAAAAGCGCACCCCGCAGCACCCTCTCACGCTTCAGCATTAATGTCTGGGGTGATGGTGAAAATTGGTATTTTTGGCATCATCAAAGTAGGCATTGATTTATTAGGTGCTTCACAAATGTGGTGGGGAATTGTCGTTCTCGCATTCGGTGCTGTCTCTTCTGTATTAGGGGTTATGTACGCATTAGCAGAGCACGATTTAAAACGTCTCCTTGCATGGCACACCGTTGAAAATATCGGCATCATCTTGATGGGCGTGGGAGTTGGCATGGTAGGTATGGCAACCGATCATCCAGTGATTGCCGCTCTCGGTCTGCTTGGTGCGTTATACCACTTATTAAACCACGCGGTATTTAAAGGATTATTGTTCTTAGGTGCCGGAGCCATTATTAATCAAATTCACACTCGTGATATGGATAAGATGGGGGGATTAGCCAAACTAATGCCTTACACTGCAACGGCATTCTTAATTGGTTGTATGGCAATTTCAGCATTACCGCCATTAAATGGTTTTGTGAGTGAGTGGTATACTTATCAATCACTATTTACGATGAGTTACGATGGTAACTTTGTCATGCGCTTAAGTGGTCCTATTGCCATTATTATGTTGGCAATTACCGGGGCATTAGCGGCCATGTGTTTCGTCAAAGTTTATGGCGTCAGTTTTTGCGGTGGCCCACGTAGTGAGCAAGCGACTAAAGCTAAAGAAGTACCGTTGCCAATGACCATTGCTATGGGGTTATTAGCACTTTTCTGTGTTGTATTAGGTGTGGGTGCGGCTTTTGTTGCGCCAATTATTGCCAATATTGCAATGTCACTTAGCGAAACCAGTGCATTAACAGTGACTCAAGGTGCGATATTAATCCCTGATAGTGCATCACAAGCGATGTTCTCTCCTGCCTTAACATTTATTTTATTAATCGCCTTACCACTAATTCCATTCTTAATTTATCTCGGCTTAAAAGGTGGTCAACCTGCATTTCGCCGTAAAGGTAATCCATGGGCCTGTGGTTATGTCTGGGAAAAAGACATGGCGGTGTCCGCTGGGGGCTTTACTCAAGCACTACGTAGTATGTTTGCACCACTTTATCGTATGCGTAAACAGCTTGATCCATCACCTTGGCTTTCACGTGGCTTTAATAAAACACAGCGCGGTGCTGAAAAGGTCGAACCATTCTGGGATGAAAGCATTATTTATCCATTGGTTCGTGGTATCCAACGTTTTGCTAAACGTATCCAATGCCTACAAGGCGGCGATTTCAGACTCTATTGTCTATACGTGGTGGCAGCGCTGGTCATCTTACTTTTAGTTATCGCAGCGTAAGGAGAGGGAATGATGACTTTCCAAGAAACACCTTCGTTTATGATGGGAATATTCGCGGTTATTCAAGCACTCTTTCTGCTGGCGATAACCCCATTATGTACAGGTATTTCTCGCCAAATTCGTGCCAAGATGCATTCGCGTCAAGGTCCTGGTATTTGGCAGGATTACCGAGATATTTTTAAATTACTTAAACGTCAATCCGTTGCCCCTGAGCAATCTGGCGTGATCTTCCAAGTGATGCCTTATGTGTTATTAGGCAGTATGTTATTAGTGGCAATGGCATTGCCTGTCTTTACGGCAACCTCTTTGTTTGGCGGTGCAGCTGACTTAATTGCATTAATTTATCTGTTTGCGCTATTTCGTTTCTTTTTCTCTTTATCGGGTTTGGATTCAGGTAGTCCATTTGCGGGTATTGGGGCCAGCCGTGAACTGACATTGGGTGTATTAGTTGAGCCTATTTTAGTGCTTTCGTTGATTGTGGTGGCATTGATTGTGGGTTCAACCAATGTCGGCACTATCAGTGCGACACTCGCCCAAGGTTGGGTATCACCCACAGCTACACTTTTAGCCTTATTGGCTTGTGCTTTTGCGGCATTTATTGAAATGGGCAAAATGCCTTTTGACGTCGCGGAAGCAGAGCAAGAATTACAAGAAGGACCACTAACCGAGTACTCCGGCTCTGGTTTTGCCATGGTTAAACTGGGTATTGGTTTAAAACAAGTGGTGATTGCTGAGCTGTTCCTTGCCGTATTTATTCCTTTTGGCAAAGCGACTGAATTTACTTTTGTCGCGCTTCTTGTCGCCTTAGTGTTAATGGCCGTGAAATTGCTGGTCGTGTTTGTATTAGCGTCATTAGTTGAAAACAGTTTAGCGCGTGGTCGCTTCTTACTGACTCAGCATGTGACATGGTTAGGGTTCGGTGTTGCGGCACTGGCTTTTGTTTTCTATTTAACTGGTCTATAAGGAGCGATGATTGCAATGGAAAATATAGCTCTTGCGACCTTACTCATCCCATTTGCAGGGGCGTTAATTACGTCCATACTGCCAAATCGGATGGCGAAGTGGTTATGTACACTGTTCGCTTTATTAGCCACATTAGGTACTGTTGTTTTAGGTTGGCAGTTCCTCGCTGAAGGTAAAGTCGATACCACAATTACGCTAGTACAATATGGTGATGTTGCGCTATTTGGTTTTACCATTGATCGCGTCAGTACCTTAATTGCTTTTGCCGTTGTGTTCTTAGGATTACTCGTTAGTTTTTATTCAACGGGTTATCTCACTAACGGTAACCGTGAGCATCCCCATGATGGGACTCGTCGTTATTATGCTTTCCTGTTGATCTTTATTGGTGCTATGGCAGGTTTAGTACTGTCATCTACCATTTTAGGGCAACTGCTGTTTTTCGAAATTACCGGTGGTTGTTCTTGGGCATTAATTGGTTATTACCAATCAGAGAAGTCATTGCGTTCGGCAATGAAGGCATTGTTAATTACTCATGTTGCGTCAATCGGTCTGTATCTTGCAGCAGCAACCTTGTTTGTAAGTACGGGTTCGTTTGAACTAACTGCGATAGCAACATTAGATGAGCCAACAAAACTGATTGTCTTTGGCGGTATTCTGTTTGCTGCTTGGGGTAAATCAGCACAGCTTCCTTTACAAGCTTGGTTACCTGACGCAATGGAAGCACCAACACCTGTAAGTGCTTACTTACACGCTGCGTCAATGGTTAAAGTGGGTGTGTATATCTTTGCTCGTGCCATTATTTCAGCCGGTGATGTCCCTCATATCATTGGTTGGGTGGGGATCGCCATGGCGGTTATCACTCTGATTTATGGCTTTATGATGTATCTGCCACAAAAAGATATGAAACGTCTGTTAGCATGGTCAACCATTACACAGCTTTCTTATATATTCCTCGCGTTATCTATCTCAATCTTTGGACCTCGTGAAGCCTTTAATGGTGGTGTGGCTTATATCTTTAACCACGCTTTTGCTAAAAGTTTGTTCTTCTTAGTCGCAGGTGCTCTAAGTTATAGCTGTGGTACTCGTATGTTACCGCGCTTAAAAGGGTTAATTAATAAATATCCATTGCTGGGTGTGGGCTTTTGTGTTGCTGCGTTAGCGATTGCAGGTGTACCTCCACTCAATGGTTTCTTTAGTAAATTCCCTATCTTTGCAGCAGGCTTTGAATTATCGAGTGTGTTCTGGGTAATGACACCTATTATGGTTCTGGTGCTGATTGAATCTGTTGCAAGTTTCACTTGGTTTATCTACTGGTTTGGCCGTGTGGTGCCAGGAGAACCAAGTAAAGAAGTTGCGCAAGGACAACCAGTTCCTATGGCAATGCAAATTGTGATTGGAATACTGATTATTATGTCTTTCGCATCCAGTGTTATTGCTGTGACTTGGCTAGGATAAGGGGATAAATCATGACTGGAGCACTTATTGTTAATAATTTAGCGGGGTTAATGATGATCACCTCGCTACTGGTGATAGGCGCAAGAAAGCCTATTGCTTCCTGTTGGTTTTATGCTCTGCAATCCTTTGTTTTGGTGATGATTTTTGTCACTTTAGCAAATACGCTAGATGCACATCAACTGACACTTTGGGCGATAACCGCCTTCTTTACCAAAGTTCTACTCGTTCCACTTATCTTAGGATTTGCCTTCCGCAAATTATCCGATCCGAGCGCCAATATCAGTGTCATTAAACCGGCATTATTGATGTTATTAGCCGCCGTGATTGTGATTTTATGTTGGTTTGTGGTTGAGCCAATTCAAATACCTATGGTGGCGGAATTGAAACCTGCATTAGCGGTCTCTTTAGGTCATTTTATGCTAGGTCTACTGTGTATTGTGACTCAACGAAATATTCTAAAACAAGCATTTGGTTACTGCTTAATGGAAAACGGCTCTCACTTAACACTCGCTTTATTAGCGTGGAGGGCACCAGAGTTGGTAGAAATTGGTATAGCAACGGATGCCATTTTTGCTGTGATTGTCATGGCAGTATTGGCGCGTAAGATTTACCGCACGCTCAACACACTGAACGTGGATCAACTGACCGCGCTGAAGGGGTGAGGAGATGAATCAAACAACCATGTTAACAATCTTAATGTTTGCACCGCTGGTATTTTCGATATTGGCATTTTTAAGCCCATTATTGAAAGCAGCAGCACGTTCTATCGTTACAGGCATTCATACTATAGGTATTTTTGTCTTAGTTATTGCCGCGTTAGGCACTGTTGCTGATGTGATGTCCCATGGCGAAATATTGGCGGCAGCGAAATGGGTTCATGTTGATAGTTTAGGGGCACTATTTCTAGCCATTTTAGGCATCATTGGTTTTTTAACCGGCCTGTATTCTATTGGTTATATGAATCATGAAGTGGATGAGGGCGAAATTTCTGTTCGTACTTTATGTAACTACTATGGTTTCTTCCACCTCTTCCTTTTCACCATGTTATTAGCGATCACCAGTAATAACTTGATCTTGATGTGGGCCGCGATTGAAGCCACAACATTAAGCTCTGCTTTTTTAGTAGGGATTTATGGTCAACGCTCTTCATTAGAAGCTGCATGGAAGTACATTATTATCTGTAGTGTCGGTGTCGCATTTGGTCTTTTTGGCACAATTTTAGTTTATGCCAATGCAGCAAGCTTTATGCCTGATCCTGATCAGGCCATCTTCTGGACAGAAGTGTTGAAATATACACATCAGTTAGATCCAACACTGATGCATTTAGCTTTTGTATTTATTTTGATCGGTTTCGGTACCAAAACCGGGTTATTCCCAATGCATGCATGGTTACCAGATGCTCACAGTGAAGCGCCAAGCCCTGTTAGTGCGCTGTTATCTGCGGTGTTATTAAACTGTGCGCTGTTAATCATTATTCGTTACTACATTATTATTGATGCAGCAATAGGCACTGAATTCACTCGTAACCTATTGTTAATCTTTGGCTTCCTCTCTGTTGCTATCGCCGCGTTCTTTATTCTGATCCAGCGCGATATGAAACGCTTATTAGCGTACTCCAGTGTGGAAAACATGGGGTTAATTGCAGTGGCTCTGGGTATTGGTGGCCCGATTGGGATTTTGGCGGCTTTATTCCACACGTTAAACCACAGCTTAGCAAAAGCATTGCTGTTCTGCGGCTCTGGTAACGTGTTACTGAAATACGGTACACGGGATCTAAATGTCGTGAAAGGCATGTTTAAAGTAATGCCATTAAGTGCTGCATTATTTGCTGGCGGTGCTTTGGCATTAGGGGGCATGCCACCATTTAATGTCTTTATCAGTGAATTTATGATTGTTGTTGCAGGCTTAGCAGCTAAGCATATGGGATTAACAATTCTATTATTATTGTTATTAACCGTAGTATTAGGTGGATTAGTTCGTATGGTAGCTAAAACGGTATTTGGTCCAAAACCGGATGTGGTTGCCAAAGGTGAATTAGGTCTGTTAACCACACTACCGATGATCATTTTGATTGCGCTTATGTTGTTAATGGGAACACATATTCCTAAGCCAGTCAGTGAGTTATTGGAGAACGCAGCCAATATCGTGATGAATATCGATGAGAGTGGATCACCAAATTATACATGGCCAACAACGTTAATCAGCAATCCATCAATATCGCTTCAGGAGAAGTAACGTGAGCTATCAAAATTATGTCAGTAGAAAAGAGGGAAACGAACTCGGTGCGGGTTATGTTGCTAAAGTTCGAGAAAAATTCCCATCAGCTATTCTTGATGAAGAGCGACAAACCGCTGATCAATTGACGATAACAGTTAAAACGGGATCACTGCCTGAAGTGGTGGAGTATCTATATTACGGTTTAGGAGGCTGGTTACCTGTTTTATTTGGTAACGATGAACGTAGTTTAAATGGTGATTATGCCGTCTATTACGCCTTATCGATGGAAGAGGGTGAAAAGTGCTGGATAGTCGTTAAAGCACACGTTAGTCCTATTACACTTGAATTTCCTTCTGTTACCCCGCGAGTTCCTGCAGCAGTATGGGGAGAGCGTGAAATTCGTGATATGTATGGTCTTATTCCTGTGGGCTTACCGGATGAGCGTCGTTTAGTGCTTCCAGATGATTGGCCTGAAGATATGTATCCGTTACGTAAAGATGCCATGGATTATCGCCAACGTCCAACGCCAACCACAGAAACAGAAACCTATCCGTTTGTGAACGAAGGCAAACAAGATGCGCGTGTCGTTCCTATCGGCCCTATGCATATTACGTCTGATGAACCGGGACATTTCCGTTTATTTGTTGACGGTGAAAATATTGTTGATGCTGACTATCGCATGTTCTATGTACACCGTGGTATGGAAAAATTGGCAGAAACCCGTATGGGCTATAATGAAGTGACTTTCCTATCAGACCGTGTCTGTGGGATTTGTGGCTTTACACATAGCGTGGCATATACCACTTCTGTTGAAAATGCGTTAGGTATTGAAGTGCCTCGTCGCGCTCATACTATCCGTTCTATTTTATTAGAAGTTGAACGTCTACATAGTCATTTATTAAATATCGGTTTAGCAAGTCACTTTACCGGATTTGATACCGGTTTCATGCAATTCTTCCGTATTCGTGAAAAATCCATGCAGATTGCTGAAATGCTGACGGGAGCACGTAAAACCTACGGCTTAAACTTAATTGGTGGTATTCGCCGCGATATTTTAAAAGATCAACGTATTAAAACTATCCAATTAGTCAGAGAAATGCGCAAAGAAGTCACTGAATTAGTCGACATCTTACTTTCTGCGCCAAATATGGAACAGCGTACCGTTGGGGTCGGGATTTTAGATAAGAAAGTCGCGCGTGATTTCAGCCCGGTAGGCCCGATGATCAGAGCCAGTGGTTTTAAACGTGATGTACGCTTTGATCACCCATTTGCAGATTATGGCAACTTACCATTAACTCTATTTAGTTATGAAGGTGGGGATGTTTTCTCACGTGTGATGGTGCGTATTAAGGAAGTGCTTGATTCTATGGCAATGATTGAATATGCCTTAGATAATCTGCCGGAAGGACCGTTATTAACAGAAGGCTTTACCTACCAACCTTATAAATTTGCACTTGGTTTTACCGAAGCTCCACGAGGTGAAGATATTCACTGGAGTATGTTGGGTGATAATCAAAAATTATTCCGTTGGCGTTGTCGTGCGGCCACTTACGCTAACTGGCCAGTACTACGTTATATGTTACAAGGAAATACGGTTTCTGATGCACCATTAATTATCGGTAGCCTCGATCCTTGTTACTCCTGTACAGACAGGGTAACGCTTGTCGATGTGAAAAAACGTAAATCGAAAACAGTTTCTTATAAAGAAATTGAACGTTATAGCATCGAACGTAAAAATTCGCCGCTCAAGTGAGGGACTGAACGATGTTAAAATTGTTTAAAACCATTATCAAAACAGGCGATGCAACAACCAAATATCCTTTTAAACCATTAGAACTCCCTGATGGTTTTAGAGGAAAACCTGAGTACTCACCTGAGCAATGTATTGTTTGTGGGGCTTGTACTTCTGCATGTCCTGCGAATGCACTGACCATGGAAACCAACCTCGAAACGGGTGAACGTCACTGGCAGTTATTTATTGGTCGTTGTATTTATTGCGGCCGCTGTGAAGAAGTCTGCCCAACTCGGGCAATTGTATTATCAGATATGTTTGAAACGGCAGTCACACAAAAATCAGATCTTTATATTAAAGGTACATTTAAATTATTAAGCTGCCGTGAGTGTCATCAACCCTTTACACCTAGAAAATCTGTTGATTACGCTATGGCACTGCTGGTGCAATCGGGTTGGGATGCACAAACTGTTGAGGCAATGCGTCCACAATTTGAAACTTGCCCAGAGTGTAAACGTAAACATAACCTACTCTCTGATGGTCAAGAAAATATTAGTATGGGCAATGTCGGGAGTGTGAAAAAATGAGTCTACCAGAAATTCCCATCAATCATCATGTCAGCCAACCTATCACATTAAGTGATCAGGTGAAAAAGCTGAAAAAAACGTTATTGAAAGATATTCAACGTTCCGCGTATGTTTATCGTGTTGACTGTGGTGGTTGTAATGGTTGTGAGATTGAAATTTTCTCTGCAATTACACCTGTTTTTGATGCCGAGCGATTTGGTATCAAGGTGGTTGCTTCACCTCGCCATGCTGATATTTTGTTATTTACTGGTGCCGTAACACGCCAAATGCGTGTACCGGCATTACGTGCTTATGAATCAGCACCAGATCCCAAAATTTGTATCTCTTATGGGGCTTGTGGTTGTGGTGGTGGGATATTCCACGATCTCTATTGTGTATGGGGTGGGAGTGAAACCATCGTTCCTATTGATGTGTGGATCCCTGGTTGTCCTCCGACACCTGCAGCAACTATTTATGGTTTTGCTGTGGCATTAGGCTTATTAGATCAAAAACTAAAAGGTCAAAATCACACTGAAGTGGATAATGAGCAAGCGTCACTGTTACTGCCGTCGATCCCTCTTGATACTCGGGTAATGATAGAGCGGGAAGCTCGTCGTCTTGCTGGTTATTATCAAGGGCGACAAATTAGTGATCATTTCCTCACTTTACTTGATGGTGCCACAGTACAAGAAGTCAGTGGGCGTGTTGATGAATGGTTACGCCAAGCGAATGATCCTCGTTTAGCGGAAATTGTAAAACGACTGGTGCATTCATTAAACCAAGGAGGCGTTCATGTCTGATGACGCTAAAGTTTACTTTTGGTCATTAAGACAAAAGTTTGTTGATAGCGATGATGATATACCTGAGCAGGCGCAACAAGTGATGTACTACTCGTTGGCGATTGGTCATCACGTCGGCATGATTGACTGCTTAAAAACAGAGTTGGTTTGTCCTT
Source organism: Proteus sp. HMSC14B05 (assembly GCF_001808035.1). Taxonomy (NCBI): domain Bacteria; kingdom Pseudomonadati; phylum Pseudomonadota; class Gammaproteobacteria; order Enterobacterales; family Morganellaceae; genus Proteus; species Proteus sp. HMSC14B05. The sequence goes on along the minus strand of NZ_KV791992.1, from coordinate 8,575 downwards.
TAGAAAAATATCGAGCATGGATTGATTTATTACCTGAGGGGGAAGCAAAACGAAAAATGCAAGGATTGCTGACTTTCGGTGAGATCAATATCAATTCTGAACATACTCACATGTTAGCTTTAGCTTTCGATCCTATTGCCAAAAGTGATGATCCACTTTTTAGTGAGTGGAGCCAAACGCTGATTAATTTATTAGGTGAAATTGTTATAGAGCCAGCGATTTATTTGATAGTAAAGAGAAAACCATGAGTGAAACAATGACAGCACCTAAGGTCGTATTAACGGTAGGAAATAGCATGATGGGGGATGATGGAGCCGGTCCTCTGTTAGCGGATTTAATGGAAGCAAACCCGATTGATGGTTGGATGGTTATCAATGGGGGAAGTGCGCCAGAGAATGTTTCTTATCAAATAAGAGCATTACAACCGCAATGTGTTGTCATTGTTGATGCGGCTGATATTGGTTTAAAACCTGGTGAAATAAGGGTAATAGATCCTGATTATATTGCAGAAATGTTTATTATGAGCACCCATAACATGCCGTTAAATTTTCTGATAGATCAATTAAAGGACGATATCCCCGATATTACTTTCTTGGGGATCCAGCCCGATCTGGTGGGATTCTATTACCCAATGACCGAAGCGGTAAGAAACGCTGTTGATAAAGTTTATCAAGGCATTAAGTCTTGGCGAGTTGATTACTTTCCTGAGCTTGAAGTCTGTGATGAAGACGATATCGAAGAATAGAAAAATTAAAGTATAAAAAACATAAAGTATAAATAAGTATCCATAAGTAAAAAACATCCGTTCTGCGGATGTTTTATATTAATGAGTGATATAAGTGTCACAACCACCAAAAAAAGACAGTTTTGTAACTTATATCACTCATGGATAAACAGTCATCTTGAGCCTATCTTTTTTAAAAAACGCACATCCTTAACCCTTTCTTCATCAGTATCAAGACAAAATTACTTATACTTAGCCTAACTAGTGGATTTTAGAGGCCTAATTGGCTCAAAAAGCGCACTTTTTGATTAATGTTAAGTGTAACATAGCAAGATTAGCTTCATATTAAGCTAACTATCTTTGCTACCCTTAATGCCCTTAAGCAAAAATGTTCACGACAAAATATTTCTGTCTTATTAAAAAAATAAAAGGTTCGGTATGTCCTCTTCTTTTCCCCAATTAAGTATTGTGGTGGCGGTTTTTAATGGTGAAAAATTTTTACCACAGTTTTTTAATTGTTTACATGCACAACAACTGGAAAACTGGGAACTTATTTTAGTTGATGATGGCTCTACTGATAACTCTCGTCAGATCTTAGATAAATGGGAAAAACACTTTCCCAATGTCACTATTTTAACACAAGAAAACCAAGGTGTTTCCGTTGCGCGTAATACAGGATTTGCTGTTGCAAAGGGGGAATACGTTGCTTTTCCTGATATTGATGATGTGATAGATAAACGCATGTATCCCCGATTACTTGAAATTGCCAAGGCCGATAATTTGGATGTGGCAACCTGTAATGGGAATTATGTTTATGATGATAAAAACCGACCAACACGCCCTATCTTTCCTTCAACGCGTTTAACAACCACAGAGGTATTAACCGGGCCTCAATGGCTTGAACGTGCTCTTGAATCGAAAAAGTTCTTACATGTTACATGGCTAAATATTTATCGACGTCAGTTTTTATTGGAGCATGGTTATTACTTTGAGCCGGGTTTGCATCACCAAGATATTCCTTGGACGACAGAAGTGTTATTAACGGCGAAACGGGTAAAATATATCGATGAGCGTTATTACGACTATTTTATTCATTCTGGCTCCGTGTCGCATACGACACCCGATGATCGTATTCATGTAAGAACAATTTATAACTATATGAAAATACTTGAGATGCTGGATGCTATTAATCAACGCCATGCTGAGATAGCAAAAACGATCAATGCTTGTTATTGGCAAATAGCCAAAGAAGGTTTAGGTATTATTCATTCTATTGATGCGATTAGTTCACCAGAAACCAAAAAACAGATAGTTAAGGTATTTTTTGAGCGGGGGATTTGGGCCTTAATTTGGAAAAATGCGAAAGATTTTAGATTAAAATGGCGTTTAGGCCGGCGTTATTTTCGACTGAAAAAAATATTAGCAGAATAAATATAAAGGGGTGTAATAATTTGCACCCTTTATTTTTTCATTAATATACTTATCGTAAAATTAGGTTATTTCGTAAAAATAGCAATTTATTTTGTTATATGCTCACGATTAAGAATGAGCATAACCTATATAACTGATTTATTAGAAAAAAACTGTGCTCTATTTAAAATTTTGTCATATTGAACGCTATTGCTTGATGAAAGTTTATGTAAAATCAATAAAATGTTGGATATTATTCGAGTAATTCAAGAAAAGCTTTTATGATGCCAAGCAATTAATCCTTTTGTCTGCATCAATGTGCAGAACATCATAATAACAACAGTTAACTTATTTCTTTTCTGTCTCTTTCAAACAGATTGAGACTGATGATAAGTCGTATCTAAAAAATCGGAGAATATTTATGTCTATTCGGTTTAGTTGGCGAAAATCGTTTATTGCTTTATCCTGCTTAGCCGCACTTAGTGTTCCTGTTACTACTTCAGCACAAACCTTAAAATTAGCCATTGGTGAAGAGCCGACAGAAGGTTTTGATCCCATGTTAGGGTGGAGCCATGGTAGCTACTTACTGCTACACAGCCCATTATTAAAGCAAAATGCGGATCTGAGTTGGTATAGCAATATGCTCAGTGATTATCAGCCTAGTGCAGAGGGCACAACATGGAAGCTGACGTTAAAACCAGATTTGAAATTTTCTGATGGTTCCCCTTTAACCGCAAAAGATGTTGCCTTTACCTATAACAATGCCGCGGCAAGTGGCGGTAAAGTGGATATGGGAAACTTTCTTTCTGCAACTGCAGATGATGATTTACATGTCACTATTGCTTTAAAAGCGCCTCAAAGTACTTTTGTTAATGTATTAGGCTCGCTAGGCATTGTTTCAGCTGATAAATATGATGAAAAAACCTATGCACAAAAGCCGATTGGTGCCGGTCCTTATCGTATGGTCAGTTTTCAACCGGGTCAGCAACTCATCGTTGAGGCAAACCCTTATTATGCGGGTAAGAAAAATGATTTCGAAAAGCTTATCTTTGTTTTTCTTGATGAAGATGCCGCTTTTGCTGCCGCTCAAAGTGGACAACTAGGGGTTGTTCGTATTCCTCCTGCCACCGCAGCCATTGCTAAAAATTTGCCTAATGTAAAATTGTGGGAAAGAGCCAGTGTTGAAAATCGTGGTATCGTCTTTCCTATGGTGAAATCAGGTGAGAAAAATGCGCAAGGGTATGATATCGGTAATGATATCACTGCAGATATCGCCATCCGTAAAGCGATTAACTATGCCCTTAACCGCCAATTACTGGCAGAGCAAGTATTAGATGGATATGCAGTTCCTGCTTATACCGGCGTAAAAGGATTACCTTGGGATCAAACCGAGGCCGCATTTAAAGATGGTGATATTGAAAAAGCCAAACAAATTCTTGATGATGCGGGTTGGAAACTCAATAAAAATGGCATTCGAGAAAAAGACGGTTTAGAAGCGAAATTGACACTCTGGTACACCAGTGGTGATGCAACTCGTCGTGATTTAGCAGAATCAATTCGTGCGTTAGTGCAACCTCTTGGCATTCAAATGGATCTTAAGTCAGGAAGCTGGGATACCGTAGAGCGTTATATGCACTCAAACCCGACTTTGTTTGGTTGGGGAAGTCTTGATCCGATGGAGCTCTATCATCACTATAGTATGAATGCTGCAGGTGTGGGTTACTATAATCCTGGGTATTATAAAAATCCTGCCGTTGAAAAACATTTACAAGCAGCATTAGATGCACCGACATGGCAACAAGCGGTACCACATTGGCAAGCGGTAGAGTGGGATGGTAAAAATGGCGTCGGTATCAAAGGTGATGCTGCTTGGGCTTGGTTAATGAATATTCAGCATACTTACTTAACCGATCCTTGTGTTGATTTAGGCACTGGCGCTCCGGAAATTCACGGTTCATGGTCATTATTAAATAGCGTAGATACTTGGAAGTGGACTTGTCAGTAATACGTCAAACAGTAGGATTTTTCCTGCGATTATTATGCCTGCTGCTGGTAACAACAGCAGGTGTTTTTATTTTATTAAGTTTTTCGCCGATTGATCCGATCAAGGCCTATATCGGTAGTGATTTGCTAAACGTTCCGCCTGAGCAGTATCCGCTGATAGCGGCTCGCTGGGGGATGGATCAGCCTCTATGGATGCGTTTTTGGCTCTGGTTTAGCCAGATAATCCAAGGTGATTTTGGTTATTCCATGCTCTATAACATGCCGGTTATTGATGTTATTCGCCAACGGGCAGGGCCTTCGTTTATCCTGCTTTTTTCTGCGTGGCTATTTTCAGGTGTAATAGGGGTGTTAATGGGGTTAGTGGCAGGACGATATCTTAATCGTTGGCCTGATAGGATCATCTCAACCCTCTCTTATTTGCTGGCCTCATTACCGACTTTTTGGGTTGGATTGCTGTTGTTATCGCTGTTTTCGGTAACGTTACACTGGGCACCTATTTGCTGTGCATGGCCGATGGGCAGTAGTGCTGAAGCAGCCACATTGAGCCAACGTTTTTCGCATCTTATTTTACCTATGATAGCGTTAGGATTATTAGGTACAGGTAATATCGCACTGCATACTCGCGCAAAAGTTGCTGAAGTGATGGGCAGTGAATTTATTCATTTTGCTAAAGCCCAAGGTGATAAAGGTTGGGCTATGATGCTTTTTCATGTTCTACGTCATGCCATTACTCCCGCACTTTGCTTACAGTTTGCATCAATTGGTGAATTGTTAGGTGGTTCATTATTGGCGGAGAAGGTTTTTGCTTATCCGGGATTAGGGCAAGCGACAGTAGATGCCGGATTGCGTGGGGATATCCCTCTATTAATGGGGATTGTTGTATTTAGCACAATTCTCATTTTCTTTGGAAACAGTATCTCTAACCACTTGTTACGACGAATTAATAAAGGAATTTTGCGCGACTTATGATTTACGATCCCAATAAGCCTTTATTTAGACTGCTATTTGTCTCAATCGTATTAGTGGGGCTGGTTATTTATGGCTTATCTGTTTCTCATACTGATATTGTGATGGATTTTTTAGCTAGAAACCAAGCGCCATCTACTCAGTACTGGTTTGGCACGGATAATTTAGGCCGTTCACTGTGGTTACGCTGTTTTCAAGGTATGTTAAGTAGCTTAAATATCGGTGTAACTAGTGCCGTTGTCAGTGGTGCTATTGCTTTGATATTTGCTGGGATCTCCTCCATTAATCGCCATTGTGATTTATTGGTCAGAGGGGTGGTTGATGCCTTGTTAGCATTACCTCATTTACTGTTGTTGATCTTGATCTGTTTTACTTTAGGTGGGGGACAGCAAGGTGTTATCTGGGCTGTTGCATTAACCCATTGGCCCAAATTAGCCCTAATTTTACGTGGTGAAATTCAACGTATTCGTGAAGCAGATTATGTGATGCTATCTCGCCGTATTGGCAATACACCTTTTGAGTGTGTGAAAAAACACTATATCCCAATGTTATTACCGCAATGGATTGTAGGAACGTTGCTTATGTTTCCACATGCGGTATTGCATAGTGCTGCGTTGAGCTTTTTAGGTTTTGGGCAAGCAGCGCATGAGCCTTCTCTTGGATTGCTATTAGCGGATGCCTTACGTTATTTAAGTACCGGTGCTTGGTGGATGGTGTTTTTTCCCGGATTAATTTTAATGTGCTTGGTATTGATATTTGATCAATTTGCTAAAGCCATGCAGCAACTATGGTTAAGAGGGGCAGGATGTTAAGTTTTGAACAGCTTTCCATTGATATTGCGCAGTTTCGTTGGTTAGGAAAGCGCACTTGGCAGCCTTTATTAAAATCTATTTCTCTTGATATTAAACCTGGCAAAATGCTGGCTTTAGTGGGGGGCAGCGGTGAAGGTAAAAGTTTACTCCTGCAAAGTGCATTGGGACTACTACCTGCTAATATGCGAACCCGAGGCACAATTAAACTTAATGGGCATCCGTTAACCGAGCGAGAGCTTATTGCTTATCGTGGTAATACTTTTTGCTATATTCCTCAAGGTGTAACAGCGCTTAATCCGTTAATTAGCATTGGTGAACAACTGGGCCGTTCAGCGCGGTTAAGTGGTGCTGATATCACCTATGAAGATATTAAACACCAATTTGGTTTATATCACCTCTCTAGCTCGTTAGTGAAAACTTACCCCGCAAAATTATCGGGGGGAATGGCTAAACGAGTACTCGCCTGCAATGCAACATTATCTAATGCACAATATATACTGGCTGATGAGATAACATCATGGCTTGATGATGAACACGCTTGTTTATTGCTAGAGCATTTAAAAGAGTTATGTCACCAAGGTAAATCAGTCCTATGGGTCACCCATGATTTAGCTTTGGCTGCTCGTTATGCCGATACCATTGCTGTGTTGAGGCAAGGGGAGCTAAATGAGATAGTCGCTGCTAAAGCGCTTTATCATCATGGTGGGAGTGAGTGGCTAAAAACATTGTGGAATGCACTGCCTGAACAGCAGTTTTTAGATCTACAAGAGGGGGCTTGCAACCCATACCCATATTGAGTAGTGATAGATTATCTTCTTTATATACCTTTTTCTCTTAGAGAACCCTATTTTTGAGGTTATTTTTATGCCGCTTTTAGCGCTACAACAACTCTCTGTGCAACAAGCTGGTAAGATGTTATGGCATGATCTCTCTTTTTCATTAGAGGCGGGAGAGCGCTTAGGCATTTCTGCGCCAAGTGGTAGAGGAAAAACAACGTTAGGTCGTGTATTAGCACAATGGCAAATGCCGACTAGTGGGCAAATTCTTTTTAATCAGCAACCTCTGCCTAAGAAAGGTTATTGCCCCATTCAACTGGTTCCGCAACATCCTGATAAATGTTTTAATCCATTTAGAACAACCGGAGAGAGTGTACGTGATGCATGGGTGCCTGATAGCCTGTGGCTTGAAAAATTGATGATAGAGCCAGAGTGGTTAACCCGTAGGCCTAATGAGTTATCAGGAGGAGAATTGGCACGTATTGCATTATTACGAGCACTTGATCCTCGAACACAATTATTAATTGCAGATGAAGTGACTGCACAATTAGATGCACAGATCCAAGCCAAAATTTGGCAAGTATTAATCGATGAAAGTCAAAAACGTCCTTTAAGTTTAATTATCTTTAGTCACAATAAAGCCTTACTAGAAAAAGTATCTACCAGAATATGGTTGGTAGATAAGGAAAAAACATGTTGATAGTAAAAAGGATACTGGAGCGATTTTAATAAAAAAAAGCTTCCTGTATTTTGAAATATAGGAAGCAAACTATTACTACTAATTATAATAATAATAAGGAATTAAAAACGATATGTATAACCAATACCCATATGAATATCTTGATTACGATAAGGGGTCATTTGCCAATTTGTTGTCGTATTAACAGATGACTGTTTATCTAGTTGGTAAGTTAGCCCTACACTAGCAAATGGACGCTGTGCTAACTGTTTTTTGTTGTCGTTATAGTTAATTTTTTGCTGACCTAGATAATCAATATGACTTTGGAAGTCACCTTGGTGATGTGATAAATGCCATAATAAACCCGCTTTGCTGTCCAGTTTGAGTTTGGCATTGACTGTATACTCTATTCCTAATCCTATTTTTGCAAGCAATGAATGTGCATTAAGTTCTTGATAATGGACTGCAAGTTTAGTCCCTTGTGTTTCGCTATAAGCAGAGCGTGATGTTTGATTAAAAGTAAGTCCTGCAAAAGGCGTTACAGTGATAAGGTTATTGAGTGTGTAAGGATAATATCCTTGTAAATCAATATAATAACCGGAGATCTTTGCGTGGCCTTTACCCGCTTCGGTATTATCTAATATTGGTCTTTTAATCGTGACTTTGCGGTTTACATATGCCCCTTTTAATGAAAGATGTAATGCATTGCCATTCGAGGTTGGGTTTAGTGACGGGATTAAATCAACGCTAAAACCAATTAACGGTAAAGGGTATCCTTGATATTCATAGCCTGTCGGTAAAGAAGAGTAGCTATCGCTATCAATAGCAAGACCAACCACTAATGGTGTTTGATTGATATCAAAACGATAAGCTCCACTAATACCCGTTTGTATAGCGTTGGCTTTATCAATATTTTGATAGTGTGTGAAGCCACTAAGACATGCTTTTTCAGTACCGACAGAACAGGTGGCAGAAGCGAGATAGCGCAATTGCCCTTGTTGCATATCGATAAGTTTATAGCCGTTTTCAGCCATTAATTGCATTGATTTATAGCTGTTTTCTACATCGATTGGTTTACTGATAGCTGTCGATGATTTTGCTGTTTCTTTCTCTTTTACCTTTTCTTTAGCCTGTTGTACTTGTTCATCTTCTACAGGGGGAAGTTCTTTATCAGCTTGTAGTCTGGCTAGGCGCTCTTGCTCCG
>NZ_KV791991.1:0-47512 GCF_001808035.1 Proteus sp. HMSC14B05 | reverse complement strand
GATCCACGTCCTTTAGGGCGTGGAGGATGTCAAATGAGCGGCTTCTAGGCCAACCACGGCGCTATCATAACGTAGATTATAACCGCATATAGCACACTGATAATTGTAAGCACGTAAGATATTTTTTCTAAGAGTGGGATCTCGGTTTTGGCGAATTTCTTGTAGGGGAAAATCAAGACGGTTAGCAATAACTTCTTGTACATTATCAGGGAAGTGTTCACTTAAAATCTGTTGTGCTAGCTTATTGATTAAACTTGGCTTTTTTATAAGAAGCTGATAGCTTTCTTGGTCAAATCCACCTAACACATTTTGCTGAATTAATTTATTTTTCGATGGTTGCTTATTATCTTTTGATAGATCGCTCTCTTTTGGTAGTTGCAACTTCCAAAAACCATCGCGAACTAATCGCCAGAAAGGCAGATTTGGATAATGCTCACGGCGAGATGGGCCAAAATTAATCAATAATTCTAATAACTGTTGATGAATTTCATTACCATAATTAAATAGTCGTGGATGGCCTTTGCGGTTTGCAGTACTCGGAAAGCGCTAATAAGAGTAACAGTGGTTTATGGGGCGCTCTGTTATCACCTTTACGCCAGATCGTGATATTAGATATTTTCTGTTGTAGGATTTTTTGAGTATACATGGGTATTTTAGATAATAAGTGAATGGCTGAATGATAGCGAATGCGAAAGTTTATTAATATAGTCGTATAAAATCTTATTTTATAGAAGAAGTACAGAAATATGTTTAATTATTCATATCTGTTATAATAACATTGTTTTTTAATTTCTTTGCAACATCTTGATACTTAACGTAACAATAGTGATTTTAATGTCTCAAACATCTTCCTCACTCTATTAAATACAATATAAAAATAAAATGGTAAAACTTCCTCTAATCGCTCATTTTTTTTGATTTTACCATTAAAAATGGTTTTATCTTTATTTTAAAGATTCTAATAGGTAAATCTGTTTTATTATAGAATAACAACCATTCTTACATTTTGTACTATTTTTAGTCGTATTTAAAAAAAAGCAAATAATAGACTCAAAATATCTATAAGTAAAAATAGCTAATTATTCTATTCTTTGAAATGCTTATAAGAAAGCATTTTTATGCTATGGTAATATTATAAGTAATATCATATTTGATATATTTTTATAAATATAGTTATTGGTGGAGATTATTTTTATCTTTAAATTTAAAATATATTTTTATTTATACATACAAGTATTAATTTTTTAACATTACATTAACTGTAAATTAGGCTTTTGTTTAGATAATAATCTTTATTAAGGTAAATTATTAAAATTTAATACTTAAAAAACGCATTTATAGGTATATCTATCTAAGTATTGTTACTACCGATCAATGCTTGTTTTTTGATAGCCGTTGGCTATCGTAATCTTTTTATTGATCGTTTTTATCAATTTGTACTAGAATCATCATTAGGGTTACCTGTCATTGAGGGGCGTATATGATGATCAATACAGTGGTAGGGAAAAGAATACAAAATAGAAGAAAAGAATTAAATATATCAAGTTCGAGAATTGCATTACAGTTAGGGATGACAGAGCAATATTATCTAAAATTAGAAAATGGTTATACTAAGATAACCGTTGATGAATTAATATGTATTGCGATTATTTTGAAAGTGTCACCACAAAGTTTATTACTAAAATCAACTGTTAGTCAGCAAAATAGGGATAGCCAATTAAATAATTATTATCACTAATAATATTATCACAATAGTGCTTTGTTAAAAAATACTCATATAGTAGTAGTTTATTGAGTAATATAGTAATGATAAGAAATTACTTTTAGGCATCTTTGATATTAAAATATAAGTATATATCTTTATTGAACGTCATAAATCAATAATTGATGATGCATATTTGATCGTTTTAAGATGTTTTCTATTACCACTCTATAGTGTTAATGCTTTGTTTTTATAGTATAAAATCAGGTCTAATGTTAAATGAAATAGTAATTAAAAGTCGTGATAGATGGCTAATCGTCACTAAAGTGAATTAATAATAACCCTCTATCTTATACTGATGGCATTTAACATCGCTGATGCGTTTTTATTTTCGCTATCTACTAAGGTGTATAACCGATTTTATTATTTAGGATCACAGTGATGGTTTAATTATTAGATTTATTAGTCAGTTAAGCCACGATTTAATAACGTGGCTTTAGTTTTATATGAGTTATTTCGTTATTGGTAAAAACTCACGTCCATAAAAACAATGAGTTGTATTACCACGGATCACTCGGTGATGAGCTAGGTGTCTCTGGTTATTAAATGAAGCTTGCTGTTGGGATAGATAATGAGTTAGATGCCAAGCAATAAGCTGTTTCGCTAATTTTTTATTAGCATGTTGGCTTCGCTGAGACTGGATCTTGACGCTAATGCCTGTTGCAATATGCGTCGCTCTGACAGCTGAACTCGTTTTATTAACATGTTGTCCTCCGGGGCCATTGGCACGCATGGTTTCAAATAAAATTTCGGTGTCTTGGATTTCTTGTGGTGGGTCAAAATAAGCGATACCGATAAACCAATTTTTGCGTTTATGTTTAGGTCTTAAAGTACTTGTACATTGCCATTGCACAGTGCCTGACCATTGTTGTGCGATAGCTTTAGCCTCTGCACCTTTAAGCGATACTAATACTGACTTTAAACCATAACGAGATGGCTCTTGCTCAAGAATTATCACATCAACTTGCCGCTGCTCTGTGACGGTTAGAAAATAATTCAATGTTTTTTCTACCGCTATACAGCATTCTTCGGGGCCTTGTGCTGAAGAAAATTGTAATAACATTATGCTATCTCCCCACTGGTTTTATAAGTAATAACCGGTTTTAAGCGGGCGATAACCTCAATTAAACCAAGACTCCTCATACTTTCTATAACAGTTTCAATTGATTTATACGATTGAGGCGCTTCCTCATAAATTAATTGTTTATTAGCACAAATAATACGGCTACCTAGTGCTGTGCGTGAGAGCTGTAATGGCGTAAATCGATGTGATAAACGGCCTTTACACTCAGTTCGCATCCACTTTCTACCCGCACCATGTGGTAGAGAATGGAGGCTTAATTCAGAGATAATAGGTTTAACGAGATAACTGTGATCACCACGTGAACCAGGAATAACCACAATATCGTGATGGGCGGGCGTCGCCCCTTTGCGATGTAACCATCCCTGTTGATTATATAATTCGCAAGGCTCTACCAGATTATGGTTAACATCAGTAATAACCGTTCCTTGTGTATGAATTTGTTCCATCATTCTATGGCCAATCAAGTGGCGATTGAGCTTAGCATAATTAAGAGCATGGTCATGGGCTTGTAAGTAGTCATTGGCAGCGTCTGTATTCGCGACCAATCCTTGATGGCCAAATTGCTCTGTGTGAGCACGTAAAATAGATTGCCCTAAACCACGTGAACCGCTATGCACCAATAGCAATAATTGTTTTTTATTAATACCACTGTTTGTAAACAATGCTTGATTAATAACTTGGTCAATTTGTTGGAATTCAGCAAAGTGATTTCCACCACCAATAGAGCCTAATGAGTGAGCAAATGGATGATTTTGCATATCTGCAGGTAAATTATCTATCAACCATTCGATGGGCGCGATATCACTCATTTCGCTCAATTTTTTTTCTATTTTATCTAAATTGAGTTTGCTATGGTTAAATTCTGTTTGAAACAGTGTCATACCACAGCCAATGTCATTACCGACTAAAGCAGGGTAAAAACGGTTAACAGAAAAAAAAGCCGCTCCAATGGGATAACCACGACCGGGATGTAAGTCTGGCATGCCAGTGACATAAGCCATTTCAGGAAGTTGAGCGGTTGTTACTAGTTGTTGGATTGCTTTACTTTCAATCCAAGTTTTATCTGAGGCGATATAACAAACGCGATCAGATAAATAATGAACACACTTGTCCATATTCCAATCCATATATTGTAAAGGATAAAAAATAACGTGATTGGCGGACAGTAAAAAGAAAGGATTACTTTTGAGATTGTCCGCAAAGAGTATTCATATTTGTTGTTGTCATGGGATACCTCCTTGCAGTTCTGTGAAATGGAAAATAATAAATCAGGCGAATAGTAATCACTTTTTTTCACTTTAGCAATTAAAAAAGTAGCGTGATTTTTCTTTCTGTTTACCAAAAAAAGTAAATTAGGGAACAGTGAGATTTTTCTTTTGGGTTAATAAATAATTTTAACTGAGCTTTTTCGGCAATAGGCTTCGTAATCATCTGTTAATTTTCTATCGGTGATCACGACATCAAATTGCGCTAAATCGCCCATATTGCCTGTGGCGGTTTCATCGAAGGCATGGTATTTGGTGAGTAAGATCTTGCGAATCGATTTATCCATCGCTTTTCTTTTCATATGAAGATCATCGATGTTGTAGCAAGAAACACCAAAATCGAGGTGGACACCCTCTGCGGAAATAAAGGCTTTTTTCGGGTTTATGTTATCAAGGTAACAAGGCTGGAGGGGATTATAAAATGAGTCGCTTTTAGGGCGATATTCGCCACCACACAGTAGTACGGTCGCATTTTTCTTTCGGCTTAATGCCAGAAAAACGCGGTGCGAATAACAAATACCAGTAAAGTGTAAACTCTCAGGAATAAGCTCAATTAATGTCGGAATAAGTTGGCCATTATCAAAAAATAGTACATCACCTTCAGACACCATGCCCGCAGCAAGATTAGGAATATGTAATTCTTGGGTTTGATCCGGGGTGATAATATCACTAGTCGATGTGATTAGGTTACTATGAGGTTGTGCCAATGCGACAATATAGCCACCAAGCAGTGACATCGGATAGGGGTTTTCAACATCTGAACTGAGATCACGACGAATGGTCATTTCAGATACTTCAAGGATCCTCGCGGCATCTTTGAGATGGATGCGGCCTGAGCGTTTTATGCATTCGCTAAGGCGACGCAAACGTTCATGCTGTTTGGTCTCTATCACCTAAGGATCCTTCTATTATCGAATAGCGTATCCCATATAACGATACGCTAGGCTATTAGTAATTTGATTCTGGTGCATCTGAATCTGTTACAATCGCAACACTGGCACTTGCACCAATACGTGTTGCCCCCGCTTTGATCATCTTTAAGGCAGTTTGGCGATCACGTACACCACCTGACGCTTTTACGCCCATTTTGTCACCGACAGTTTGACGCATTAAAGCGACATGGTGTTCTGTGGCACCCATTGTACTGTATCCAGTTGATGTTTTAACAAAATCAACACCGACTTCGCAACACATTTCACAAACTAAACGTACTTCGTCGTCAGTTAATAGGCATGTTTCTAGAATAACTTTTAGTGTTGTATTTCCGCAAGCGGCTTTTACCGCGGCAATATCTTGTTTTACAAAATCAAAACGACCACTTTTTAACATGCCAATGTTGATAACCATATCGACTTCTTGAGCACCTTGGCGAATAGCTTCTGCCGCTTCAAATGCTTTGGTTGCTGTTAGGCCTGCACCAAATGGGAAGTCGATAACACAACATACTTTTACATCACTTCCGGTTAGGCAAGTTCTTGCTAAAGGGATATAAGAAGTGTTAATACACACAGAGAAGAAACCGTGTTCAACAGCTTCAGCACATAATTGTTTGATTTGTGCTTCAGTTGTATCTGCAGCAAGTAGAGTATGATCGATATAATTAGCTAATGGACGCATAATCGTTTCCTTAAGAGAAGATTGTTATTTATCACTCATGTTAGTTTGGCAACATAATAGTGAGCTTTTAACGGGATAACAATCACAAATGATATTTAAATAACACGATATTGTTATATATCTATCTGAATGTAACTATTCTAACATTTTAACTTTTTCATTAGGGTGAGAGGGGCACTATGGATATCGCAGTGATTGGTTCAAATATGGTGGATTTGATCACCTATATAGATAGGATGCCAAAAGAGGGAGAAACCCTTGAGGCGCCAGCATTTAAGATTGGTTGCGGCGGGAAAGGGGCAAATCAAGCGGTTGCCGCTGCAAAATTAAATTCTAAGGTGATGATGTTAACCAAAGTGGGAGATGATATTTTCGCAGATAACACCATCATGAATTTAGAGTCTTATGGTATTAATACTCGTTATGTTGAAAAAGTGCCCGGAACCACCAGCGGTGTTGCACCTATTTTTGTTACCTCTCAATCATCCAATAGTATTTTGATCGTAAAAGGCGCGAATCAGCATCTATCTGCTGAAGATATCGATAGAGCCGCGGTGAGTTTAAAAAAATGTCGTATGATTGTGCTGCAATTAGAAATCCCGCTTGAAACGGTCTATCACGCGATTGAGTTCGGTAATAAACATCATATCCCTGTATTGTTTAACCCTGCACCAGCATCGAAAGCTTTAGATCTCACTATCGCCGCACAATGTGATTTTTTTGTCCCCAATGAGACAGAGCTGGAAATTTTAACGGGTATGCCAATTAATACGTTGGATGAAATTCGAGAAGCAGCCTACTTTTTACTCGAAAAAGGGTTTAAAAATATCATTGTTACATTAGGTGAAAAAGGGGCGTTATGGGTGAATGGGGAAATTGAGAAATATATCCCCGCCATTGAAGTTAATGCCGTTGATACCAGCGGTGCTGGAGATGCTTTTATTGGCTGTTTTTCTCATTACTATGTGCATACCGGCAATATTGAAGAAGCGTTAAATAAAGCGGTTATGTTTTCGGGTTTAAGTGTCACAGGAAAAGGCACTCAATCTTCTTATCCTAGTATTGAAGAATTTAGCGAATTTTTAAGCTCAGCAAAATAGCCATCAATGAGCCATACCTCTCACAGCTCTCCTGTTTAAAATCAGGAGAGCTTTATTATCAATTAGTTATCTTTTTTACATCGCGTTAAGTTTGTTTTTAGTTGAATGTTTTTACGGTATTGTGATTTTGTTCACAAAATAGTCATCAATAAGATTGAATTAAAATTTCATTAGATGTAATTTTAATTGAAATAATATTTCATTAAGGTTATTACAATGAAAGATGATGCATTGAGTTTATGTCTTCAAAATGAAAGTAACCAAGAGACCACACAATTTTCTGAGCTAAGTACCTTAGCGTTAGTTTCGTTAATTAATAGTGCCGATATCACCGTGGCCTATGCCGTAAAGAAAGAATTACCCGCAATCGCGAAAGCCGTAGACAAAATTTGTGAACGTCTACGTCAAGGGGGACGCATTTTTTATGTCGGCGCAGGAACAAGTGGTCGATTAGCGGTATTAGATAGTGCGGAATGCCCGCCTACTTTTGGCGTTTCTCCCTCACTGGTACAAGCCATTATTGCTGGTGGGCATGATGCTATGCTCCAAGCCGTTGAGAATATTGAAGATAATCAACAAGCTGCTATCGAAGAGTTGCAACGCCGTGAGGTAAATTCTAACGATGTCGTTATTGGTATCGCTGCCAGTGGTCGCACGCCATTTACAGTGGCTGCATTACAGTATGCAAAGCAGATCAATGCATTAACGCTCTCAATTACTACCCGCGGTAAAGGTATGATGAGTGAAATAGCCGATTTATCCATCGCGCCAGATGTCGGCGCCGAAGTGTTAACAGGCTCGACAAGAATGAAAAGTGGCACGGCTCAAAAAATGATCTTAGGTATGCTAAGTACCAGTGTAATGACTCGTTTAGGTAAGGTGCATAAAAACCTGATGGTCGATGTCGTGGCCAGTAATGAAAAATTACAGCGACGTGCTGAAGGTATTGTGAGTGAAGTGTGTGGGATCACAACACAAAAAGCAGCGGAGTTATTAAAAATGGTTAATTATCATCCGCGAAAAGCCATTTTAATGTATGAGCTTCATCTGAGTGTAGAGAAGGTTGAGCAAATGACACAACGCTATCCTTACCACTCTTTACAACAACAGTTAGCCCTATTTAATGAATAACAATATCAGTCAATCCTCTGAACTCTAGCAGGCACAATTATGGCTAATAAAATAGAACATCTCGACACCTTAGCATCAGAAATAGAAAAACAGGCTGGTGGGTTTAGCAATATCGCAACCTTAACACATTGCATGACCCGTATTCGTTTGATCTTAAAAGATAGTTCGCTATTTAATACCGAAGCATTAAAACAAGTCGAAGGTGTCAAAGGCGTGGTATTTAATGGCGAGCAACATCAAGTCATAGTAGGAATGGGAACGGCCGCCAAAGTTTATTCAATCATGAATAAACGTATGCAAAAAAACACAGATAATAGCGAAGAAACCCCTGCGTCAACACCAGTGAAAAAAGGGTTTTCCATTCGTCGTATGCTAAATACGTTGGCGGCTATTTTTGTTCCTACTATCCCAGCATTAATTGGCTGTGGTTTAATTATGGGGCTAATTAATATTATCCGTTTAGTGGCTCCCGGCTTAGTTGATCAGTTTCCTGAACTCTTTAAGCTATTTAAACTGATCGGAAGCACCGTATTTGCTTATCTCTCTATTATGATAGGTATAAATACGGCTAAAGAGTTAGGGGCTTCAACCTCCATAGGTGCTGTTATGGCGGGATTATTAGCCATGCCGGGACTGGCTGATATCACATTATTTGGTGAGAAATTACAGCCTAATAGTGGTGGGATCTTCGCGGTCTTAATGGTGGTGGTATTCTCTTCAAAATTAGAACTATGGTTTCGCAGTATTGTAAAAGAGAGTCTTGATCTTATTTTAACCCCCTTTGTTACTATTTTAGTTTCTGCGTTAGTGGCAATTATGGTATTCCAACCTATTGGTCATTATCTGAATCAACTATTAGCGCAAGGCGTCTCCTTATCACTATTAAATCATGGTGGCGGTGCGGTTGTGACAGGCGCAGCGTTAGGGGGCAGTTTCTTATTCTTATTACTAACCGGCCTACACCAAGGTTTAATACCGATCCACACTGAAATTTTAAATACCTTTGGGTTAAATTACCTATTCCCTATTTTAGCAATGGGTGGAATGGGGCAAGTAGGCTCTTGTTTCTGGGTTTATTTACGTACTAAAAACCAACGCTTAAAGAAAACATTAATGGGTGCATTGCCTGTCGGAATTTTCGGCGTGGGTGAGCCTTTATTATTTGGTGTCTCTTTACCTTTAGGTAAGCCCTTTATTGCTGGTTGTATTGGCGGGGCTGCGGGTGGTGCATTAATGGCTTATTTTCAGGTTGGGATCATTATTCCATTTGGTACTGCTGGGTTATCATTAATTCCACTGGTGGGGGATGGGCAGATCATCAAATTCCTTATCGCAGTATTGGGGGCTTGGGTTGTCGGTTTTATTGCCAGTATATTAATCGGATTTACCGATCCAGAAAAATAAGTCAGAAGAAGAAAAGAAAAAGGATAATAGAATGTCAACACTGACTAAGAAACTTGAAAATTTGCGCTTACAAGGCAAAGGGACAGAGCAACGTCTCGCCCACTATTTATTAGAAAATAGCGATAATATTGCCAGTATGAATGCCGCAGAATTGGCACAAAAAGCCGGTGTCAGTAGTGCTTCTGTTATCCGTTTTTCCCGCCAAATGGGGTATGGCGGTTATCCTGAATTTAAAATTGATTATCTCTCAGAGGAAAAACAACAAAAAAGCAGTAGTGATATTCTTTATGCCAATTTAGCCAAAACAGACTCGACTGAGCAGATTATTGCTAAAACAGGACATCTATTTACTACTGCCATTCAGGATTCGATAGCGTTACTGGATGCAGCGACGATAGATCTACTCGCTGAGAAAATGATCAGCGCTAAACGGATCGTTTTATTTGGTGTGGGCGCATCTGCGATCGTTGCGAGCGATATCTTCCATAAACTGATCCGAGTGAATAAAAACACCTTATTTAGTGCAGATCTCCATGCGCAACTTGCTTATTCAGCGAATTTATCCGTGGATGATCTGGCGATTGCTGTTACTGCAAGAGGTAATACTGCGGATATTAATCGTATGCTGAAAGCGGCAAATCAAGAAGGCTGTATCACAGTGGCTTTAACACGTTTTGGGCAAGATGAAGCTACGCGCTTAGCGAATTACACATTACCTTATTTTTATGATGAGCAACATTCACAATTGGGGGTGATCACACCGCAAGTATTGCAAATGGTCGCTTTTGATGTGCTGTTTTTTAAATATATGACACTGGCAAAAGGCTCAGCGGAAAAAGCGCTATTAAAAGGGCGACAAGCTGTAATGCAAGGAAATCAATAATGTTATTTATCACCATATTAGCTGTTGGTGCGGCGATTGGCTTAATTATTAGCACAACGGGGGTAGGTGGTGGTGTTATTGTTTTACCTATATTAACGTATTTCTTTGGTATGAATGCATTAATGGCGGTGGCAACCGCAAATTTACTTTCAATGTTGATGAAAGTGACATCCTCATATATGCATTTCCGTTTGGGGAATATTCCCTTTAAACGAGCCATGATAGTCCTTGCCATTATGTTGCCAAGTACTTTTTTAGCGAGTTTACTCGTCAATTATTTAGGTTCATTAGCGCAATATCAGCAGCAAGTTGAGTGGGGGATTAATGCGTTGGTGGTTGCTGCCATTATTTTTTCTCTCTTTTTATTTATTCAAAGAATGTTTTTCTCTTCACCTGTGATAGCTAAACAGATAACCCCATTAGCACCTCTTAATATTAAGGCACTGTTATTGCCGGCGGTTGCAGCAGGTGTTGTTTTAGGTGCCACAGGGGTAGGCGGTGGTGTGGTGGTGTTACCTTTATTATTGCGTTACGCCAATCTATCGATAAAACAAGCGATAGGTACTTCGATTTTTACAACCACCCTATTATCAGGCTCTTCTGCATTGGCTTATATGCAAGATGGTCATACCGATATTCATTTAGCATTGTTGCTGTTTCTTGGCTCTTTGATCTCTATTCCTCTATCAAAATGGCTATTAATTAAAATGCCGGATAGGGTATTTCAGTATGCAACGTTGTTTTTAATTTTATGCAGCGCTTTCATGATGTTGGCGAGATTGTTTT
This sequence comes from Proteus sp. HMSC14B05, assembly GCF_001808035.1. NCBI lineage: Bacteria > Pseudomonadati > Pseudomonadota > Gammaproteobacteria > Enterobacterales > Morganellaceae > Proteus > Proteus sp. HMSC14B05. The sequence continues at coordinate 36,480 of NZ_KV791991.1, read as the reverse complement.
AACTGATAGCCATACTATGGCATTGCGTCGATTCTTTATTCTTGGTTGGTGTTTTTTTCTGGTTTTTTATGCTGTTACAACACGGAGTTACTACTTGGATTAACAAGTGATCTAGCTCTCGTTTTGAGCGGTGATAAAAAATAAACTGAAAAAAAAGGTTGTTAATTTATAGAAGTTATGTTTTTTTAGATACAGATAACAGACAAACACATCATTACATTAATTGATAGGTAACCCATGATCATCACTACTCTACTACAAACTCTACGACTAACAGCGCACATCGCGGCTGTGGTTGTTGTGCGTGTGGTGGTGGTCGTCGGCAAAGCGCCGTAACGGGTCCGAATCAACACAGTTTCGCAACCCCGCCGGCGTATTAACCGGGCGGGGTTTTTCATATCTACCGCCCATAAAGTCCGGCTTAGTAAAAAGGACACAGAACAATGGGTGCTCAACAAGATAATGCCACAGGAAAAACCTTCACTGGTGCGCAATTAATTGTTTATTTACTGGAACGGCAAGGTATCACTACGGTTGCGGGGATCCCCGGCGGAGCCGCTCTTCCTTTGTATGATGCATTAAGCCAAAGTCAGTCTATTCGCCATATTTTGACACGTCATGAACAAGGGGCGGGTTTTATTGCCCAAGGTATGGCTAGAGCAAATGGTCAGCCTGCGGTGTGTATTGCCTCAAGTGGACCGGGGGCGACAAACTTAGTTACAGCCATTGCTGATGCAAAATTAGACTCAATTCCTTTGGTTTGCATTACGGGGCAAGTCTCTTCTGCCATGATTGGGACTGATGCGTTTCAAGAAGTTGATACCTATGGGATGTCTATTCCTATTACCAAACACAACTATTTAGTCCGCGATATCGCACAGTTGCCGGAAATTATCTGTGATGCGTTTCGTTTGGCAATGTCAGGTCGCCCTGGACCTGTATGGGTTGATGTACCTAAAGATATTCAACAAGCGACTATCACCTTAGATCAATTGCCACCGATACCACAAAAAGATGCAGCTCCAGCCTTTAATACCGATTTGGTGATCCAAGCCGCGCAAATGATTAACCAAGCGAAAAATCCTGTGCTTTATTTAGGGGGCGGTATTATTAGCTCTGAAGCGTGTAAAGAAGCGATTGAGTTGGCGGAGAAAAATAGCCTACCCACCACGATGACGTTAATGGGATTAGGTTTAATGCCACCAACACACCCGCTATATTTAGGGATGTTAGGTATGCATGCGGCACGGAGTACTAACTTTATTTTAGAAGAAGCCGATCTGCTGATCGTATTGGGGGCGCGATTTGATGATAGGGCAATTGGTAAAGCAGAAAAGTTTTGCCCCAATGCGAAGATCATTCATGTTGATATTGATAGGGCAGAGATAAGTAAGATCAAACGTCCTGATATTGCCATTCATGCAGATGCTAAAGCGGTGCTGTCGCTGTTATTACCTTTAATTAATATCAATCAGCGCAACGAATGGATAGATAGAGTCAATACCTTAAAACAAGAATATCCCTTAGAAATGAAAAACTCACACAATATTCTTAGCGGTTACGGCATCGTACTTGCCGCGGCAAATTGTGTTGATGATGAAGCGATTATTACCACCGATGTAGGGCAGCACCAGATGTGGGTTGCTCAAGCTTATCCACTGAATCGACCGCGCCAATGGTTAACATCAGGAGGCTTGGGGACGATGGGATTTGGGTTGCCGGCAGCGATAGGGGCCGCATTGGCAGAGCCAAATAAAAAGATCCTCTGTTTTTCAGGGGATGGTAGCATCATGATGAATATTCAGGAGCTAGCAACAGCCGCTGAGCATCAGTTAGATGTAAAGATTATTTTGATAAATAATCAAGCATTAGGGTTAGTACACCAACAACAAACACTCTTTTTTGATGAGCGTATTTATGCCGCAGCCTACCCTTATCAAACGGATTTTATTCGTATTGCTCAAGGATTTGGGTTGGATACTTGTGATTTAAATCAAGAAGCAGATCCTCAGGCGGCGCTACAAGCGGCAATTGCTAAACCTGGGCCTTGTTTAATTCATGCCATGATTGATATTAACGAAAAAGTATTTCCAATGGTTCCGCCGGGGGCGGCAAATATCGAGATGATAGGAGCTTAATTTATGTCACTACAATCACAACCTATCGCACTAGAACTTATTGTTCGTAACCATCCCGGTGTGATGACCCATATTTGTGGGCTATTTGCGCGTCGTGCATTTAACGTCGATGGTATTTTATGTTTACCAATGAAAAACAGCGATAAAAGTCGTATTTGGTTATTAGTACAAAAAGATGAGCGTTTAATGCAGATGGTGAGTCAAGTGGAAAAACTTGAGGACGTAAAAGAAGTGCGTTTTAGTGATGATCTGCGCGTTTTTGAACAGATGGAAAGTTATTTAAATTAATTGCACTGTTTGTTCTGGCTCTTTTTAGGTACGAGAGAGCCAGAACCTAAATATCTAATGATGATTATCTTCCAGATGTTGTTTATCCTCACTTTCCATCTGTAAGGTAATATGATTGATATGAAATTGTTCACGTAGTTGCTTATCAATAGCAAGGCGTAATGCTTCACTATCTACATTGGGTTGATAGACAATATGACCACTGAGGATCAACTTGCTTTGCGTCAGTGCCCATAAATGCAAATCATGGGAGCTAGCCACCCCTGCGGTATTATTAATGGTGTCTATTACCTCAGTTAAATTAATGCCTTTAGGCACGCCTTCTAATAAAATATTCAGGCACTCTTTTAATAAGATCCATGTGCGCGGAAAGACCATAAAGCCGATTAATACCGCAATAATAGAATCAACTAATTGCCAACCGGTTAGCCAAATAATTACCGCCCCAATAATGACGCCCACTGAGCCTAACATATCCGCCCACACTTCAAGATAAGCCCCTTTAACGTTTAAGCTTTCATCTTTTGCACTGGTGAGCATTTTCATTGAGATAAAATTAATGATAAGCCCTGCGATTGCCACAACAAGCATACCCATAGACTGAATGTCAGGAGGGGAAGAGAGTCGTTGATAAGCCTCATAAAGAATATAAAAAGCCACCGCCATTAAGATCAGTGCATTCATCGCAGCAGCCAATATTTCAAAACGAGCATAGCCATAAGTTCTGAATAGATCTGCTGCTTTTCTACCTGCGTGGATCGCGATAAGAGCAAGTAAGAGTGCAAATGCATCTGTCATCATATGCATTGCATCAGAAATCAAGGCTAAACTTTCTGTTAAGTAGCCACCAATAAACTCAATCACCATAAAAGAGCCTGTTAATGCAAAAGCAATTAACAGACGTGATTCAGGTAGCGCTTTGACATCACCGTGCTCGTGGCCTGCACCCATGCTATTTATCCCCGCCATTATTAATAATACTTAGAATAATAGTTTAAATGGCGGTGAAATATAATGGGTATTTGTCTTAAGGGCGATGATGATAGTGTTGTTGATTGGGGCTAGACATGATAACTGATGCACGCATATGGCCTTCCACACAAATATAAGAGTGTGGCGCATTACCATGAAAGGCGTAAAAATCGCCGGTTTCTAATAATACGGTTTCATCGTTAGCAAAACGCATCATCAGTTTGCCAGAATAGACCATAATATGCTCTTGGGTGCCGTCGGCATGGGCTGGGCTATTAATAATTGCCCCGTGCTTCATCTCAATATGCCAAATTTCAGTAATATTGCCGATGCCAATACGGAATTTAAATTCTTGTGCATAGTCGCCAACGATAGGCTTATGTCGCTCTAAGCGAGGATATTCTTCGCGGGTAAAACTAAATAAATCACCTAATGGAAATCCAAGGGCTATCGCGATAGCTTCTAAGGTATCGATGCGAGGATTAGAATCGCCAGACTCTAATTTGGACAATGCCGCTTTAGATATGCCTGATTTTCTTGATAACTCATTAAGTGACAAGTTTCGAGATTGTCTTAACTGCTTAACCTTATTACCAAGGTATTCGTTTGTCTTTTTCGGTGATTGTGGGTTCATTGCCAATTCAAAATATTGTCAGTTTAAAAGTATAATTTCCTGTAGATGATAACATCAATTCTTCACAGACGGGAAAAGCACAGACTATTTAGACAATATTTTGTGAACAGGGTGCGCGTATCAGGCGATATTTTAAAGCATGTTTATCTATTTCTTATCCCCTATAATAAGGCAATATTTTCCATTCATTCAATATTCACTACGATGAGGTTTCTCCAGCGTGTAGAAACAAAATAATATGTTGCAACAAAATTATCGTCAGTCCGAGCTTTTTGCTATTACTACTATTACAGTCAGTATTGCGGTGATAGGGATTGTTATTGGATTAACTATTCCGATGGTGGCTTTACGGCTAAACTTGGCGGGGATCAGTGAATCTATTATTGGTCTGATTTCAGCCGCACCTGCAATGGGAATGTTAATCATCTCACCCTTTGCACGCTATATTGTGCAATGGCTTGGTAAACGTTTAGCGATGTTATTAGCAACGATTATATCAGCCATTAGTCTATTGCCTTTAATGGGGAGTTTGCCATTAGAATTCCTGTTCCCATTACGACTAATAACCGGGATTGCCAGTGGTGTGATGATCTGTTTGGGGGAGACATGGATCAATGAACTTGTACCGGATAACAAGCGAGGTCGTATTTTAGCGATTTATACGACCGTGTTTACTATCAGCCAGTTGCTAGGCCCTTCAATTATTGCGTTATATGGCGTTGCTGATAAAACACCGATCTTAATCAGCGTATTGCTTCATATTATCTCTATCGTGCTATTTTTAATGATGGATCAGAAAGTGGGCGATAAATTAGCTAAAGACTCAGAAGAGTCGCACTTTTCTATTCTTCGTTTTATTAAAGTGGCGCCTGCGATATGTGGTGGCATTATCTTTTTTGCATTTTTTGATGGCACAGTGTTGTCTATGTTCCCTATTTATGGGCTAAGTGTTGGTCATAGTGAAGCGATTGCCGCCATGATGATCAGTGCTATTTTGGCGGGAGATGCAATAATGCAAATGCCATTTGGTTGGCTTGCTGATCATATGAATAGAACACGGCTATACCGAATTTGTGGAGTCATTACATTATTAGCAAGCTTATTATTACCCATTGCTATGCCACATACTTTAGTTATTTGGCCACTATTATTAGTGCTTGGTGCAACGGCGGGAGCCATTTATACCATTGCATTGGTACAAATTGGGCAATACTTTTCAGGAAATGATCTGATGATAGCAAATGCTTCAGCGGCGATGTTATGGGGCATTGGTAATCTTTCTGGTCCCATTTTAGCCGGTGCTATGTCTGAAATCTCCCCATCTGCGTTACCTTTTTTATTGGTGGTTATGACGGGATTATTTTTAGTTTCGACGATGGATCGCTTTAACTTGCATGTCGACGCACTAAATCGTCATACATCATAATTGCATGCTCTTTTTTACCTTATTGTAGGTAAAAGAGGGCGCTATTTTCATTAAATTAGACAATAATTTCCTGCTGTTTTATCACTCATTCAATTATTTTTTCTTTTATTATCTTTATTTTAATAATCAATGCGATACATACTATTCAAAGGTTTTTATTGGTGATTTATTAAGAATAATCCAGAAATAATAAAATGAAATAAGAAAGATTTGCCAAATGGCACTATTTTCATCTAGTTTTATCACAAGGAGGTGTATGTTTTTCAAGCAGAGTGTGATGAATACTGAGTCAATATTATCGCCAAACAAGGGAAGATGCTGTTAAAACAGTAAGTTCAAAAATGATAAAAACATAAGAAATATTTAATTAATATTTATAGTATCAAACCAAGCATTATTAATATAAACATCAATGATATTAATAAAAACAGTGGATTATAAGTACGCTTCACCTTTTAGGGTGATTGCGTTGCTAAAACAGTTTAACCAGAGGAGAAATATATCACTATTCTCCTCTTTTCTTTTTTCTGCGAACACTAGAATGTCTTTTTATGACATTTTTGCTAAAAAAGTATTTTTTTTCTTGATTCTTACCCTAAAAGCACCAGATAATCGTTTGCGTCAAATTCTCTCACTCTATCCACATTAATAAACAAACGTTTGCTTTTTCACTCCTCTGATGATTTTTTTACCATTGGAGGTGATAATAATTTTAGACGTAATCGTTTTCGTTGGGGAGGGTGAACTGTTTTTTATGTCAGAGGAATGTAATGTCTGCTAATCAATCAGCAACCACAGGTAAACTGGATAATTATTTTAAGCTTACCGCCCGGGGCACTACGGTTCGTAAAGAGATGATCGCCGGTTTAACAACCTTTTTGGCGATGGTCTATTCCGTTATTGTCGTACCCAGTATGCTAGGGCAAGCGGGGTTCCCCCACACGGCGGTATTTATCGCAACCTGTTTAGTGGCAGGATTTGGTTCTCTGTTAATGGGATTGTGGGCAAATCTACCTATGGCGATTGGTTGTGCCATTTCATTAACGGCGTTTACCGCCTTTAGTTTGGTACTTGGTCAACATATCTCTGTACCTGTTGCTTTGGGGGCGGTGTTTTTGATGGGGTGCCTATTTACCCTATTTTCTTTAACAGGGATCAGAACGTGGATCTTAAAAAATATTCCGATTGGTATCGCTCATGGCGCCGGTATTGGTATCGGGCTATTTTTACTTTTGATCGCAGCCAATAGTGTTGGGTTAGTGGTGAAAAATCCATTAGCCGGATTACCTGTTGCGATGGGAGAATTTACTTCTTTTTCAGTATTAATGTCATTGGCCGGTCTTGCTGCTATTTTTGGTCTAGAAAAACGTAAAGTTCCCGGTGGTGTGTTATTAGTCATTATTGCGATTTCGATTATTGGATTGATTTTTGATCCTAACGTGAAATACCAAGGGTTCTTTAAAATGCCACAATTAGGCGAAGAGGGCCTTGCACTATTATTTGCCATGGATATTAAAGGCGCATTACAACCACTTGTTTTACCTAGTGTATTAGCTTTAGTGATGACGGCTATTTTTGATGCGACAGGAACCATTCGCGCAGTGGCGGGACAAGCTAATTTACTTGATAAACGAGGACAAATTATCAATGGTGGTAAAGCGTTAACTTCTGATTCCGTGAGCAGTATATTTGCTGGGGCAATTGGTGCAGCACCTGCAGCAGTATATGTTGAGTCCGCAGCGGGTACTGCAGCAGGTGGTAAAACAGGGCTCACCGCAACTGTGGTCGGTATTCTCTTTTTATTGATCCTCTTTTTATCACCGCTATCTTATTTAGTTCCCCCCTATGCGACAGCCCCTGCATTAATGTATGTGGGTTTATTGATGTTAGGTAATGTCACTAAGTTAGATTTTAGTGATTTTGTCGATGCGATGTCAGGTATGGTGTGCGCGGTATTTATCGTATTAACGTGTAATATTGTTACAGGCATTATGTTGGGTTTTGGCTGTTTAGTGATTGGCCGTATTTTTGCCGGTGAGTGGCGAAAACTTAATATTGGTACAGTTCTAATTGCTATTGCTTTAGTGGCATTTTATGCCGGACACTGGGCAATTTAATTAAAATCATCAGGTTTAAACATAAAAAGCGGAATATATTTTTATTCCGCTTTTTTGCTATTTATTTATCTAGTTTTATTCGCTATTGTCGAGGTTAAGACTCATTGTTAATTTTTTGGTAAAATAAATGCATCAGATAGAAATACGACATGGTGAGCCTGAAGATGCTATAGCAATACAGCAATTGTATACACATCCAGACTTATATATTTGTACTTGTCAGTTCCCTTATCCATCAGTCACTATGTGGAAAAAAAGGCTAATTGAATTTTCTGAACAAAATATTCCACATTTTGTTGCTTCTTTTGACGGTCAAATCGCAGGTCATTTAGCGTTGATCATCGACAATCATCCTCGTCGTCGGCATATCGTCAGCTTTGGTATTGGTGTTGGTGCTGAGTTTTCAGGAAAAGGTATAGGTAAAGCACTCATTAATACGGCAATTGATTATGCTTTTAATTGGTTGGCTGCAACACGTATCGAGCTAGAAGTTTATGCTGATAATGAAAGAGGCCTTCATTTGTATAAAAAATTAGGTTTTGAAGTGGAAGGCATTCGTCGTAATGCAGCCTTCAGAGAAGGTAAATATTGTGATGTTGTGATGATGGCTCAGCTAAAAAATATCGAATAACTCTGTGGGGGCTTGACGCTGTTTTCATTTTTCAATGATAGAGCCTATTTTACTTTTTGATCCTCTTAAGAGTATGACTAGAACAGAAAACAGCAATAACAGCATACTTTTTCTCTTTCTGATGCCGTTAATAGATAACACTATGCATTAATATGTTAGCTTTTTTGTAAGATACGATTAATCTTAATTTTATATCATTCTTCATTAGTCGATGTGGGTTCAGTTTAAAATAGGAAAGGTAAAGATAGGCATGGTAGATAAACTTTTATGATGCGTTTCTTTATCATTCAGCAAGGGTTCTTTTCATATCAGGAAAGATGGCAGATTCTTAGATAAAAATAAGCATGTAAGGGTAGCATGGAAATTTTCTTTACTATTTTAATTTTAATATTGGTAGTTTCTGTTTCAGGTGTCATTACCAAAGTTATTCCTTTTCGCATTCCATTACCATTAATCCAGATTGTGATCGGGGCACTTTTGGCTTGGCCTCAGTTTGGTTTACATGTCACCTTTGATCCTGAACTCTTCTTAGTTTTACTGATCCCTCCTTTACTTTTTGTTGATGGATGGAAAACCCCCACACGTGAATTTATCCAAAATGGTCGAGAGATCTTTATCCTTGTGCTGGTTTTGGTGATGGTGACAGTAGTAGGTATTGGTTACCTTATTTACTGGATAATGCCTAGTATTCCACTTATTTCTGCTTTCGCGCTCGCCGCGGTTCTCTCGCCAACTGATGCGGTGGCATTATCCTCGATTGTCGGTAAGGGGCGAATACCGAAGCGGATCATGGGGGTTTTAGAAGGCGAAGCCTTAATGAATGATGCTTCGGGTCTGGTGGCGCTGAAATTTGCCGTTGCTGTGGCTATGGGCACGATGATATTTACCGTGGGTGGCGCAACCTTTGAGTTTTTTAAAGTGGCAATAGGCGGTTTATTAGCGGGTATTGCGGTAACGTTAGTCTATAGTAAATCTCTGCGATTGATGAGCCGTTGGAGTGGTGATGATCCTGCCACTCAAATTGTCTTTATGTTGCTGTTGCCTTTTGCTTCTTATTTGATTGCTGAACATATTGGCTTTTCCGGGATCCTTGCTGCCGTGGCCGCAGGTATGACTATCAGTAAATCAGGTGTGATCCGCAATGCACCATTGGCGATGCGCTTGCGTGCAGATAGTGTCTGGTCAATGTTAGAGTTTGTCTTTAACGGACTGGTCTTTATTATGCTGGGTTTACAGCTTCCTGTTATTTGGACAAGCTCGGTTATTCAAGCTGATCTCGATCCTGAAGTTGAAGTATGGATGCTGTTTGCCGCCGTCTTTGTTATCTATTTTGCGTTACTGATTTTACGTTTTACATGGTTATGGCTAATGAAGAAAATCAGCCATCTCTTTATGAAAAAACATCCCCTTGATTTCGCCACTTATACGACGAGAGAATTATGGCTGTCTTCTTTTGCCGGGGTACGTGGTGCTATCACCTTAGCCGGTGCGCTCTCTATACCACTATTTTTAACTGATGGCAGTACTTTCCCTGGGCGCTATCAGATAATCTTTATCGCGGCTGGGGTGATCCTATTATCGATTTTGGTCGGTATTATTTCATTACCTTTCTTACTAAAAGGGATTAAAGCTACCGATAAAGAAGCGGATAAAAATGAAGTACGTTATGCTAAGAAAGTCATGGCAGAAGTCGCTATTGTTAGCCTCAATAAGATGGAAGAGCGTTTAGCTGCAAGTACAGAAGAGCAACTTGATGCGGAAGAAATTAATGAAGTAGCTTCTCGAGTTGCCGGTTATTTAAGACGACGTACCGCGGATCAGGACGAGATGATGCACAATATGTTGGTGGAAGATCTGGAAAGACGTTTTCGCCTAACGGCATTGCGTGCAGAGCGTGGTGAGCTTTATCACTTACGTGCAACGCGTAAAATTAGTAACGAAACACTACAACTTTTGCTTCATGAATTAGATTTAATGGAAGCGCTGTTAGTTGAGAAAGACAGTTAATTATGTGGCTACTGGTTATTACAACGTTGTTATGGGCGGCTTCTTTTAGTCTGATTGGTGAATATCTCGCAGGTCAGGTTGATAGTTGGATCTCAGTATTGATTAGAGTGGTGTTAGCTGCCATCGTTTTTTTGCCTTTCCTACGTTGGAAAGGCATTCGCCTTAAAGTGATTTTATTGTATATGGGAGTAGGCGCATGCCAATTGGGTATTATGTACCTGTTTGTGTTCCACGCTTATAACTATTTAACCGTAGCTGAGTTTTTACTCTTTACTGTATTAACACCACTTTATGTCACCTTAATTTATGATCTACTTGAAAGACAACGTTTACGTTGGGGCTATGCCTTTAGCGCACTACTGGCGGTATTAGGGGCGGCCATTATTCGTTATGATCATCTTAGTGATGACTTCTGGCTGGGATTATTATTGGTTCAGTTAGCCAATATTTTCTTCGCCATAGGACAGGTAGGCTATAAACGATTAATGGAAATGCATCCACTTCCTCAACATCACGCATTCTCTTGGTTTTATATCGGGGCGGTGGTGGTTGTGTTAGTCGGCTCGTTATGTTTTGCCGATTGGCAAAAAATGCCAACCACATCGTTACAGTGGGGGGTATTGCTTTGGTTAGGTATTGGCGCTTCTGGAATAGGCTATTTTATGTGGAACTATGGGGCGACACAGGTAGATGCTGGAACCCTTGCGATTATGAATAATATGATGGTTCCAGCGGGATTATTAGTCAACTTCTCTATTTGGCAACAGCATCCTAATTGGCCAAGTTTCATCATAGGCGCGAGCCTGATTGTTGCATCACTTTGGTTCCATCGGCGTTGGATACACCAACCTGTTTTACAAAAGGCAGATGATTAACGGCATGTTGACCTGCTAAGCGTATAAACTCTCGTATTGCCGGTTGATGTTGCTCACCTGTACGGTTAGCTGCATATAACCGGCTCCATAATCCTTCTCCTAAGGTCTTTGTGACCACTAATCCTTGTTTTTCAAAATTCTCTACGGCCCAGTGCGGCAATGCCGCTATACCCATTCCTGCTGCCACCATTTGAATAAGAAGTAAGGTGTTATCTACATGTTTAAAATGTGGTGTGATCCCTGCGGGCTGTAAAAAATGACGCCAAATATCAAAACGCTCTCTTTGGACGGGATAGATAAACAGTGTTTCTGAGATCAAATCTTGTGGTTGAATATGTAAGCGATTAGCCAGCGGGTGATCAGGAGATAACACAAGCTTAACTTCATAATCAAACAACGCGGTATAGTGCAGGCGTTGGTTATCCAAGATATCAGAAGTGAGTACGACATCTAATTCTCGTTGTAATAAAGCCGGTTGTGGATCAAAAGTGACACCTGAATGGAAGTCGACATTCACATCCGGCCATGTTTGGCGATATTGCTGTAATGCGGGTGTTAACCATTGAATACAGCTATGGCATTCAATAGCAATATTTAAATGAGCATTACCCGGCTCATTACACTCTTCTATCGCTCGGCGCACAATGGGTAGGACTTCTTGCGCTAATCTTAATAACACTTCGCCTTGTGGTGTAAATCGTAGTGGTTGGCTTTTACGGACAAAAATACGATAACCAAGACGATGCTCTAATTCACTAAACTGGTGAGAGAGTGCGGATTGTGTTTGATGTAACTGATTTGCCGCATTGGCAAGAGAGCCTGTTTGCTTAAGTGCCAATATCGTTTTTAAGTGTTTTATTTCTATCATGAGAAACCTTCAGGTTGTGAATGAAAAATTTGCGCTTGTGGTTTATACACTACCTGTAGATTATGGATGTGTAAACATCTAGACGGCTAAAAACAGGATTTTTTATTATGACAATTCGCAATCACACATTAGGTTTCCCACGTATTGGCTTAAATAGAGAGCTAAAAAAGGCACAAGAGAGCTATTGGGCTGGTAATATTTCTCAGGCAGAACTTCTGGCAGTTGGTAAAGAATTACGCGCTCGTCATTGGCAACAGCAAGCTAATGCAGGAGTCGAATTATTACCCGTTGGCGATTTTGCTTGGTACGACCAAGTCTTGGGTACTAGTCTCCTATTAGGCAATATACCGCCACGCCATCGTAATGAAGATGGTCGCCTAGATCTTGATACTCTATTTCGAGTGGCGAGAGGCAGAGCACCAACGGGTAAACCTGCGGCCGCCTCAGAAATGACAAAATGGTTTAATACTAACTATCACTATATCGTGCCAGAATTTCAGCAAGGACAATCATTTACACTGGCGTGGCAACAGCTACTTGATGAAGTCGATGAGGCTTTAGCATTAGGTCATAATGTGAAACCGGTACTTTTGGGGCCGATCACCTACTTATGGTTAGGAAAAGTTAAAGGACCTGAGTTTGATAGATTGTCACTGTTAGACGCTATTTTACCTGTTTATCAGCAAGTATTGAGTCAGTTACAGCAAAAAGGTATCGAATGGGTACAAATTGATGAGCCTGCACTGGTACTTGATTTACCCATTGAGTGGCAAAATGCTTATCAAGTTGCTTATCAAGCATTGACTGGACAGGTTAAACTATTATTGACTACCTATTTTGATGGTATTACTCATCATCTTGATATTATTAAAAACTTACCGGTAAATGGACTACATATTGATCTATGTGCAGGACAGGACGCATTGCAAGTTATACACCAAGCATTGCCTAAAGACTGGGTGTTATCGTTAGGGGTCATTAATGGTCGCAACGTCTGGAAAGCGGATCTAACTACCCGTTATCAACAAGTAGTTGCATTAAAAGGTAAGCGTCCATTATGGATTGGCACATCATGCTCTTTGTTGCATAGTCCAATTGATTTAAGTGCGGAGACTAAGCTTGATGATGAAGTGAAAAGCTGGTTTGCCTTTGCGGTGCAAAAATGTGCAGAAGTGGCGTTACTCGCAAAAGCATTAAATGCACCAGAAGGTGAATATGACGAACAACTTGCCCAATACAGTGCCCCCATTCGTCAACGTGAACACTCTAGTCGTGTACATAATGCAAAAGTGGCCGCACGCTTGCAGGCGATTAATGCACAAGACAGTGAGAGAACATCGCCTTATCAACAACGAGCTAAAGTGCAACGCGCTCGGTTTAATCTCCCTCTGTGGCCAACGACAACCATAGGTTCATTCCCACAAACTACCGAGATCCGCACAGTACGTTTAGACTTTAAAAAAGGGCGTATTGATACCACTGCTTATCGCACTAATATTAGCGAGCATATTAAGCAAGCCATAGATGAACAAGAGCGCTTAGGGCTTGATGTGTTGGTTCATGGTGAAGCTGAGCGTAATGACATGGTTGAATATTTTGGCGAGCATTTTGAAGGTTATGTCTTTACTCAAAATGGCTGGGTACAAAGCTACGGCTCCCGCTGCGTAAAACCGCCGGTGATCATTGGTGATATTAGTCGTCCTGCACCGATTACGGTAGATTGGGCGACTTATGCTCAATCATTAACCGATAAGCCTGTTAAGGGTATGTTAACTGGGCCGGTGACTATTTTATGTTGGTCTTTCCCGCGTGAGGATGTCAGCCGTGAAACTATCGCTAAACAAATTGCGTTAGCGTTACGTGATGAGGTGGATGATTTACAAAAAGCCGGTATCGGTATTATTCAGATAGATGAGCCTGCATTACGCGAAGGATTACCGTTACGTCGTGATGAGTGGCAAGCATACCTAGATTGGGCTGTTGATGCCTTTAAGCTCAGTGCAGCTATCGCTGATGATGAGACACAAATTCATACACATATGTGTTATTGCGAGTTTAATGACATTATGGAGGCGATTGCTGCATTGGATGCGGATGTGATCACCATTGAAACATCACGCTCAGATATGGAGTTATTAGAAGCCTTTGAACATTTTGATTATCCAAATGAAATTGGTCCTGGGGTATACGATATTCATTCGCCTAATGTACCGAATGTAGAATGGATTGTAGGATTGTTAAGAAAAGCGCAATCGCGTATCCCTGCGGAACGTTTATGGGTAAATCCAGATTGTGGTTTAAAAACGCGGGGGTGGAGTGAAACCCGTGCAGCATTGGCAAATATGGTTGAAGCGGCTAAATATTTACGCCAGAACGTATAATAATATTTAAATAATACATTTTAGTAGCCTGTTATTTTGATGTTATCAATATAATAGGCTATTTTTTTCTTATTAATCAAAAATGTTTATTAATAGGTAAATAAAAATAAGAGATAATCTTATTATTGATATTTTTTAATATTGCTATACTGCACAAAACTTAATTTTATGGATATAGATATTGTGCAAAATGGTATTCACCTGTCAGAAAAAATATTAAATGCATTTCCTACTCGAGCTTTAACATTATCTCCATTAAAAGGGGATGGCGGTTTATTCCGTACCTTATTTTTAGTGATTGCAATGTTAGGGATGACAGTATTTAGTGCTTATCAAATTCCTAATATTGTTTATGATTATCAAATTAGTAAAAACCCCGTATTTATTGATGCCGATGTTGATGGCTCTTGCCGTTCAAAACTATTTGTTTTAACCAATTGTAGTGTTGACTTACGCTATAAAGGTAATGAGGTTTCACGAAATTTTACTTTTCTTGATTTTGGCAATAAAGATATATTGGTTGAGCCAGTAGCAGATGAAAACGATCTGACTAAAATGACCGTCGATGTGGCAATTGATAATATTTGGTTACGCTTAATTAGTGCATTAGTTTTTACTGCATTATTTGCTTTTTGCGTGATCTTTTTCATTTATCGTCAAATGATCAGCAATAAAGTCAAAAAAGCATTGCTTTCAGTAGGCACCAAACCTTTAAAATTAACGGCTATCCCTGCTAAGGTCGTTGTGAGTAATAAACAATTTATTGCTACCTATAAAACCAATGTTGCCGGAAAAGAGACTTCAATTACTTATTCAGGTAATAAGAAAACGCCACCTATTACATTAGAAATGGAAGGCAAAACTTATGTTTTGGCGGTGTACGAGCCACAACAAAATATTCCTTATGTATTAGATGTTCCCTTAGCTCGAATTCAAGCAACAGAAGAAGAAAAACAACGTTTTCATGAGGCATTAATAGAGGAAGGTATTCTCTAATTACGCTTTAATGCAGTGATGAGAGCGATTGATTATAGAAAACAAGATGGCTATTGCGCTTGATTGGTTAAGAAACAATAGCGCCATAGCCATCATTTAATTTATTAGCCACCAAAGATTTTTGCTTTAAGCATATCCATACCGGCGCTCATTAAATCTAACTCTTTGGGGATAACACCTTCTGGCGTGAGTTTATCAACCAATTTTGGCAAATATTGTGCAGCCATATCAGAGGCTTCAGCGGTATTCATATTGATCTTTGCCGCCAATTCATTAATCACTGGAGATGAAAAAACTTGTACGATTTGCTCGGCATTAATAGGTAAATTACTGCCTGTGCCAATCCAAGATTGGATCAGCTCACTTAATCCTGCGCTATTAAACTGTTTAACCAAGCCTTCAATTCCCCCTTGGGTTTCTACCCATTCGAGTACTGTTTTGAATTGATTAATTTTCTCACCGCCCAACAGGCTTGCGATTTGGTTAAATAAGCTCATGCTTGCTCCAATAACTATCAACGCATTATTACGTTATATTGAGATGTTAATTTTAAAGGCGAGTAGTGTACGTGAAGTTAGTATCTTCATCTATACTCAAGTGATATTTATCCGACTAAGCAAGAATAGAATGCAGGATTTTATTACGCCAAAGCGATATTGATAATGCCGCCACTATTCGACACTGTTATTTGTGATAGCTATCACGTTTTTATGAAATTGTTACTTTTTTTATTACCTGACAGGTGACGTCAATCACTAAAAAGGTCTAAAAAACTGATAAAGTAACACTTAATTTAATGAACATTGGTTTTGTCCCATTGAGGAGTCCGATATGTCTGATGTATTTCACTTAGGTTTAACCAAAAATGACCTACAGGGTGCCACTTTAGCAATTGTTCCAGGTGATCCTAAGCGTGTTGAAAAAATTGCCAAATTAATGGATAACCCAGTTCATCTGGCCTCTTTACGTGAGTACACCTCATGGCGTGGTGAAATTGATGGAAAAGCAGTGATCGTTTGTTCTACAGGGATCGGTGGTCCATCAACCTCAATTGCAGTGGAAGAATTAGCACAATTAGGTATTCGTACTTTCTTACGTATTGGTACAACGGGCGCTATTCAAGAGCACATCAATGTTGGTGACATCTTAGTAACCACAGCAGCGGTTCGTTTAGATGGGGCAAGTTTGCACTTTGCACCAATGGAATTCCCTGCAGTGTCTGACTTTGAATGTATGAATGCACTGTATAAAGCGGCTAAAGACAATGGTTCAACGGTTCACGTTGGTGTTACAGCCTCTTCTGATACCTTCTACCCAGGCCAAGAGCGTTACGACACCTATACTGGTCGAGTCGTTCGTCGTTTTAAAGGCTCTATGAAAGAGTGGCAAGAAATGGGTGTGATGAACTATGAAATGGAATCCGCTACATTATTAACCATGTGTGCAAGCCAAGGCTTACGTGCAGGTATGGTTGCAGGTGTTATTGTTAACCGTACTCAACAAGAGATCCCCGATGCTGAATTACTGAAGAAAACTGAAAATAATGCATTAGGTATCGTGATTGAAGCTGCTCGCACTTTAATGAAATAAGTTTTCTAAATGAAATACTAAAGCCTTTAATACATTGGTGTATTAAAGGCTTTTTTTGTGCGGTAATTCATCATGTTAATATGTCAACCGTTATAGATTTCTGTTAAGGTCTTGATGGTCTTAACAATACAACAATGAGAAGAGGCATTATGACTGATATCTTACAAACACATCCTTCGGTGTTGCCTTTAACAGGTGGGATTAACTTTCGTGATCTAGGGGGAAAAAAGCTCAGTAATGGCGGTATTATCAAACCCGGCTTACTCTTTCGCTCCGGTTCACTGGATAGATTAACGGATACCGATCAAGCGCTTCTTATTGATAAAAATCTTTTTCAAATCTTAGACTATCGTGACACAGGTGAAATTGTTGATAAGCCGGATCGAGTATGGGAAGGGGCACAATATTACCATGCTCCAGCCAATCCATTATCGAAAGAAGTGTCAGCTAACCTTGAAAAACTCACCCCAGAAATACTGGAACAGTTTGATGCTAAAGCATTTATGTTTCAGCTATATAAATTACTACCTATTAATAATCCGGCTTATAAACAGTTGGCAACGTTGTTGAAGCAACCAGAAAAAGGCGGTGTCATACAACATTGTGCAGTAGGTAAAGATAGAACGGGGGTGGGCTCTGCTTTAGTTCTATTTGCCTTAGGGGCCTCATTAGATGTGGTGATGGAAGATTACTTACTCACCAATGAAACATTAGCGCCTTTCCGCGCTTATCTTTTAGAAGAGCATGCTAAAACACTGAGTGAAAATGTGGTGAATAAATTTGCGTATGTTTATTCAGTACAAGAAGAGTTCCTGCAAACAGCCCTTGCCAGTATTAATCAACACTATGGCAATATCGATACTTGGCTTGAAAAAGATATTGGCTTGGATGCGCAAAGTAGAGAAAGCTTACAAAACTATTTTCTCGAATAGTGAAGTGATTTATATTCGGTTAAAGATGTTGTGCTTTTTTACTGAAATTAACCGAATTTAAGGTCTCTATTGTGACAGTACAAGACATTATTCATACCATCACTCTGTTTGTAAAAGAGCACGAAATATGGGCTGTGCCTATCGTGTTCTTACTCGCATTTGGTGAGTCACTTGCCTTTATCTCGTTATTAATACCTGCCACTGTTATCCTATTAGGCCTAGGAGCATTAATAGGTGAAAGTGGTCTACTCTTTTGGCCAATTTGGCTTGCCGCCGCCCTAGGCGCTTTTTTTGGTGATTGGATCTCCTATTGGGTGGGTTATCACTATAAAGAAGGGGTAAGAAACTTATGGCCGATTTCTCGCTCACCGCAGACCTTGGTAAGAGGGCATCAATTTTTTAATCGCTGGGGTGTTTGGGGGGTATTTATTGGGCGATTTTTTGGGCCTTTTCGGGCAATAGTGCCTTTAGTTGCGGGGATTTGTGCTATGCCACAACGCTATTTTCAGCTGGCGAATTTGGCTTCTGCGATGATCTGGGCATTTGGTATTCTGGCTCCAGGGGCGTTTGGCCTGCAATGGCTGGCGAAATGGATAGGATAATTGCGTCCTTTATCGCAAATCAGCGTATGATGTAAATTGTTGCTAGACAATGTTACTGATGCGTTTTAACGTAGCCCGCTAGAAAATAAAAAGGTTACTTGAGTGGATATTCAGTTGTTATACGGGATCATCGGTTTATTAGGCGGTGTTTTGGTGGGGGGGATCGCCGTTTGGTGGCTTATCCAACAACGCTTAGCCGAAAAAGAAAACCTATTACGTGAAAATTATACTCAGCTTGCGGTTGCACAACAAAAAGCATTGGTGATCCCTTCTTTACAACAACAGATAGCGCACTTAGAGCAAGAGTTACGTGCACAACGTGAAATAATTACTTCTCAAGAGGCCGAATTAAGGGAAGTGACCACGCGTTGGGAAGAGAGCCGAATATCCGCTGAAGAGAAACAGCGTTTACTGCTTAATAGTGAACAACGACTAGCCACTCAGTTTGAAAATCTGGCTAACCGCATTTTTGAGCAAAGTGGACGTAAAGCGCAAGAGCTTAATCGTCAAGGTTTAACCCATCTCCTTTCTCCATTTCGAGAGCAACTAGAGAGTTTTCGTCGGCAGGTACAAGAAGGTTTTGGACAAGAAGCGCGAGAAAGGCATACACTGGTACATGAAATTCGCCAACTGCAACAACTCAATGTCAAAATGGCGCAAGAAGCCGTTAATCTGACTAATGCCTTAAAAGGGGATAATAAAATCCAAGGCAACTGGGGAGAAACGGTATTAGCGCGGATCTTAGAGTCATCTGGTTTACGCGAAGGGCACGAGTTTGAAACTCAAGTCAGTATTCGCCATGAAAATGGCAGTCGTTATCAACCCGATGTGATTGTGCATTTACCGCATCGTCGAGATGTGATTATTGATGCTAAAATGTCGCTGATTGCTTATGAAAGATACTTTAATAGCAGTGATGAAAATGAACAAAAACAAGCGCTGCATGCTCATGTGAACTCTATCAGAGCGCACATTAAAGGCTTAAGTCTCAAAGATTATCATAAGCTACCGGGAGTGACTTCGTTAGACTACGTTTTAATGTTTATACCGATAGAGCCTGCTTACCTCGTTGCTATTGGTCATTCTCCAGATTTATTAGAAGAAGCATTGAAAAATAATATAATGTTGGTTGGGCCATCTACTTTACTTGTTGCTTTGCGTACAATAGCCGCATTGTGGCGTTATGAATACCAAAGCCAAAATGCGCAAGAAATTGCTGATAGAGCGGCTAAAATGTATGACAAATTAAGACTTTTCGTTGATGATATGCAAGGGCTAGGTAATAGCATTCAAAAAGCGCAATCGGGCTATCTATTAGCGATGAAAAAACTCTCTGAAGGTCGTGGAAACCTTATCAGCCAAGCAGAAGGCTTTAAATCCTTAGGGGTTGAGATAAAAAAGACCATTGATAATGATCTGGTTGAAAAATCAGCTTCTGATTGATTTACATAAATAAAAATAGCGGTTTCCGGGCAAGAAATGTACTGAATTTACTAAATTTTGATTAATTAGCGGGCAAATAATATGACTCAACAATCTAAGGAAACAACAGATTTTGGTTTCCAAACCGTTGACAAAGATGAAAAACAAACCATGGTGGCCAAGGTTTTTCACTCTGTTGCATCTAAATACGATTTAATGAATGACTTAATGTCTTTTGGCATCCATCGTGTCTGGAAACGCTATACCATTGAGGCAAGTGGTGTAAGACGTAATCAACGTGTACTTGACTTGGCAGGTGGAACCGGTGATTTAACGGCAAAATTCTCTCGTTTAGTGGGAGAGAATGGTGAAGTGGTTTTAGCTGATATCAATGACTCCATGTTAAAAATGGGACGTGAGAAACTGCGTGATCACGGTATTGTTGGTAATGTCAGTTATGTACAAGCAAATGCAGAAGAGTTGCCATTCCCTGATGATTACTTTGACTGTATCACTATCTCGTTCGGTTTACGTAATGTGACTGATAAAGCCAAAGCGTTACGTTCTATGTTCCGTGTGCTAAAACCCGGTGGACGTCTATTAGTCCTTGAATTCTCTAAACCCGTTCTTGATCCGCTAAGTAAGATTTATGATGCTTACTCTTTCCATATATTACCAAGAATTGGTCAAGTGATTGTGAATGATGCAGATAGCTATCGCTATTTAACAGAATCTATTCGCATGCACCCAGACCAAGAAACATTAAAAGGAATGATGGAAGAAGCTGGGTTTGATCAGGTTTCCTATACCAATATGACTGGAGGTATAGTTGCATTACACAAAGGGTTTAAATTCTAAGATGGAAAAAGCCACTTTTTCTCATGATATTGCTTCTCAAGTGCTCTATCCACTGATAACTGCATCGATGGAAACGGCACTTAATCATGTTTTATATCAGGAAAATGTGCTTAAACCTGCCCGCAATCGCCTTGCGGGCAAAGTCTTGGCGCTTTCTATTAATGAGTTTCCTCAATCTATCTATTTAATTTTCAGCGAACAGCAAGTTGATGTGTTAACTCAATGGAATGATGAGACTGATTGCACGATAAAAACTAAATTATTAACCTTAATTAAACTCACTGACCGACAAAAGTTGTCTGAATTAATTAATCGTGGTGATATTACCATTGAAGGCGATATGCAGGTGGTACAAAACTGGTCTGCCTTGCTGGATATGGCACCCTGGGAGCCTGCGCAATATTTAGCGCCTTATATTGGTGATTTGGCTGCTGAAGGATTATCGCTTGCAGCAAGTAAAGGGCTCAAATTATTCACTACACTATTTGGCCGACAAAAAGCTTATTTAAGAGACGCTTTGATTGAAGAGTGGAAAACCGCCCCCTCAACATTAGAGACTGTCCATTTTTATGATGAAATAGAACAACTGGCACAGCAAACAGCCGAGTTAGAAAAACGGTTAAGCACCTTGGAGAAAAAATAATGCTCCTCAGTGAGTTAAAGCGCCTTTATCATATTATTAAAGTCTTCTTATCTTATGGGCTTGATGAGTTAATTCCTAAACATCGAATTACCTTGCCTGCAAGATTGGGGTGCCGAGCACTATTTTGGATCAAAAATCAGCATGCCGATAAACCATTAGGTGAGCGCTTACGACTTGCATTACAAACATTAGGGCCTGTTTGGATAAAACTGGGTCAAATGTTATCGACTCGACGTGATCTTTTTCCTCCTCATATCGCTGATCAGTTAGCGTTACTGCAAGATAAAGTAGCCCCTTTTGATGGTAAAAAAGCGCGACAATATATTGAAAAATCATTTGGTGGCCCTATCGATAAATGGTTTGATGATTTTGACGAAACACCTCTTGCTTCTGCGTCTATTGCACAAGTTCATACCGCTACATTGAAAGAAAATGGTAAAGAAGTGGTATTAAAGGTGATCCGTCCTGATATTCAGCCTGTTATTAAAGCGGATATTCGTTTGATGTATCGGTTAGCGAATTTATTGCCATTTTTACCCGATGGGCGTCGGTTACGGCCTAAAGAAGTGATCCGCGAATATGAAAAAACATTACTTGATGAGCTAAACCTATTACGTGAAGCGGCAAATGCCATTCAATTGCGTCGTAACTTTGAAAATAGCTCTATGCTTTATATTCCGGAAGTGTATTCGGATTATTGCCATGAAAATGTAATGGTGATGGAGCGTATTTATGGTATTCCTGTTTCAGATATTGATGCGTTAAATGCCCAAAATACCAATATGAAGCTATTGGCAGAGCGTGGGGTTAAAGTCTTTTTTACTCAAGTATTTAGAGACAGTTTTTTCCATGCAGATATGCATCCAGGTAATGTATTTATCAGTTATGATCATCCGGAAAATCCATACTATATTGGCATTGACTGTGGTATTGTCGGCTCACTGAATAAAGAAGATAAACGTTATTTAGCGGAAAACTTCTTAGCATTCTTTAATCGTGACTATCGTCGTGTGGCTGAGTTACACGTTGATTCTGGTTGGGTACCTGCTGATACCAATGTAGAAGATTTTGAATTTGCTATTCGCACAGTGTGTGAGCCAATCTTTGAAAAACCCTTGTCAGAAATTTCTTTTGGGCATGTGCTACTGAATCTTTTTAATACGGCTCGTCGTTTTAATATGGAAGTACAACCGCAATTGGTTTTACTGCAAAAAACTTTGTTGTATGTTGAAGGCTTAGGTCGTCAGCTTTATCCACAGCTTGACCTTTGGAAAACGGCAAAACCTTTCTTAGAAGATTGGCTACATAGTCAAATTGGTATTACTGCGTTGGTAAATGGTATCAAAAGTAAGGCGCCTTACTGGATTGAAAAGATGCCTGAATTGCCTGAATTGGTTTATGATAGCCTGAAACAACACAAAAATATGAAGTTAACGCTAGAAAAATTGACGGAACAAATAAGTTCACAGAGAGTCAAACAAAGACAGTCCTATTTTTTATTGGGTATGGGAACAACGCTATTTTTATGCGGTAGCCTGTTTTTTGTTTCTGGTTTTAAAACATTATTTAGTGTTTTTATCAGTTTAGGCCTTCTCGCATGGATTTGGGGCTGGTTTAAATCAGGTAATGCACAATAAAAACACATCAAAGTTTGTCTTTGAACAATTTATAATATGAATTCGAGATTCCCGAAAATTGAATTCGATGTATATAATGGGCACTGTTGTAAAGTATAACTCCTAAAATAGTTGAGGAACATAAAATGGGCGGTATTAGCATTTGGCAATTACTCATCATCGCTGTCATCGTAGTCTTATTATTTGGTACTAATAAACTGCGCACTTTAGGCTCAGATTTGGGTGCTTCAGTCAAAGGCTTTAAAAAAGCGATGGGTGACGAAAACCAAAAAGAGACCAACAACGCAGAAAAAACCACGAACGACGCAGATTTTGATACTAAAAATTTAGCGCAGAAGACTTCGACAGAAGAGAAGTCAACCACTGAGAGCAAAAATAAAGAGCAGGTGTAAACCGTGTTTGACATTGGTTTTAGTCAGCTGCTATTGGTCATGGTGATAGGTCTTGTTTTTCTGGGGCCAGAACGATTGCCCGTAGCAGTAAAAACAATTGCTGGCTGGGTAAGGGCATTACGCTCTTTGGCGGCGAATGTGCAAAATGAGCTAACTCAAGAACTAAAACTTCAAGAGCTTCAAGAGAGCCTGAAGAAAGTGGAAGAGAAAGCGAATTTGCAAACATTATCCCCTGAGCTAAAAGCGTCGATGGATGAGTTAAAAGAGGCTGCACAGTCTTTAAAAGAAACTTATCAAGCACCTACAACGCCAGGATCTACAGAGACAGAGCAGTCTGTAAAAACCGACTCTACGGAACCTACGCCTTCTGATTTAGCGGCACTGGCTGAAGCGAATGAAGCGAATGACGATGTTCAACACAGTTCCAAAACGGTAACTGAAAATACAGAACATGTTATTAAGCCAGATGTTCCTGTTACCAAAACAGTAACAGTAGAGAAGAAAACAACTGATCAGGCAAATGGTGAGCACTAAAACATGGCAGTAAATGATACCCAACCGCTGATCAGCCATTTAATAGAACTGCGTAAGCGTCTAATGTACAGCTTAGTTTCAGTTCTAGTGGTTTTTCTGGCTTTGGTTTATTTTTCTAACGATATCTATCAATTAATCTCGGCACCTTTACTTGATAAGTTGCCGCAGGGGTCAAATATGAGTGCGACTGATGTTGCCTCAACTTTTTTGACGCCGATTAAATTGACTATTATGGTATCCGTTTTTGCTTCTGTTCCTGTGATCCTTTATCAGGTATGGGCTTTTATCGCACCAGCACTGTATAAACATGAACGTCGCTTAATGTTACCGTTACTGGTTTCAAGTACCGTATTATTTTATCTCGGTATGGCGTTTGCGTATTTTGTTGTGTTTCCACTTGCATTTGGTTTCTTTGTGAATACTACCCCAGAAGGGGTTAACTTTATTCCAGATATCAGTAAGTATTTAAGTTTCGTAATGACGCTGTTTATGGCGTTTGGGGCCGCATTTGAAGTTCCTATTGCGATCATCTTGCTGTGCTGGAGTGGTGTCACAACACCTGATGCATTAAAGAAAAAACGTCCTTATATCTTAGTGGGTGCTTTTGTTATTGGCATGGTATTAACGCCACCTGATGTTTTTTCTCAAACATTATTAGCAATACCGATGTATTTATTGTTTGAGATTGGTGTCTTGGTGTCCCGTTTTTATGTCAATAATGGCAGAAGAAAAACACCAGAAGAAGAAGCTGAAGAGGCTGAGGCGCAAGCAACAGAACAGCAGAAATAATTTTAGGAAGTGAGTTTTCTAAAAACATAATTTATTAACCCAGCTAAGGCTGGGTTAACTTTTTAGAAAGGCTCTTTTTTAAACTCTTTATTATCAACGGATTTTTTCACTTCATTATTTAATATTTTTAATAGCAAAATAGAGCGAGTTTCGCCGTCTGGCTCTTGGTATATCGCTTTGATCCCCTGAAAAACACCTTCCGTAATTAATACATAATCACCACTATGCGGCACATTTTCTTCACTGTAGATAACTGAAGACGGTGACGGCGATTGTAAGGTATCTATAACCTCTTGTGGCACTGTGACAGGATAGCGTCCAAAGCGCACAAAGGCATTAACACCACGGGTAGAATTTATCGTAGTGGTATGAATGACCTCTGGATCAAATTGAATAAATAGATAATTCGGGAACAAAGGCTCGGTGACCAAAGTTCTTTTATTTCTTATTAACTTTTCTATTGTCACCATCGGCGTAAAGCAGATCACCTGCTGACGTTCTAAGTGTTCGATCGCCCGAGCGATTTGTCCGCGTTTACAATACAGAAGGTGCCAGTTTTTCATAATAGAGACAAAGGGTTAGTTGATCTTAATTAGGAGGATAATAGCAAATTTATGATAAAGGTAACAGTCATCTGTCGGTAAATGTAACAAGTGAAATGCAATTTTATACTAGAAAATGATCACTGAAACCGTGTTCAGACGCAATAAATGCAGTGGTTTTGAGAAGTTTCAATCTTATCTCAGATAGAGGTAACAAGTTGACAAAAAAATGATGGCAAAAACAAGAAAAAACTCCCAAGATAATTATCTTAGATCCTGATCCATAATTATAAAGAGGTTTTCAAATGGAAGTTTTTTTATTGAGTAATGGGAAGATTGCCGGGGACCCACAATGGTTAAGTTACGCCAAAGATAATATCGACAGCATGATTAAAAAGCGTGGTATTCGTTCTGCCGTGCTTATTGCATATGCGGTTATTCGTTCTGATCACGACCAACGTGCTCGTGAATTATCAGAAGTATTAGGTATTGAAGTGACTTGTATTGAACATTTTGATTCAGAAGTGGAAGCCATTAACAATGCTGAGTGTATTTTAGTTAGTGGGGGGAATACGTGGTTATTAAACCAAATGCTGCATGAGAAAGGATTAGTGGTTCCTATCCAGCGTGCAGTTCGTGAACGTAATATCCCTTATATCGGTTGGAGTGCGGGTTGTAATGTTGCCACTCCGACTATCCGTACTACAAATGATATGCCTGTGCGCTGTTCTGTTGTTATGCCTTCACTGGGATTATTCCCTGTACAAATTAACCCGCACTATATTGATGCCACCATTAGTGGACATATGGGCGAAACTCGAGATGAGCGTATTGCGGAGTTTTGTGCGATGAACCCAGACGAGATAGTGGTTGCCATTCGTGAAGGTAGTTACTTATATATTCAGGGTGAAGAGTTACGTTATTACAGCGCTAAAAATGAAGGCTTTAAAATTTTCCAACATGGAAAAACTTTTCCAGAACAGTTTGATACAAAAATGTTGGCAAAATGGGTTCCATTTCGCTGTTTATAATAATAATTTGCAATCTCATATAAAAGGCATTGCTTTTTAGTGAGTTATGCGTTTAGCTTATAGTGTTTCAAAGAGGGCTTTGCCCTCTTTTCTCTCACTCACTGGCTCGTAAGATTATGATGAAATACCGCGATTTAAGAGATTTCCTTTCATTACTCGAAGAAAAAGGTGAATTAAAACGCATCACCTTTGAAATAGATCCCTACCTTGAAATGACCGAAATAGCGGACAGAACATTACGTGCTGGTGGGCCTGCACTGTTATTTGAAAATCCTAAAGGGTTTGATATGCCAGTGCTATGTAATTTATTTGGTACACCTGAGCGTGTTGCTATGGGGATGGGGCAAGATGATGTTAAAGCCTTACATGAAGTGGGTAAGCTATTAGCATTTTTAAAAGAGCCTGATCCTCCGAAAGGATTTCGTGATCTTTTTGATAAGTTACCTAAATTTAAGCAAGTTTTAAATATGCCAACTAAGCGCCTGAGCAAAGCCCCTTGTCAGGAGGTTGTGTTAACTGGCGATGATGTTGATTTAACTAAGATCCCCGTGATGCATTGTTGGCCTGAAGATGCAGCCCCTTTGATTACATGGGGACTTACAGTAACGCGAGGGCCTTTTAAAGAGCGCCAGAATTTAGGTATTTATCGCCAACAAGTGCTTGGCAAAAATAAGGTGATTATGCGTTGGTTATCTCATCGCGGTGGCGCGTTAGATTTCCAAGAATGGTGTCAAAAACACCCAGGAGAACGTTTTCCCGTTTCTGTTGCATTAGGGGCTGATCCTGCGACAATTTTAGGTGCCGTAACGCCAGTACCAGATACATTATCTGAATATGCCTTTGCTGGATTATTGCGAGGTAATAAAACAGAAGTCGTTAAATGCCTTTCCAATGACTTGGAAGTCCCGGCAAGTGCCGAAATTATTCTCGAAGGGTATATCGAACCCGGTGAGCTTGCACCAGAAGGGCCATATGGTGATCATACTGGTTATTATAATGAGATTGACTCTTTTCCAGTATTTACCATAACACATCTAACACGTCGTAAAGATGCTATCTATCACTCTACTTATACAGGGCGTCCACCGGATGAGCCGGCAGTATTAGGCGTTGCGCTTAATGAAGTATTAGTACCGATATTACAAAAACAATTTCCTGAGATTGTCGATTTTTATTTACCTCCTGAAGGTTGCTCTTATCGTTTAGCGGTTGTGACCATGAAAAAGCAGTATGCTGGTCACGCTAAACGCGTAATGATGGGAGTTTGGTCTTATTTGCGACAATTTATGTATACTAAATTTGTGATTGTTTGCGATGATGATGTGAATGCAAGAGATTGGAAAGATGTGATTTGGGCTATCACAACTAGAATGGATCCCGCAAGAGATACCATTATGATGGAAAATACGCCAATTGATTATCTTGATTTTGCTTCACCTGTTTCAGGTTTAGGCTCCAAAATGGGGTTAGATGCGACCAATAAATGGCCCGGTGAAACAGAGAGAGAGTGGGGGCGACCTATCGTAATGACGGATGAAATAAAACAGCGGGTCGATACTATTTGGGAACAGCTCGATATTGTTAAATAATAATAGAGGAACAACATGGCGATACTGAACTGTAAAGTCTCACTCGTTGAGCCGATAACAGATACGGTGTATCGGGTAAGATTATTACCTGATGGCCCATTTGATTTTCAGGCTGGACAATACCTTTTAGCGGTTATGGATGAGCGAGATAAGCGCCCATTCTCTATTGCCTCTATTCCCGAAAATAAAGACTTTATTGAGCTTCATATTGGCGCGTCAGATCTGAATCTTTACGCAATGGCTGTGCTCGATCTTATTTTAGAAACTCAACAATTAAAGATTGATATTCCCCATGGTAATGCGTGGTTTAGACAACAGAGCCAACGTCCTTTGTTGCTTATCGCAGGAGGAACAGGATTTTCTTATACTCACTCTATCTTGCTAGCGGCATTACAAGAAAATCCTCAACGTGCGATAACGCTTTATTGGGGAGGACGAGAGCAGGTACATCTTTATGATCTTAATGAGTTGCAAGATTTAACGGAAAAGTATCCCTCATTATCAGTCGTACCTGTTGTTGAACAACCTGATGACGCTTGGCGTGGTAGAAAAGGGACTGTATTAACGGCAATTAGTGAAGATTTTGGCGATTTATCATCCTATGATATTTATATCGCAGGACGTTTTGAAATGGCTAAAATAGCGCGAGATCGTTTTTGTAATGAGCGTAATGCTGATAGAGAACGCTTATTTAGTGATGCTTTTGAGTTTATTTAATAAGCAATAACGATAAAAAAACCATAAAAAAACCATAAAAAAACCCGCCCCTGACGGCGGGAAAATGGTTAAAAAACCAAGCAATCAAACATGTCAACCAAGTGATATTACTCAAAATGAAAAATCATCTTGATTAAACTCGCTCAATAATGGTTGCTATCCCTTGGCCTAATCCAATACACATTGTCGCTAATCCTAATTGTGCATCTTTACGCTCCATAATATTTAATAGCGTGGTGGTTATTCTGGCACCAGAACAACCTAATGGATGCCCAAGTGCAATAGCACCACCATTAAGATTGATTTTGTCATCAATGCTATCGAGTAAGTTCATTTTTTTCATGCAAGCTAAGGATTGCGCTGCAAAGGCTTCGTTAAGTTCAAAGATATCAATATCACTGAGGGTTAACCCTGCTTTCTTTAGCGCTATTTCAGTGGCAGGAACGGGACCATATCCCATGATTGCCGGATCACAACCTGTTACCGCCATCGAACGAATAATTGCACGGGGTTTTAAATGATGTTGCTTAGCATAACTTTCGCTCGTGATAAACATCGCGGATGCCCCATCAGAGACGGCCGATGAATTCCCCGCAGTGACGGAGCCCGTGGCGGGATCAAACACGGGTCTAAGTTGTGCTAATTCATCAAGGCTTGGGTTATAACGGATAACTTCATCCGTGCTGACGCGTATAAAATCTCCTGCTGCATCATGACCATTAATGGCAACAAGTTCGTTGTCAAAATAGCCTTTTTGGGTCGCGAGGGCGGCTAAATGGTGTGAGCGATAGGCGAATTTGTCTTGTTCTTCACGAGATATTTGAAATGATTTTGCTAACATTTCTGCAGTTAACCCCATTGAGAATGAAGCCTTTGCCACAGAAAGATTTAATGCTGGGTTAAAGTCAGCATTATAGGTCATCGGTACATGACCCATATGTTCAACGCCACCAATTAAAGCAACTTGGCTCTCTCCTAACATAATTTGGCGAGCACCGTCATGCAAGGCTTGCATCGAAGAGCCACATAAACGATTGACGGTTACTGCCGGAACTTTATGCGGTAATTCTGCTAATAGTGCGGCATTACGTGCAATATTAAAGCCTTGCTCTAAAGTTTGTTGCACACAGCCCCAAATCACATCGCCAATATCATTGGGATCAATATCAGGGTTACGCTTAAGCAAAGCTTGCATTAATTGCGCAGAGAGATTTTCAGCTCTTACATGGCGAAATGCCCCGCCTTTTGAACGTCCCATTGGGGTGCGAACACCATCAATTATGACAACCTTTTCCATTTCTTCTCTCCTTAAGCGAGTTCTCTGATGTTAACATCTACTTTTGCAGGCTTTGGATAGTAGGTTTCGTTACGTAATGCTTTTTGTTTTAAGCTCTCAGGAATTTGGTAAAGTGGCCCTAATTCTGAGTATTGCTCTGCATTTGCAACAAATTGTGCTAATCCAATGGTATCGAGGTAACGGAAGACACCACCACGGAAAGGAGGGAAGCCTAAACCATACACTAATGCAATATCGGCTTCTGCAGGTGAGGCGATAATGCCTTCATCTAAGCAACGAATAACTTCATTGATCATTGGGATCATCATACGAGCAATAATAGTGTCTTGGTTAAATTCCTGTTTTTTGCCGACATGATGTTCAATAAGGCTGTGAATATCGTTATCTACCTGCTTTTGTTTTTTACCACGCTTATCAATAGTGTAGTCATAGAAACCATGATTATTTTTCTGACCATAGCGTTGTTGTTGATATAAAAGCGCAATAACGTCTTTATCAATACTTCCCATTCTGTCTGGGAAACCTTGAGCCATCACTGCTTGAGCATGATTCGCTGTATCGATACCGACAACATCCAGTAAATAAGCCGGACCCATTGGCCAGCCAAAGGCTTTTTCCATCACTTTATCTACAGCAATAAAATCAGCACCATCTCTTAATAAAAGAGAAAACCCGGCGAAATAAGGGAAGAGCACGCGATTGACAAAGAACCCCGGACAGTCATTAACAATGATTGGCGTTTTACCCATTTTGCTAGCATAACTGACAATGCGATTAATCGTCTCTTCGCTGGTTTTTTCACCTTTAATGATCTCAACTAAAGGCATGCGGTGAACGGGATTAAAGAAGTGCATTCCACAGAAATTTTCAGGGCGTGTTAGTGATTTGGCAAGTAGCGAAATGGGGATTGTTGAGGTATTCGAAGCAAGTACAGCATGATCAGCAAGGAGCGCTTCGGTTTCAGCAAGTACAGAGGCTTTTACTTTAGGGTTTTCAACCACCGCTTCGACCACAATTTGTGCATCAGCTACACTGGCATAGTTTAAGGTAGGATGAATAGAGGCGAGGGTTTTTGCCATATCAACGGCACTCATACGTCCTTTTTCTTGACGTTTTTGTAACAGACTGAGTGCTTCTGTCATACCCAATTCAAGGGAGTTGGCATTAATATCTTTCATGGTAACAGGAATGCCTTTTAGTGCAGATTGATAGGCAATTCCGCCACCCATGATCCCCGCGCCTAATACTGCCGCTTGTTTTGGTAAGCTAGCATGACGTTTTTTAGTAATACCTTTCACATATTGATCATTAAGGAAAATACCCACTAATGCTTTGGCAACATCGGTGCGGGTCAGTTTGACAAAGTTTTCTGTTTCCAATTCAAGTGCCGCTTTTCTATCTAGAAATGCGGCTTTTTCTATCGTATTAACGGCGGTCATTGGGGCTGGATAATGAGGGCCTGCGACTTTCATCACCATGCCTTTTGCCACAGCAAATGACATTTTATGTTCAAGTTCCGTTAATCTTAATGCCACAGTTTTAGGTTGACGAGCAGCTTGCCAGTCAAATTTGCCATCAATGGCTTGCTCTATCAGTGAAATGGCACTTTCTTTTAGCTTATCAACAGGGACAATAGCTTGAATTAAGCCATTCTTAAGTGCCGTTTCGGCATTAATATCTTTACCTGCGGTAATAATTTCTAAGGCATTATCAACGCCAATAAGGCGAGGTAGCCGAACAGAGCCACCAAAACCCGGCATAATACCAAGTTTTGTTTCGGGTAAACCAATGCGTAAATCCGGTGATGCAATACGAAAATCCGTTGCTAATACACATTCACAGCCACCGCCTAGGGCATAGCCATTAATGGCAGAAACTGTAGGAACGGGGAGATCTTCTAATCGATTGAAAATATGATTAGCAAAATGTAGCCATTGTGTCAGTTCTTCAACGGGTGCATCAAAAAGTGATAAAAATTCGGTAATATCGGCACCAACAATAAAGGCGGGTTTTTCTGAACGTAAAATAACCCCTTTTAGATCAGATGTGTTTTCTAATACTGTTAACGCTTCGCTTAACATTGCCACCGTTTTTGTATCTAATTTATTAATAGAACCGCTAGCATTGAAAACGAGCTCAACAATACCTTGCTTCACCCAATCGGCTTGAATATTTTCGCTTTGATAGAGCATTTGTATTCTCCCTAAAGTATAAACTGGTATGACCAGATAATTAGAGTGTGAATACAATGTTAATTAATTGCAAATATTTGATTAAGGAAATGTAGGGCTGATCACAATGAAATTATCTAATATATTGATTTTTATATGATTGGTTTAAATGAATAAATCAGCATAATTAAGGACCGTAAAAACATAGTAATAAGTCATGGTAAGCTATTTTTGCTATGGTGTTACCCTGTAAAAGAGTTGGCGTGTTAAGCTGAATAATTAACAATAAATAAAGATAGGTGATTAGTAATGGAAAAATTGCTTTCTCTGTATCAAGAACATATCAAAACACTACAAAATCGTACTCGTGATGCTTTATCTAGACACCACCTTGATAATGTCTTGATTCACTCTGGTGAACCTATTGGTGTTTTCCTTGATGATAGTGATTACCCTTTTAAAGTGAATGCACACTTTAAAGCGTGGGTGCCAGTAACTGATGTGCCACATTGTTGGTTATTGGTTGATGGTGTCAATAAACCAAAACTCTGGTTCTATTCACCTGTTGATTATTGGCATAGTGTTGAAGCTTTACCAAGTAGCTATTGGACCCATGAAATTGAGCTGATCCATTTAAAAAATGTCGATGATATTCAAAAAGAGCTAGCACCTTTTATTAATAAAAATACTGCTTATATTGGGCCAAATACACAACGGGCTGATTCATTAGGTGTCAGTCTTGATAATGTTAATAACCAATCTCTTCTTAACTATTATCATTATTATCGTGCTTATAAAACGGGTTATGAACTGGCATGTATGCGCGAAGCGCAGAAAATGGCAGTCAATGGACATATCGCCGCTCGTGAGGCATTCCAAGCTGAGTTAAGTGAATTTGATATTAATATGGCTTATTTAATGGCAACAGGACATCGGGACACAGATGTACCTTATGGCAATATTGTTGCATTAAATGAACATGCTGCTGTTTTGCATTACACCAAATTAGATCATCAATCGCCAGATGAATATCGTAGTTTCCTTATTGATGCGGGAGCAGAGTATAATGGGTATGCTGCGGATATTACGCGTACTTATTCAGCGAAAGAAAATCATGAATTTACTGCTTTAGTCAAAGATATGAATGATGCGCAACAGGCATTGATAGCGACAATGAAAGCGGGAGTACGCTACAGCGAATATCATATTCAAATGCATCAACGTATTGCCGGATTATTACATAAATACGGTATCGTTAAGGGGATTAGCGAAGAAGAGATGGTGAGTGAAGGATTAACAACTCCCTTCTTACCACATGGATTAGGCCATGCGCTAGGTTTACAAGTTCATGATGCGGGTGGATTTATGCAGGATGATAAAGGGACTCATTTAGCTGCGCCAGCCATGTATCCTTTCTTACGTTGTACACGTATTGTAGAGCCGGGAATGGTACTTACCATTGAGCCAGGATTCTATTTTATTGATTCGTTATTAGCACCTTGGCGTGAAGGGAAATATCGTAGTCATTTTGATTGGCATTTGATTGAACACTTCAAGCCTTTTGGTGGCATTCGTATTGAAGATAATATTATTATTCACGATAACAAAATTGAAAATATGACAAGAGACTTACATTTAGCCTGATGAAAGCTTATTTGATCCCCGCTGAAACGGTAGAATTCAGTGAAGAAATAAAGAAGAGCCGTTTTATTACATTTATTGCTCATACTGAAGGGATTGAGGCTGCCAAAGCGTATATCCAATCAATTAAAGCGCAGTTTCCCGATGCTCGGCATCATTGTTGGGCATTTGTTGCTGGAAGACCGGATGATTCACAACAGTTAGGTTTTTCTGATGATGGTGAACCAACAGGCACGGCGGGAAAACCTATTCTAGCACCCCTGTTAGGGAGTGGTATGGGAGAGGTGACTGCGGTTGTGGTACGTTATTTCGGCGGGATCAAATTAGGCACTGGCGGATTAGTTCGTGCTTATGGCAATGGGGTACAGCAGGCATTAAAACTTTTGCCAACGAAAACCAAAGTACCTCAGCGCCGATTTCTTGTGGAGTGTGAATATTCCTTAGTGTCATTACTTGAGCAAGTTATTGCAGAATATCAAGGGAAGATCCTCTCTAGTGAATATACTGATAAAGTCACTTTTGAACTATCATTGCCAGCAGTAGAGAGTGAAAAAGTTGAAAGTAAACTACGCGATATCAGTCGTGGCAGTATGCAATTAATATGTTTAGAACCGAATGAATAATCGTTGCTACCAAGGAAATCGCTAAATGCATTTTCGTTCAATAACCCGAATTGTTGGGCTACTTGTTATTTTATTCTCTGTCACGATGATCATCCCCGGTATCGTTGCGTTGATCTATCGGGATGGTGCAGGACGAGCATTTAGTCAGACATTTATTGTCGCTCTTATTATTGGGCTAATGTTGTGGATCCCCAATCGAAACAATAAAAGTGATCTAAAACCCAAAGAAGGTTTTCTTATTGTGGTTTTATTTTGGACTGTGTTAGGCAGCGTAGGGGCATTGCCTTTTATTTTTTCGGAACAACCTCATCTATCGATTACCGATGCCTTTTTTGAATCTTTTTCCGGATTAACAACCACAGGGGCTACGACACTTGTTGGGTTGGATAGCTTACCTAAAGCGATTTTATTTTATCGCCAAATGCTGCAATGGTTAGGGGGAATGGGGATCATCGTATTAGCGGTGGCAATTCTTCCACTGTTAGGCGTTGGGGGAATGCAGCTTTATCGGGCAGAAATGCCGGGGCCTTTGAAAGACAATAAAATGCGCCCAAGGATCGCAGAAACTGCGAAAGCATTGTGGCTGATTTATGTCTTACTCACTATTATTTGTGCCCTTGCGTTGTGGATTGCGGGTATGGACGTGTTTGATGCTATCTCGCATAGTTTTTCTACCATTGCAATCGGTGGATTTTCTACCCATGATGCAAGCATTGGCTATTTTAATAGTCCAACAATTAACGTCATTATTGGTGTTTTTCTATTAATTTCAGGGTGTAACTTTGCTTTACACTTTTCGGTTTTAACAGGGCGAAGCCTCAATATTTATTGGCGTGATCCTGAATTTCGCATGTTTATCTTTATACAGCTCGGATTAGTGATTATTTGTAGCCTTATTCTATGGCTCTATTCGGTATATGACTCTGGATGGACAACAATTAATCAAGCTTTTTTCCAAGTTGTTTCAATGGCAACAACCGCAGGGTTTGCAACAGATAGTTTTGCCCAATGGCCAACTTTTTTACCTCTGTTACTGTTGTGCTCTGCCTTTATCGGGGGCTGTGCTGGTTCAACGGGGGGGGGGTTAAAAGTAATCCGCATCTTACTGCTATTTTTACAAGGCTCTCGTGAATTAAAACGTCTTGTACACCCTAATGCGGTTTATACGATTAAACTAGGACATCGAGCATTACCAGAGCGTATTATAGAAGCGGTTTGGGGCTTTTTCTCAGCATATGCTTTAGTGTTTATTATTAGCTTAATGCTATTAATAGCGACAGGTGTTGATGAGTTTTCTGCTTTTTCTGCTATTGCTACAACACTTAATAATTTGGGTCCAGGATTAGGTATTGTTGCTGATAACTTTACAACAATGAATCCAGCCGCTAAGTGGATACTTGTTGTCACCATGTTATTTGGCCGATTAGAAGTTTTCACATTATTGGTTTTATTTACACCAACATTTTGGCGTGATTAACCAAAAACAAGGAGTGATGTATGAGCGCGCTGTTGCTGTACTGCAGTACAGATGGTCAAACTAAAAAAATAATGACGCACATAGCTAATGAACTAAGACAACAGGGCTATGAATGTGATGTAAGAGATTTAACTGCTGTTCACCATAGCCTTAATTTATCTGCTTATAATAAAGTGTTAGTTGGGGCATCAATTAGATATGGCTATTTTAATAAAGTACTGGATAAATTTATTACCCAACACCTTTCTCAATTAAATAGTATGCCATCCGCCTTTTTTGGGGTGAACCTTACGGCAAGAAAAGCTGAAAAGAGTACACCCGAAACCAATGCTTATATGCGTAAGTTTTTAGATAAGACTCCATGGAAGCCTAGATTAACAGGTGTTTTTGCAGGCGCGCTTCTTTACCCACGTTATAAATGGATTGATAGAGTGATGATCCAGCTTATTATGAAGATGACTAAGGGTGAAACCGATCCAACAAAAGAGATCGAATATACTGATTGGAATAAAGTTAGCGAATTTGCGACAAAATTTTCCAAAATTGAGTGATATCTGTTCGTTGTGACCTGTTTTTTGTACGTATTGTTGGGGTTTTAATCGAACGGTGAATTTTTTTCAAAAAACACTTGCGCTAATCTGAGAAGCCCCTATAATGCGC
>NZ_KV791990.1:0-563 GCF_001808035.1 Proteus sp. HMSC14B05 | reverse complement strand
CTGCAAAATGCGTGGTCACTGTTACAGCTGCTTAATATTACAAAGGGTGCTTTCGAGTACCCTTGATAATATTCAGGAGGGTTTATGACGCCTATTTTAGAAATCGGTGAGATGGTTATCTCTACTGATAAAAATGATTACTTATTTAGACCATCGTTCATCAATATGACAAGAATCGGTGAGCCTAAACAGATTGTGAAAGCCTACGGTCAATTAAATGGCGCTGAGGTGCAAGAGTTAATTGCACGCGCCGTAATGAGCTACAGGGTTATTCCTGAGTGGCTAATTAAAGCGATTAGCAAGCCAACATATGGGCGTAATATCCTACAAACGGCAATGATAGTGATGCAGGCGTGTTGTGATGATGATTGTTCGGAAATCATTGGAGAATGGAAATCAGGTAAACGCGGTATCGTCTATAAAAACGGCAAGATGCCAATCGCTGACATTATCGTCATTGCTCGAGAATTATTCACTCACGGAATTATCGGTAAAGCGAAGATCCGCAAACTTCAACGCAATGAAGGCAAAAACGAATTCTCAGATGAGTTTATGGCAATTGA
>NZ_KV791989.1:0-94020 GCF_001808035.1 Proteus sp. HMSC14B05 | reverse complement strand
TCCACGTCCTTTAGGGCGTGGAGGATGTCAATTAATAAGAGATAATGGTTGCAAAAAGCAATCGCGTCCTTGCGATGACTTTTACTGTTAATCAGTGGCCTCGTTTACAGGCCTTGGCAGAGGTATTTCATTTCCATATAGTCCTCAATACCATGCTCAGAGCCTTCACGACCTAAGCCAGACTGCTTTATACCACCGAAAGGAGCCACTTCATTGGAAATTAGACCTGTGTTAATACCGACCATGCCATATTCTAGATTTTCAGCCACACGCCAAATACGTTGTGGATCTTCACTGTAGAAATAAGCGGCTAAGCCATAGATGGTA
The DNA here is from genome assembly GCF_001808035.1 of Proteus sp. HMSC14B05. Classification (NCBI taxonomy): domain Bacteria; kingdom Pseudomonadati; phylum Pseudomonadota; class Gammaproteobacteria; order Enterobacterales; family Morganellaceae; genus Proteus; species Proteus sp. HMSC14B05. The sequence continues at coordinate 93,693 of NZ_KV791989.1, read as the reverse complement.
TTATTGGCTAGATGTACTACTTCTTCTTCATTGTCAAAAATGACTAAAGGTGCCACGGGGCCAAAGATCTCTTCTTCAAGAATATGACTATCAGCAGGCACATTACCGACCACGGTAGGCTGAAAGAAATTTTCACCTACTTTATCTCTTTCACCACCACATAGCAGTGTCGCACCGCGTTGTAAGGTATCAGCAAGGAGTGATTGTGATTTTTCTACCGCCTTATGATTAATAAGAGGCCCAATAGTCACGCCTTCGGTAAAGCCATTACCGACTTTTAGTTTTTTAACCTCAGCAACAAAGCGTTCACTAAATTGTTGATATACATCTTTATGGATATAAAAACGATTTGCACACACGCAAGTCTGTCCGGCGTTACGGAATTTCGCCCCCATAGCACCTGCAACCGCTTTCTCAATATCGGCGTCATTAAAGACAATAAATGGCGCATTTCCCCCTAGCTCCAGTGAGACTTTTTTCACACTGTCAGCACATTGGCGCATTAATAAACGGCCAACCCCTGTAGAGCCAGTAAAACTCAATTTACGCACGCGGTTGTCTGATGTGAACACTTCACCGATTTTAACTGCATCACCGGTGACAATATTAATAACACCGGCAGGTATTCCTGCTTGCGCGGCTAATTCAGCTAACGCAAGGGCTGTATAGGGGGTTTCGTTGGCAGGTTTTATCACCATAGTACACCCAGCTGCTAATGCTGGGGCTGCTTTACGGGTGATCATGGCAGCAGGGAAGTTCCAAGGTGTGATAGCCGCACAAACACCAATCCCTTGTTTGATCACCATAAGCCGCTTATCTGATGAAGGGGAGGGGATAATTTCACCGTTGGTTCTTTTACCTTGCTCAGCAAACCACTCAATAAATGAGGCTGCGTAGGTGATTTCGCCTTCCGCTTCGGCCACGGGTTTACCTTGTTCAAACGTCATCAGTTCTGCAAGTTGACGCTTGTTATCCTGTATCAGTTGGAACCAGCGTTGCAGTAAAGTGCTTCTTTGATGTGCGGTTAACGCACGCCATGTCGGTAATGCTTTGGCGGCTGCATCAACAGCCGCTTTGGCTTCTTCTGTTGCCATATTTGGCACAGTACCAATGGGCTGATTTGTTGCAGGATCAATCACTTCAACCGTGTCTTTGCTTTTTGCATCACACCAAATACCGTCAATATATCCTTGTTCACGGAAATAGGGATTGTCAGTTATTTTCACTTCGTACCTCTCTGAACATATATATTGATATTGAGCGCTGGGTTAACAGAGCTACCTTGTCTTTAATTATATGCTTGTGTGAGGGGCTTGTGAAAAAAAGTCTGAAAAATATCGTCAAGAAAGGTCAAAATCCATGACAAATAGCGCAAATTTATCGCGTTTTCGACGAATAATCGCGATTAGCCAAGACGGGAGGTTTACGCTCTAGCTTACCACTGTTATTCTTGGCACTAACTTTCATAAAAACAGGTATTTTTTCATGTCAAAACCATCATTTGATTCTATTGAATCGCAGGCAAGTTACGGTATTGGTCTGCAAGTCGGTCAACAACTGACTGAATCAGGTCTCCAAGGATTAGAGCCAGCAGCACTGCTTGCCGGCTTGACTGACGCGTTAGAAGGCAATACTCCTTCTGTACCTGTTGAAACGTTACACAATGCTTTACGTACTATGCATGAGCGTGCTGAAGCAGTTCGTCAAGAGCGTCAAGCAGCACTGGCAGAAGCAGGTAAAGTATTCTTAGCAGAAAATATAAAAAAAGAAGGCGTGCAGGTTACTGAATCTGGTTTACAGTACAAAGTACTGAAAGCAGGAGATGGCGCTATTCCAGCTCGTACTGATCATGTTCGTGTGCATTATACTGGTCGTTTAATCGATGGTACGGTATTTGATAGCTCAGTACAGCGTGGTCAGCCAGCAGAATTCCCTGTTAATGGTGTGATTGCAGGATGGATTGAAGCATTAACTTTGATGCCAGTAGGTTCTAAATGGGAATTATATATTCCTTACCAATTAGCTTATGGTGAACGTGGTGCGGGGGCGGCTATTCCTCCTTTTGCAACATTAGTTTTCGAAGTAGAACTATTAGAAATTTTATAATTTCTTCTTCTGCAAAAAATAACACTATAGCCGGTTTTTTCCGGCTATTTTTGTCTCTATACTAGAGTAAAGAGAGTGCAAGATAATTGATTTTTATAAGAGTGAGTACCATTCTTATAAAAATAAGTGAGGTGCATTATGTTAGAACAAGTCAGCGAATTAGCCCGCCAAGCGGGTCAGGCGATAATGCAAATTTATCAACAATCAGCGCCAATTGAAGTACAGGAAAAGAGTGACCATTCACCGGTTACTGCAGCAGATTTAGCCGCCCATCAAATTATTAAGCAAGGACTTGCCAGTATTGCGCCAGATATTCCTCAATTATCTGAAGAAGATCCTCCTGCGTGGGAAGAACGTCGCCATTGGCAACGTTATTGGCTGATTGATCCCCTCGATGGTACCAAAGAGTTTATCAATAAAAATGGTGAGTTTACGGTTAATATTGCGTTGATTGAACAGGGTGTGCCGGTATTAGGCGTTGTGTATGCACCAGTACAAAATATTCTCTACTCAGCAGCCAATAAACAGGCATGGAAAGAAACCTGTGGTCAGCGTTTACCAATAAAAGTCAGCCGTGCTGAACCCCCCGTGATTGTTATTAGTCGTTCTCATCAAGATGATGAATTAAAAGAATATTTATCGCAATTGGGTGAGCACCAAACGGTGGCTGTTGGATCTTCATTAAAATTTTGTCTAGTGGCAGAAGGAAAAGCTCAGCTTTATCCGCGTTTTGGACCTACTCATACATGGGATACTGCAGCAGGACACGCTATTGCGATAGCCGCAGGGGCACATGTTACCGATTGGAAAGGGGTGACACTTGATTATTCACCGAGAGAATCACTGATAAATCCTGGTTTTAGAGTTTCTATTTTCTAATGTTAACGAGAGCAGAGCCCTTAAGTTTAAAGGGCTCCGATACAGATGATTTAAATACTATTCTTTAATTAAGTCATTGATAAGGTTAATGGCGGAAGTTATTTCTGCACCACTTAATACACCTTCTTTGACAAAACGAACTTTTCCTTGTTTATCCAGCACAATAATTGCTGAACTCTCTTTTTCTAGTCCCCAACCTTTTTGCGCTACACCATCAGCATCAACAATAAATTGTGACCAAGGAAACTCTTTTTTACTGTCTTCAACACTACCGCGAACAAAAGGCCCAGTACCAAAGATAGCATCATCAGTATTGATGATAGTGGTTGTCTGATAACTATTTTGTGGAAATTTGGCTTGTTTGATGGCTTCAATCAGTGGCGCATTCATCTCTTTAGCCTTACTGCGTCCAGCGATATGTTGAATTGTGCGTACTTTGCCACTAAGTAGTCCGCTATTCCAATTTTGATAGCTAAATTTATCTTTGGCACCATCATAAAGAAGCTCCCCTTTGTCACTCACAGAGATCGCCGGTAGGAGAGTTTCTTCAGTAATATTATGGGCAAATACCCATGTAGATGTGCTAAGCAAAAGTGCAGCCAAGGTTATTTTGTGCATCGTTATTGTCCTATTATTCAATTCGACTTTATCGGCTATTTAAGCATAGAGGCTAAAAAAGAATAATACCTCATTGTTGATACATTTTTTTAACATATAGGGTGTAAGATAAAGTATTCACAGTCTCGACTTATCTTCTTTACTGTCAATAAGTGTAAAAATAGATAAGAAATTTAAATAAATGGAACCTAGTACTTATAATTAGGTCTTTAAATTTGGTATATAAAGATCGGTCTTTATGACTGATTAAATTCACAACTGAGCATGGGAGACTAACTGAAAGATGAAGATCTTCAATCGCTATAACCCAGAAAAAATTGCTCTCTACGTTAAGACGTTATTTCGTGGACGGTTTTATATCAAAGGAATGGGCGCATTTGAGTTCGATTACGGTAAAATTTTATTGCCGAAAATAAAAGATAAGCTGCATTTTAATGTGATGAGTGAAGTTAACCAGCAGGTGGTTTTACTCAAAGCTGAAATGGGCTAACTTTTATCTGATAGATAACTGAGTCTATATCTTGTGCTTTTACGATAAGACTCAGTTATTAATTTCAGTTTGTTACCAGTTGATTTAGGCTTTATGCTCTTCGTGCTCAAAAGGCACTTCTGACGTTGTTTGAGGAGCAGGTATTGCTTCTTGCAAAACCGGTTTTACTGGCGGAATATCATCAATTTTAGTGACAAGCAGTTGATCAATTTTATAGTTATCAATATCCACCACTTCAAATTTATAACCTGCGAACTTCACATAGTCAGTACGTTTGGGGATCTTACGCAAACGGAACATCATAAACCCAGCAATGGTTTCGTAATTGCTAGAATCCGGGAAATCATCAATATCTAATGCCCGCATAACATCATCAATAGGTGTTCCACCTTCAACCAACCATGAATGCTCATCACGACTGACGATTTGCTCTTCTTGACCTGGGCCAATCAGATCGCCCATTAAAGTGGTCATCACGTCATTTAAGGTGATAACGCCCATCACCATCGCATATTCATTGAGAATAATGGCAAAATCTTCCCCTGAGGTTTTAAAGCTTTCTAGCATGTCAGATAAAGTTAAGGTATCCGGAATAATAAGGGCTTTACGGATATGCACACCTTCTTTGAGGTTGAGACTTTGCCCATTGATCACACGGTTGAGTAGCTCTTTTGAATCTACATAACCAATAATATGGTCAATATCCCCTTCACAAACTAAGAATTTAGAGTGGGGCTGAGTGGCAATTTTATGCTTAATATCTTCTTCTGTCTCTTCGCGATCAAAGTAGACAACATCTTCACGTGGTGTCATGGCTGATGGTACGGTACGTGATTCTAATTCAAAGACATTTTCAATTAATTCGTGCTCTTGTTTACGTAATACCCCCGCTACTGCACCGGCTTCGACAATCGCAAAGATATCATCAGATGTAATATCTTCATTTCTTACCATCGGGATTTTAAATAGTTTAAAGATAAGATCTGCCATGCCATTAAACAACCAAACTAAAGGGCGGAATAAGGCGAGACAAAAACGCATAGGATTAACAATTTTCAGTGCAATGACTTCTGGCTTGATCATGCCGATACGTTTAGGAGTTAAATCGGCAAGCAGAATAAACATCGATGTGACGATAATAAATGAACAGACCGATCCTAATTGTTGCGCGAGAGGTGCTTCTAAAAAGCGGGAAAAGAGATCTTTTAATGCGGGAGAAAAAGCAGATTCACCGACAATACCCGCCAAAATGGCAACGGCGTTAAGACCAATTTGTACCACGGTAAAAAACATACCGGGGGTTTCTTGCATTTTTAATACACGAGCGGCGTTGATATTTCCTTCGTCAACCAACTGTTTGAGTTTAATACGACGGGAGGCCGCCAGTGATATTTCAGACAGCGAAAAAAAGGCGCTAATGGCACACAGCAAAAGCACAATGAGTAAACTATTAAGCATATAAGGCTCACATCACCCAGAGTATTAAATCCAGAGGGTAATACTTGAGTGTTAATAATCGAAGATAAATCAATATATTGTGATAGACTATTTTATAAAAATAGACACAAAGATAGATAAGAGGGCGTAATTATATCATCGCCCTGCTATTTTCTGCTAGTGTTAGTTTGCCGGTGGAAAACAGATACCAATGCCACCAAGTCCACAATAACCTTGAGGGTTTTTAAATAGGTATTGCTGATGATAATCTTCAGCAAAATAGAAAGGTCCGGCAGGTTGTATTTCAGTGGTGATCTCTTTATGTGCCCCTTCACTATTGATAGCTTGTTGATAACGTTGTTTTGACTCAATAGCTTGTGCATATTGCTCTGGGGTTAGGGTATAAATGGCCGAGCGATATTGGCTACCAATATCATTACCTTGGCGCATACCTTGGGAAGGGTCATGATTCTCCCAAAAAATAGCCAATAATTGTTGATAGCTGATAAGGGTCGGATCAAATACCACACGAACGACCTCTGCATGACCGGTACGGCCTTGGCAAACTTGCTCATAGGTGGGATTTTCTGTTACACCACCGCTATAACCGGCACTTGTGCTATAAACACCGGGTTGTTGCCAAAATAGGCGTTCAACGCCCCAAAAGCAGCCCATGGCAAAATAAGCAATTTGCATATTTTCTGGGATCTCACAGATAGAATGCCCATTGACGGCATGATTAGCAGAAATTTCTAATGGCGTTGTGCTGCCGATTACGGCATGCTCAGGATGATAAGCTTTATGTTGCAAGGTAAACTCCAAATTTTATATTTGTAAACGCTTTACTATGGTAAAGGTTTAATATTGTTATAAACTAAATCTACAATAAAGCTTAAAACTATTTGTCGTCAATTACCGAATGATATAAATAATATTGAGGAGAAAACGTGCCGAGATACTCCGTTATCTACGTTCTCTGTCTGTCTTCTATAACGTCTTTTGCTTATGGGGCAAATTTACGTTTAAAAGTAGAAGGTTTAGAAGGGCAACTCGAAAAGAATGTACGAGTCCAGCTATCAAACATAACAACAGAAGAAGTTGCACCAGACGGGCGTTTTCGTGCGCGTGTTGAAAAGGCAATTAAAGAGGGCCTACGGCCTTTAGGTTATTATCAGCCAACGGTCACTTTCTCTTATCAAGAAAATACCCCTCCGACACGCCCTGTATTAACAGCAAAGGTTGAGCTTGGTATTCCCGTACTGTTAAAAGGGGTCAATATTGTACTGGAAGGGGGAGCTAAAACAGATGAACAATATGCCAAAGTGATTAAAGAAAACACTCCCCCTCTTGATAGTGTGTTAAATCATGCCGAATATGAAAAATTAAAAGGCTCGTTAACAGGGCTTGCTATTCGTCGTGGTTACTTTGATGCAGATATGGAAAAAAGCCAGCTCGGTGTCTCTTTAGATAATCACGCCTCTTATTGGGATTTTGTCTTTAATAGTGGTGAACGTTACCGTTTTGGTAAAGTGAATTATACTGGCTCACAAATTCGTGAAGACTACCTACAAAATATTGTGCCTTTTAAAGAAGGGGAATATTACTCTTCTGAAGATTTGGCAGAGTTTAATCGACGCTTAGCTGCCACAGGATGGTTTAATTCGGCGGTTGTCACACCTAATATCGCTAAAGCACGTAGTGAAGGCAATTATTTGCTACCAATGGATGCCGTTGTTACCCCTCGTTCACGTAACTATATGGAGCTAGGGGGCGGTTTTGCCACAGATGTCGGACCTCGATTAAATATGCAGTGGGATAAACCTTGGATAAATTCTAGGGGCCATAGTTTAACATCGAATATGAGTATTTCTAAGCCTGAGCAATCTATTGGTGCTAATTATAAAATTCCATTAAAAGTTAACCCATTAGAACAATATTATGGCATTCAAGGCGGCTATAAACGTACAGATTTAAATGATACTCGTTCGGATACCACCACACTGAACGTTTCTCGTAACTGGGATATGTCAACGGGATGGCAATACAGTATTAATACCCGCTGGAGTCTGAGCCACTTTACCCAAGGTGATGTGACCAATACAACCATGTTGCTTTATCCTGGTGCGAATGCAAGTCGCGTACGCCAACGGGGTGGCATGATGCCTTATTGGGGGGATAGCCAACGTTATTCAGTCGATTATTCCAATAAAATATGGGGATCTGATGTTGAATTTCTCGCCCTACAAGCTCAGCAAGTGTGGATACGCACACCTTGGGAAGGCCACCGTTTTGTGGTCAGAGGGACGTTTGGCTGGATTGAAACGAATCAATTTGAGAAAGTACCACCCGAATTACGTTTCTTTGCTGGTGGCGATAGAAGTATTAGGGGTTATAAATACCAAAGTATTTCACCGGAAGATAGCAAAGGTAAATTAACAGGGGCATCAAGAATGCTAACGGGATCTGCTGAATACCAATATAACGTAACTGGAAATTGGTGGGGAGCTGTATTTGTTGATAGTGGTGAAGCCGTTAACGATTTTACGAAAAGTGATTTTAAAACAGGTGCTGGTGCGGGGGTTCGTTGGGCATCTCCAGTAGGGCCTGTAAAGTTTGATTTAGCCGTTCCAGTCAATAGTGGTGAAGAGCGTAAGTTACAGTTTTATATTGGGTTAGGAGCTGAGTTATGATGAAGTGGTTGAAAAGGATAACACTAACGCTACTTATCATCATTTTACTGGTTTTAGGTGCTCTTGCATGGATTTTAGGGACGCAATCAGGGCTACATTTTGCCATTAATAGTGCAGCTCGTTGGGTGCCAGGTTTAACCATTAATAGTGTTAATGGCGGTTGGCAAGATTTACGTTTAACGGGTGTTGAGTATCAAATGCCGGGTGTAGACGTCAATGTGGGGGAGTTATCACTAGGCTTAAATTTAAGCTGCTTGAAGGACAAACAACTGTGTGTTGAGGCCTTAGGCACACGTGATGTTATCGTCAATGTAGATACCAGTGCACTCCCTCCAGCACAAGAAACACCCCCTTCTGAGCCTTTAACTGAGCTTAATGCCCCTTTACCTATCTATTTAAACTCTCTCTCATTAGCCAATACGCGTGTACAAATTGATGATATGGCCCTATCACTCAATGAGTTTACTACGGCAGCACAATGGGAAGGGCGTCAAGTTACCTTAAAACCGACAGTCATTAATGATTTGTTGGTGGCGTTACCGAAAACACCCGAAGACGGTAGTGTTGCCGCCATGGCGCAAGATGTAAAAGAAGTTGCAGCAACGACGCCTCAAGCGGAGCCTAAAACACCGCAAGAGCAAGAGCAGGCACTAGCTGACACTATTAAGACAATTTTCGCCAAGCCTTTATTAGCGCAGTTACCCGAAATTATTATTCCTGTTGATATCAATGTGGAGGGGATAGAAGGTAAACAGTTACAAGTTAGTGGTGATACGCCTGTGACTATTAATCAACTCTCTTTTCAAGCCAATACGCAAGGTCAACAGGTTAATCTCACTAGGCTCAGTATTGATGCGCCAGAAGGCGAAGTCAGTTTAAACGGTCAAATTACACTGGATAAACAGTGGCCAGTTAATCTAGATATGCAAGCGATGCTTCGTGAGATGGCAGGATTGGAAGAGTTTAAAGATCAGCAAGCAACACTGTCCTTACAAGGTGCGATACTTGATGAATTAAAACTCGCACTCTCTTTAACAGGAACTGTTACCGCAAGCCTTGATGCACAAGCTGAGCTCGCTAAAGCACATCTTCCACTAAAATTAACCTTAGAGAGCCAAAAAGTGCGCTGGCCTTTAACGGGAGATGTGCAGTATCAACTTAATGATACTCGACTACGTCTTAATGGGCAGACGGATAATTATGATCTTTCATTACGTTCTAATATTGAAGGACAAGAGATCCCGCCAGCCAAATTGACCCTAGACGCTAAAGGGAATGAAGAGAAAATAGCACTCACTCGTTTGCGTTTAGCTGCATTACAAGGTCATGCGGATATTACCGGTGTGGCAGATTGGAGTAAGGCGATTAGCTGGAATGCATTATTGACTATCTCTGGTATTAATACAGCTAAACAATATCCCGATATGCCAGCGAAATTAGATGGACGTATTGCTACAACGGGTAGCTTGTATGGAGGAAGTTGGCAACTACGAGTGCCTGAAATTACCTTAGATGGTAATTTAAAAAATAATCTTATTAAGGCGCGAGGAAACGCCTATGGTAATGATTCGGGGCAATGGAATATTCCTCAATTAACCTTAATTCTAGGAAAAAATAATCTCGATATTGCGGGGCACTTAGGTGATCAGTGGGCGCTTGATGCGAACATCAATGCACCGGGGTTAAATGGTTTAGTGCCGGGGTTAGCGGGCGTTATTAAAGGGAAAGTGAATGTTCGCGGTGATATTAATAAGCCGAAAATTATTGCTGATATCAATGCACAAGGGATCAAATGGCAAGATCAGATCAGTGTTGGGTCAGTTGTGGTTAAAGGTGACATTCAGTCAGATGACGTGATCAGTGGCAAACTGGCAATTACGGCACGTCAGTTAAAACAGGCTGATTTGATTATTCGTCAATTAACGCTAGATGCGGCCGGGACAGAAAAACAGCATAAGCTTACCTTGAAAATGGATGGGGAACCCGTATCGGGTGGCCTGACATTAGCCGGCTCGTTTGATAAAGAAAAACAGCAGTGGCAAGGCACACTTAACAATACCGCATTTGATACGCCTGTAGGCGAATGGCGTTTAAATAAAGCGATGGCGCTAAATTTATTAGCGGAAAAACAGCAAGTGACGATTGGTTCACATTGCTGGGTAAATCCTAATGCACAACTGTGTGTACCTAAAGAGATCACTGTAGGTGAGAGTGGTAGTGCGGCAATCACGTTAACACGCTTTGATTTAGCCATGATAAAACCATTCTTACCTCCTGAAACTGCGCTACGCGGTGTCTTTACGGGAGATGCAACGGCAACTTGGAATGCGAAAGGCGGATTACCTAAAGCGTCAGTTAACCTTAAAGGTCAGGGCGTTGGTGTAAAACAAAATGTCGATGGTACGGTATTACCTATTGATTTTGATGCAGTTACGTTAAATGCGGGCATCAATAATGGTAAAGCGACCTTGCAATGGTTAATTAGTATTGCCGGTAATGGTGACTTTAAAGGCCATGTCAATGTTGCTGATCTAGAAAAAACACGTCAATTATCAGGTACGGTTGATATTGATAATCTGACATTAGATCTGATTAAGCCTTTCTTGGGTAAAGGTGAAATAGCACAAGGTAGTGTAGGGGCACAGCTACGTTTAGGGGGGAATGCACAATCACCATTGCTATTTGGGCAGTTTGGTATTAACCAGTTAAAAGTAGTTGGTCACTGGATCCCATTTGACATCACCAAAGGGAATGTCGATATTCGCTTTAATGGTGCGACTTCTGATTTAAGCGGTAGAATCGAAACACCGGAAGGTTATTTAAATCTGACGGGGAATGCGGACTGGCGCAAACTAGATGAGTGGCGTGCCGTGGTGGCTGCGAATGGCAACAAACTGCGTGTGTCATTACCACCAATGGTTCGTATTGATGTTAACCCAGACTTAGTTTTTGAAGCTAATCCACATTTGCTTAAATTAGATGGACGTATTGATATCCCTTGGGCTCGTATCGTGGTGCAGGAATTACCCGAGTCTGCGGTGTCGGCCTCTTCTGATGAAGTGATGTTGGATAAAGAATTACAACCTATAGCACCAAAGCAGACTTCTATACCTATTCAAAGTAATTTGGCGATTAATATTGGCGATGATGTCACATTAGATGCCTTTGGATTGAAAGCCAGATTAACAGGGGCATTAAAAGTTGCTCAAAGTAAGCAAGGGTTGGGATTAAATGGTCAAGTGGATATTCCTCGCGGGGAATTCAAAGCTTATGGACAAGATTTACAAGTACGTAAAGGGCAAATCTTGTTCTCAGGGCCGGTTGATCAGCCATACTTAAATATTGAAGCGATACGTAACCCTGATAATACGGCAGATAATGTCATTGCTGGGGTTAAAGTTACCGGGCTTGCGGATAAGCCGAAAGTGGAAATATTCTCTGAGCCGGCCAAAACACAACAAGAAGCATTATCCTACTTGTTAAGAGGGGAAGGATTAGCAAGTGGTGATTCTGATTCAGCACAAATGACAGCCATGCTAATAGGATTAGGTGTTGGACAAAGTGGACAACTCGTAGGACGTATTGGCGAAACCTTTGGTATTTCTGATTTAGCGTTAGATACACAAGGTGTAGGGGATAGTTCACAAGTTGTCGTCAGTGGTAAGATAACTGATGATTTACAAGTGAAGTATGGGATGGGTATATTTGATTCGCTAGCGACGTTAACATTACGTTATCGCTTGATGCCCAGGTTGTATTTACAAGCAGTGTCTGGTATGAATCAGGCAATAGATCTGCTTTATCAATTTGAGTTTTAATTTATATGCGAATTATTGTTTATGGAAGTTTACGGCGAAATCAGGGTAACCATCACTGGATGACCTACGCACAGCTATTAGGTGAGTATAAATTAGCGGGGTATAAACTCTATGATTTAGGGTTTTATCCTGCTGTGGTTGAAGGTGATGGTGAAATAGAATGTGAAGTTTATCGGATCACGCCTTCCATTTTGACGGAGCTTGATGAACTGAAAAAAAATGATCAAGATTACAAGCGCCAGTTGATATCAACACCTTATGGTAGTGCTTGGATCTATCTTTATCAAAAGCCAGTTGATGGGTTGCGAGAAATCAAAAGTGGAGATTGGCTAAAACGCCACGAAGAAGAGTAATAGGCTTACGAAAGCTGACTCAATAATGATTAAAAAAGCTCGATATATATCGAGCTTTTTTATTTTTACTAAAAGTAGTATTTATATTTTAAAATTTAAATAAATAATTATTACTTCGTTTTTTATCTAAATTGATATGAAAATAATTAATGGTAGAGCTGATTGACAGAAAAATAACTTCAGTGTTAAAACAGTTTTGCTTAAGAAGGAAAGAGATAACGACTTATTATTAAATAGCGAAATAAGGTAATTTATGGACAAATTAAACGATATTACTCAACTTTATAATAATCCACCAAAAGATGTAAAACATAATATAGTCAATCATCGTTTTACGGATATGATGCTACAAACTAAAACTGTTGCAACAGAAGCATTAGATAAATTAGCTTATCTTGCAGGTATTAAAAATGCACCTGCTGATGATAAGTATTTAAAATTAAACACCACTAGCTTAGATGCGTTACTAAAAAGTGCGAAGTCACTTGGTTATGATATCGAAGTCGTCAGTCTTTAATCAATAAGCAGCCGTAAGGCTGCTTTTTAAATGAAAGGAGGCAATAGTGAATAAGGATATTAATGAACTTAATAAAGATATTAATATTGTCGGATTACATTGGATTGAACGCTGGCGAGTGAATAATGGAAAACATCAGTCTTATGTTATTCCTTTCGCAACAACCTATCCTATTAATATTGTTTATCACGGTAAAAGCGAATTTAAATATGGGCAGTATGGCATTCATCTTGGCCAGCAAGATACACTCACCTTTTTAGGTGATAAAAAACAAAAGATACTGGCTAAATTTATTGATTGTCGTAAAAACTCACCGACATTTAAATCAGAATTAAGTTTGGAGATAACCCCATCATCCGCAAGAACACTTATTATTCCCCCAGGAGTTGCTCATACTTTTTCCCATCTAGAAAATGTTTTTACCTTAAATAGCTACTCTCTTTTTTTACCTACTATTGAGCAATTAGCAAATGAAACATTAAATTGGTCACCTAATAATGATGTGATAAATCTGCCGGAAGATATCGATATTAATGAGATTGAAGGCTATGAGCCGATGACAGAAGAAGCTTCGGCGCTGGTCTACTATCGAGTTGCTGAGATACAACAGCAGTGGTTAAGCCAACATCGATTTTTACACTCTGAAACTCGTAAAATTCGCTTAGATAATGGCGATGAAATTAATGTAAGGTTGCGAGAGAAAATTGCCGATGTTCAAAAACAATCATTACCTACATCCACTATTTTAGGTGTTGAATTTCGTGAAATGGCGACCCTGCATACGGGCAAAGAGAGTGGCATTGTCCCATTAACGCGACAATCCCCTATGTATCTAGTTGAACATGGTCAGGAGGCTTATGATTTCGACTCTTATGGATTACATTTAGGGCAAGAAGATCATTTAACTTTTTTAGGAGATACCTCGGGTAAAATCACTATTAAGCTGGTGGATATGCGTGAAGATTCGCCTACGCTATTTTATGAAGATGAAATGGTTTTTGATCCGGCACCCAATATTGAATTAGTGATCCCCTGTGGTGTTGCCCATGCCTTATTTAATATGGCGAATATCATTACTGTCAATCGACCTGTTATCTATTTGGACGAAGAAAAAGAATATATTCCGGGTCATGATGTGATTGATTGGAAAATCGCTAATAAAAATTATCAAGCTTATCGTGTTAATAAAATAGCAGCAGATTTAACCTATTATCAATTTCTTGTTTCTAAACAACAAGCGTTAATGAAACATAAGCCCACCCATCATACCCCAAAATCGATTATTGTTTATGATGAAAATAATCAGCCTATTAAAGTATTAATTAAAGAAAAGGTGTAACCTCTATTATGCGTATTGTCTTTTTCTATATGCTTTTTTTGGTATTAAGTGCAGATGGTCTAATGGTTTTTTTGACACCTGTTATTGTTTATCAATTAACAACAAGCATTGAATATGCAGGATTGACATACGCTTTATGGTGGTTACCACGTATTTTTTTAATACCGCTTATTGGTCAATATATTGATGGTCTAGGTGTCCGTCCTGTTTCTGTTATTTCCGATAGCTGTAAAATTATCGGTTGTTTATTTTTATTAATAGTAGATTTTTCCTCTGATTTAGTTATTGCAATTAGTTTTGGATTAGTGGGTAGCTTAATTTCTATTGGTAATTCACAGACACTGATTTCATATGAAAAAATTATTGCCTTGATGAGTCGCCATAAAGAACATCATATTAATATAATGTCTCGAATGGATTTTTTGGGCATGATCATCGGCCCATTAATCGGCATGTTATTTATTGATTATGGTTACCATTATTTACTGATTATTCCCTGTCTATTTTATTTCATTAACGCCGTGTTCTTTTTGTTCTTTTACCTAGTACCAAAACAGCGCCAATCTGCCACTCAGTTACATAGCCTAACAGAGACATTACAGGTGACGAAAAGGATAGTGGTGATTTTTACGTCTCCTATTTTGGTTTTTTCTATTTTAATTGCTATCGGCAATAATATGTTTGATGGATTAATTGAGTCGAGTGGGGCGGCGTTGATCGACCAATCGATGAATTTACCCATTAAATATTATGGCTTTATTGATATTTCTGCGGGGATCTGTGGCGTGATAGGAACTTATTTATATGGTTATCTAACCCATTATTTAAATCGAAAATTATTAATGTCTCTATCAATTTGTATCATTACAATAAGTTCTTTTCTATTGGTTATTTTTCAACATGATATCACGGCTTTTATTCTCTTTTATGCCCTATCCATTATTGGTAAGGTTTTTTCAGGGAATATTTTACGGATGTTAAGAATAGAAATTATTCCTGTGACACAATTAGCCAGCATTTCCTCACTGATTATATTGTTTAATCAACTGATTTTGCCTATTGTTGGGGGATTGCTCTTTTTCTCTACAGGGAATATTTCGACAGTATATATATTGATGATAATCGCTATGGCGATCACCTTGGTGAGTGGCGTAATGCTTATTATGCGGTTAAACCATAAAAAAGAGATAATCATAAAATAAGCCCACATTTGAAGTGGGCTTATTTTGGCTAAGCAACCAATGGATTACTTAGCAACGCTAATTCTAATGACACAGAATTATTTTTTTGCGCGTTCAAAAGAAGACAGAATTTCAGCTTTAGCCGCTTCTACGCCTTCCCAACCATCAACTTTTACCCATTTACCAGATTCTAAATCTTTGTAATGTTCGAAGAAGTGTTTGATTTGAGCTTTTAATAATTCAGGTAGATCGTTCACATCTTTAATGTGATCGTATTCTTTACTTAGTTTAGTGTGTGGTACAGCAACCAGTTTTGCATCTTCACCTGATTCATCAGTCATTTTCAGTACGCCAACAGGACGGCAACGAATGACTGAACCTGGTTGTAATGGGTATGGAGTTGGAACCAGAACGTCTACTGGATCACCATCTAAAGATAATGTGTTGTTGATGTAACCGTAGTTGCATGGGTAGAACATCGCTGTTGACATAAAACGGTCAACGAACAGTGCACCACTTTCTTTATCAACTTCGTATTTGATTGGATCAGCATTGGCTGGAATTTCAATAACAACATAGATATCTTCTGGTAGTTCTTTACCAGCAGGAACATGATTCAGGCTCATAAAAAATTTCCTATGAAAAATTAATTTGACGTGGCTCGTAGTATAGCGAAAAGTTTTTAACAATACCCGTTTTTTGCCGTACAGGTTGCCTTTTGAGGTAAAAATAAGCAACAAATACACGAATTAGCTATTTTGGGAGATGAAAAAACCGGACGCGTTAATTAAGCCCGGTTTAACTATATCCTGACAAAAAGAAAATTTATTCTTCGTCTGGATATTGAGCCATAAATGCTTCTGCTTGTTCGACCATCGCTTTAGTACCCACAAAGAATGGCATGCGTTGGTGCAACTCTGTTGGTTTGATATCTAAAATACGATCTTTACCATTACTGGCTTTACCACCCGCTTGTTCCGCGAGGAATGCCATTGGGTTGCATTCATAAAGTAAGCGTAATTTACCATTTGGATGACTTGCCGTACTTGGGTAAATATAAATCCCCCCTTTGAGCAAGTTACGATGGAAATCCGCAACCAAAGAGCCAATATAGCGAGTTGTATAAGGACGGTTAGTCGCTGCATCCTGCTCTTGGCAATACTTGATGTATTTTTTTACCCCTAATGGGAATTTAATGTAGTTACCTTCATTGATTGAATACATATTTCCGGTAGGCGGAAAATGAACACTTTCGTGAGATAAACAGAAAACCCCTAAAGAAGGATCGTAAGTAAAGGCATGTACACCACAACCGGTAGTGTAAACCAACATAGTAGATGAGCCATAAACGACATAACCCGCAGCAACTTGGCGATTACCGGGTTGCAGGAAATCATCTAGTGTCACTGGTTGGCCAATAGGCGTAATACGGTGGTAAATAGAGAAAATAGTACCAACGGAAACGTTTACATCGATATTAGAAGAACCATCCAATGGATCCATTAATACCACATACTTGGCATTTTCCGCACGATCACCTTCAAAGATAACGATATCGTCTTCTTCTTCCGAACCGATCCCCGCAACTTCACCACGAGCTTTAAGTGCTGCTTTTAGTTTCTCATTCGCGTAAAGATCCAGTTTCATCTGGGCTTCACCTTGAACATTAGAAACACCGTTAGTGCCAAGAATATCGACTAACCCAGCTTTATTAATATCACGGTGAATAATTTTAGCCCCAAGCTTAATGGCTGACAGCAATGCCGTTAATTCGCCAGTTGCATGGGGAAAATCTTGTTGTTTCTCGACGATAAATTCGCCTAATGTTTTCATGACGTGGGTCCTGAATGTGAATGGATAAAATATAAAAAGGAAAAAAGTTTCCTTATTAGTGGCAAGTTTATCCAAAGAATCGCATGATTCAAAGGTTAATCCGTTTCTAATCTGCTTTTTGATGGTTAGAATAGTGACCAACTTCATGCTATTGGAAAGAAATTCATGCACATTCATATTCTTGGTATTTGTGGCACCTTTATGGGAAGTCTTGCCATCTTAGCTCGAGCGAAAGGGCATAAAGTAACTGGCTCTGATGCAAATGTTTATCCTCCAATGAGCACATTATTGGAAAATCAAGGCATTGAGCTAATCGAAGGTTATGATCCACAACAATTAGAACCTGCTCC
This sequence comes from Proteus sp. HMSC14B05, assembly GCF_001808035.1. Lineage (NCBI taxonomy): Bacteria > Pseudomonadati > Pseudomonadota > Gammaproteobacteria > Enterobacterales > Morganellaceae > Proteus > Proteus sp. HMSC14B05. The sequence continues at coordinate 76,082 of NZ_KV791989.1, read as the reverse complement.
TGACATGGTGATTATTGGCAATGCGATGACTCGAGGGAATCCTTGTGTTGAAGCGGTACTTGAAAAAGGATTGCCTTACACATCAGGGCCACAATGGTTACATGACTATATTTTGCCTGAGCGTTGGGTTTTGGCCGTTGCGGGTACCCATGGTAAAACGACTACGGCAGGTATGCTGGCTTGGATTTTAGAAGATTGTGGTTATCAACCTGGTTTTTTAATTGGTGGTGTGCCGGGTAACTTTCAAGTTTCAGCACAATTGGGGGAAAGCCCGTTTTTTGTTATTGAAGCTGATGAGTATGACAGTGCTTTCTTTGATAAACGTTCTAAATTTGTTCATTACTCGCCACGTACGCTTATCTTAAATAATCTGGAATTCGATCACGCGGATATTTTTGATGATTTAACGGCGATTCAAAAACAGTTTCATCATTTAGTCCGTATTGTGCCGGGCAGTGGCAAAATTATCATGCCTGATAACGATCTGAACTTAAAACAGACCATTGGTATGGGATGTTGGAGTGAGGAAGAGTACACCGGTGAGACGGGTGATTGGCAGGCGAAAAAGATCAGTAATGACAGTAGCCACTTTGCAGTGTTCCATAAAGGTGAGCAAGTCGGTGAGGTTTGTTGGGGACTTTCGGGTGAACACAATATGCAAAATGGCTTAATGGCCATTGTGGCAGCTCACCACGTTGGTGTATTACCGGTAGATGCATGCGCAGCACTCAATAAATTTATTAACGCCCGTCGTCGTTTAGAGTTACGGGGTGAAGTAAATCAAGTGAGTGTTTATGATGACTTTGCCCATCATCCTACGGCGATTTTAGCAACCCTTGAAGCGCTACGTAGTAAAGTTGGCGGAACAGCACGTATTATTGCGGTATTAGAACCTCGCTCTAATACGATGAAGATGGGGATCAGTAAAGATGATATCGCCCCAGCATTGGGACGTGCTGATGAAGTTTTCTTATTTCAGCCACCTAACATTCAATGGTTAGTCAGTGATATTGCCGAGAAGTGTGTACAGCCTGCTCGTTGGAGCACGGATATTGACACATTAGTGGAGATGGTTGCTAAAGAAGCTAAACCGGGTGATCATATTTTGATCATGAGCAATGGTGGCTTTGGTGGTATACATGAAAAACTCCTGGCGAAATTAGCCACACCAAAATCATCTGTGGATCAATATTAATTTAAATAAGTAAGCCACTGAAATTTCAGTGGCTTACTGTTTATGACCTATTTTCCTGAAGTCGCTCTTTATAATTCCTGATCAAATAGGTTTAAAATCGCATCTCGTAGTTCTTCTGTTGAGAATCCTGGCGCGGGTGTAGAAAAAATAGTGTCATCACCAGCGATACTTCCGAGGATCCCTTCTGCTTTACCTAAAGAATCTAATAAACGTGCAATAAGCTGTGCGGCACCGGGGCTGGTTCTAATAACCACTACTGAGTGGTTATGGTCAATATCAAGTACCAAATTTTTCAATGGGCTACTTGCTGTTGGTACACCAAGTTCTGTTGGCAGGCAGTAAACCATCTCCATTTTGGCATTACGCGTTCTTACTGCGCCAAATTTTGTTAGCATACGAGAGATTTTAGACTGGTTAATATTATCAAAACCAGCTTCTTGTAATGCGGTTACAATCTCGCCTTGTGAACTGAATTTTTCTTCTTTCAGCAGGGCTTTAAATGCTTTAACCAAGTCTTCTTGCTTAGAAGGAGTGCGCATAGTTCACCTTTAGTGAGTTATCAATAACTCGCACATTATGCAGAGAAGTGAATTTTTATGCAACATTAGCTCCGTTAATCTTGTTTCTCTTCTTGGTTGATGTGTGTTTTTGTGTGTTAACTCAAAAAAGTTTTATTTCTCGATATTGAATGCGATAATCTTGATTAGGTAAATAATTTGTTAACTAAATGATAATCTTAAATGATTATGCAATATGAGATAGCGCGTTTAGCACTTAGCGATATTTATTGGAATTATTTCTCAAAAGAGTGCCCGCTATCTCATTAACAGATAAGCAATTTGTTTAGAATAACCGAAGTATTATTTTTTACTACAAATGCCTTATTATGCAATATAGCTGTTAAATAATTGTTTTCTTTACTAGGTGTGTTGCGTAATAGTGAGTATATCAAAGGCGTTCCACTATCTCGTAAACTAAGGAGTATCAGAATGAAAGTAGCAGTTCTCGGTGCAGCGGGTGGTATTGGTCAGGCACTGGCACTTCTTCTTAAAAATCAGCTTCCAGCTGGTAGTGAACTCTCTTTATATGATATCGCTCCGGTTACACCGGGTGTTGCAGCGGACTTAAGTCATATACCTACTCAAGTAAGGGTAAAAGGTTTTGCTGGCGAAGATCCTTCTCCTGCATTAAAAGATGCAGATGTTGTTTTAATTTCTGCCGGTGTTGCCCGTAAACCGGGTATGGATCGCTCTGATCTTTTCAATGTAAATGCAGGGATCGTGCGTAATCTTATTGAAAAAGTTGCACAAAACTGCCCTAAGGCACTTATTGGTATCATTACTAATCCAGTCAATACTACGGTTGCTATCGCTGCTGAAGTACTGAAAAAAGCCGGTGTTTATGATAAAAAACGCCTATTTGGTGTGACAACACTAGATATTATCCGTGCGAATACTTTTGTTGCTGAATTAAAAGGCAAAGATCCACAAACAACGAATGTTCCGGTCATTGGTGGACACTCAGGTGTCACTATTCTTCCTTTGCTATCTCAAGTAGCCGGTGTGTCATTTACTGATGAAGAAGTTGCTGCATTAACAAAACGTATTCAAAATGCGGGGACTGAGGTTGTTGAAGCTAAAGCGGGTGGCGGATCAGCCACATTATCAATGGGACAAGCAGCTGCGCGCTTTGGTCTTTCATTGATCCGTGCTTTAAATGGCGAAAAAGATGTTATTGAGTGCACTTATACCGAAGGGGATGGTGAACATGCCCGTTTCTTTGCACAACCTGTTCGTTTAGGTAAGAATGGTGTTGAAGAATATCTACCAATCGGTCAATTAAGTGATTTTGAAAAACAATCTCTTAATGGTATGTTGGATGTATTGAAAAAAGATATAATTCTTGGCGAAGAATTTATTAATAAATAAAAAATAACTTTTTTGCTTTAAAATAATGTAAATTTAAATAAAAACCGCTGATAGTGTATCAGCGGTTTTTTTTATTAATTATAATATATGTAATTATTAGTTAATTATTGGTTTTGTCGCGTATCTTCCGTTCAAGTAATTCTCCTGTTTCAGGATGAAAATAACGACTGGGCCAAATTTCCGAAGGCGCTACACCTAGAAAGTCAGCAATGATTTTCTCACCTTTTGGCCAAGGGCGTGACAGTGCATTAGCCAGTGTTGAAGAGCTTAAACCAGCTTGGCGAGAGATGGCTGCCAGTGTTGTGCCTCGTTTTCTGAGTGCGGCAATAATATCGGCAGGATGCCAATCAGATTTCCTTGAAATCATTTTTAATCCTTTTTCTATAAAATTAAATGCTGTGTTAGTGGTATAAATAACAGTTTATTAGAAATGCTTAAAAGCATTAAACTGATTATTTAGAAAATAAAATAACATTATTTTTCTAAAAATATTTCTGATTTTTTTCTTAATAATTTCTTTTTTGAAGTTGATAACAATTTTAGAGAAACGTAATGAAAAAAGAGTGGTATACGGCAATGGAATTGACGGGTATAGGTGGATTACCTAAATCACCACAAGGTGTAAATGCAAAAGCTAAACGTGAATCTTGGTTAAAACAAAAGAGAACTAATAAACAAGGAAATGGCGTTGAATATCATTACTCTTGTTTACCAGAAGAAACTTTAATTGCTCTGGAGCTTTATGAACCATTAGCACATTACAAACTAAATAAAGAGGAGCCACTCGTTATCTGGGTGAAAGCATTCCAACAACTTAATGATGGTGAACAAAAAACAGTAACAGAGCTGATCTTGCGGGATGGTATTAGAAGTTTTTTAGAAAAGATCGTCAAAGATTAAGCGACTTTAAAGAACGCGCTATTGCGTTATCCGCAACCGATATCTGACTAACCTCTTAGTTGAATGTGAGATGAGATCATGAAAAAAGAATGGTATACAGCAAAAGAATTAGTAGGGCTTGCAGGGTTACCTAATTCTCCACAAGGGGTCAATTTAATGGCACGCCGTGAAGGATGGGAAAATCGCCGTAAGCGTGGAGTACAAGGTAAAGCCGTTGAGTACTCGGTTAAAAGCCTCCCTGAAGAGGTGGTGAGTGTGTTAGCGGCGCATGAGCCTCCTGCAGAATATTTATCTAAGCGTCAGGATGCCTTTCTTATCTGGGTGGAAGCTTATTATCAGCTAACAAAATCAGAGCGTGAAAAAATCGTAAAATTTGTTTTACGAGAAGGTCTCGCTAAGTTAATTAGCTATATTGATGCTGACAATCAAGAAGAGATCGAACGAGAAAATGAAGAAGTGGTTCAAAAATTAAAAAGCCCCCCAGAGTCGACATAGTCGCTCTGACGGGCTTCTCATACTTTATGGGGTTTAGGTATGAAAATTACGATTGTCGTTGCACAGCAACGTGCGCAAGGCCAATTAATGCATCTTTGTAAGATGAATCAGGAATAATCGCTAACGCCTCAATGGCTTTATCGGCTTCTTCTTCCGCTTTTTGGCGGGTATATTCCAGTGAGCCACACTGTTTCATCGTTTTTAACACAGTGTCGAGTAAATGACGGCCGTTACCTTTTTCAATGGCTTGACGAATGAGTTGTGATTCTGTTTCGTTACCATGGTGCATGGCATGAAGTAAAGGCAAAGTAGGTTTACCTTCATCCAGATCGTCACCGGTATTTTTACCTAATTGGGTATTATCTGCATCATAATCCAGTAAATCGTCAATCAGCTGGAATGCGGTACCAAGATAACGACCATAATCTTGGAAAGCTTTCTCTTGCTCTGGAGTGGCTCCGCAGAGGATGGCTGACGCATGAGAGGCAGCTTCAAATAAACGGGCGGTTTTACTGTAGATAACTTGCATATAGTCATCTTCAGTAATGTCAGGATCGTTACAATTCATTAATTGTAATACTTCACCTTCAGCGATCACATTGGTTGCGCTAGACATCAGCTTTAGCACGCGCATGGAATCAAGATCCGTCATCATCTGAAAAGATCGTGTATAAATAAAGTCACCTACCAGCACGCTTGCAGCATTACCAAACACAGCATTAGCTGTTTGTTTGCCTCTACGCATATCGGATTCATCAACAACATCGTCGTGCAATAATGTTGCGGTATGAATAAATTCAATTAAAGCGGCGACAGAGATATGTTTGTCCCCTTGATAATCCAAAGCTCGGCCGGTCAGAACAGCGATCATTGGGCGGATCCTTTTACCACCACCGCTAATGATGTAGTAACCAAGCTGGTTTATCAAAGAAACATCTGAATTAAGCTGGTAAAGAATTGCGTCATTTACCGCAGCCATATCAGCGGATGTGAGTTTTATAATAGATTCTAAATTCATGTTTTTCGACTTTGGCTCGCCAATGAGCGCGTTATAATTAATAAAAAATGATCATGCCATAGATTTTACTCTCTTATAATTTAGATTGTACTTTAAAAATGGCTGAAATAAATATTGTGTAAAAAACTCTTTTTTTTGCTGGTTGTTTGCGATCTATACTTGTCATCGCGACTAAATTTGCGTAGAATTCGCGCCCTATGTGAATATTTTAATTGTGCACTCAAATTATACATATTGGGAGTGTGCGGAAAGCGGAGTTTATATGTACGCGGTTTTCCAAAGTGGTGGTAAACAACACCGAGTCAGCGAAGGTCAAACAATTCGCTTAGAAAAGCTTGAAGTAGCAACTGGCGAAACTATTGAGTTTGACACCGTCATGATGGTCGCTGATGGCGACAACATTCAAATTGGCGCTCCAATCCTTGAGGGCGTTAAAGTTAAAGCGGAAGTGGTTGCTCACGGTCGCGGCGAGAAAGTTAAAATTGTTAAGTTCCGTCGTCGTAAACACAGCCGTAAACAACAGGGCCACCGTCAGTGGTTTACTGATGTTAAAATCACTGGTATCGCTTAAGGTTTAGGAGAGCAGATTAATGGCACACAAAAAGGCTGGCGGCTCGACTCGTAACGGTCGCGATTCCGAAGCAAAACGTCTAGGTGTAAAACGTTTCGGTGGTGAAGCTGTATTAGCAGGTAGCATCATCGTTCGTCAACGTGGTACTAAGTTCCATGCAGGTACTAACGTTGGTTGTGGTCGTGACCACACCCTGTTTGCGTTAGCTGACGGAAAAGTTAAATTCGAAGTTAAAGGTCCAAACAATCGTAAATTTATCAGCATCGAAGCTGAATAATTACCGGTCCTTTAAACACCGAGTTAAAAGCCCTGCACAGTCTGTTGCGGGGCTTTTTATATTTAAAAAAGGCCATCTCTGGGTAATTTCGGCCATCCAGCACGTTAATGGCTATCATACGGAGTAAAATCATGAAATTTGTTGATGAGGCCAAGATCCTAATCGTCGCTGGCGACGGTGGTAACGGCTGTGTAAGCTTTCGTCGAGAAAAATATATCCCGAAAGGGGGACCAGACGGTGGTGATGGCGGTGATGGTGGTGATGTCTACATGGTTGCAGACGAAAACCTCAACACCCTTATCGATTACCGTTTTACTAAATCTTACCGCGCTGAGCGTGGTGAAAATGGCCAAAGCCGTGATTGTACGGGAAAACGTGGTCAAGATATTACTATTAATGTCCCTGTGGGGACGCGTGCCCGTGATCTTGCTACAGGTGAGATCATTGCTGACTTAACGGTACATGGTCAAAAACAAATGGTCGCTAAAGGTGGCTTCCATGGTTTAGGGAATACGCGTTTTAAATCATCAGTCAATCGTGCACCACGTCAACGCACAATGGGTACACCAGGTGAATCACGTGAAGTACTGTTAGAGCTGATGCTACTTGCGGATGTAGGTATGTTAGGTATGCCGAATGCCGGTAAATCTACCTTTATTCGAGCCGTCTCGGCAGCCAAACCAAAAGTGGCAGATTATCCATTTACTACACTAGTACCTAGCTTAGGTGTTGTGCGTATGGACAGCCATCAAAGCTTTGTCGTTGCGGATATACCGGGGCTGATCGAAGGGGCTGCTGATGGCGCGGGTCTTGGGATCCAGTTCCTGAAACATTTAGAACGTTGCCGTGTATTATTGCATTTGATCGACATCGATCCTATTGATGGTTCTGATCCCGTTGAAAATGCCAAAATCATTATTTCTGAATTAGAAAAATACAGCGATAAACTGGCACAAAAACCACGTTGGTTAGTTTTCAATAAAGTGGATCTGCTTGATGCCGATGAAGCAAAACAGAAAGCGCAAGCGATAGTTGAAGCGTTGGGTTGGGAAGGTGATTATTATATGATTGCTGCTATCAACCAAGAAGGGGTGAAAAAACTTTGTTGGGATATTATGGAATTCCTGAAAGTAACCCCACGTGAGCAAGATATTGCTACCGCTTTAGCCACTGAAGAAAAAGTTGATTTTATGTGGGATGACTACCATAAAGAACAACTTGAAAATCCTGACTTTGAAGACGATGACGAAGATTGGGATGAAGAAGATGATGATGGTGTAGAGTTTATCTACCAACGCTAATCTCTCTTTTTATCGGTATTGTTGTCTCGGTATCGTATAGACATACAGATAGCGAGACATAAAAAACGCCTGAATTTTCAGGCGTTTTTACTTTCTAACAAATAATAGTGCTATCTATTGTTATAGATATCTTTATATAAATTCGTTTCAAAACGAACCAAATAGGCGCGTCCAGCATTGCGATTTTGTGTAGGGGGAGAGTAGGCAGAAATAAATTGTACAAATGCCACTTTCTGTCCATTGGCTGTGGTCATAAAGCCAGCTAGATTATACACTCCCTTGAGTGAACCTGTTTTAGCGGAAACTTTACCGTTGACGCCCGCTTCAGTAAAACCACCACGATATTGCAATGTACCATCATGACCGGCAAGAGGAAGCATACTGATAAAATTTAACTCACTATCATGTTGTCCGACATATTGTAATACTTGCATCATGGTTGCGGGGGCTATCAGGTTATGGCGGGAAAGCCCAGATCCATCCACCATAATTGTATTAGCTAAATCAATGCCCGCTTTTTGTTTTAAAATAGCACGAGTGGCATCCGCCCCTGAACGCCAAGTGCCAGCTACACCATAATATTCACGACCAATAGTTCTAAATACGGCATCTGCAATCATATTGTCAGACTCTTTTAACATCGTCGTCAATAAAGTGTGTAACGGTTTAGATTGTGTTTGTGCTAAAACAGTAACAGGGGCTTTAGGTTGGGAGCGGCGTTTGACATAACCGTCCAGCTCAATATCTGCACGTTGTAACTCTTCTTTTAGCAATATACCTGCCCAGTGCGCACCATCTTGAATGGAAAACATCAGCGGCATGGCTTCTTCACGTTTAGGAATGCAGCCTGTTATCACATAAGTATTTAAATCTCTCACCGTGACGTCTAATTCGCAAAAGCGGGTTCGTGTTGAGCCTTTTTCATAGGTTTCAACTTCGCTTAAAACCGTGACAGGATAAAAAGACGCTTTACGTATGGTGGCGATATCACCTTCTTTTTGACCACTTTGCAGTAAGACGGAAAAACAATTTTTATCTACAATAGCGGCACTTGGTGGGGCACTAAAGCATTGGGTCATATCATTCCAAACCCATCCCGGCGCTTTGTCATGGCTGGAGAAAGCAGAGGTATCAATTAATAAATTTCCCGTTATTTTTGTGACGCCGGATTGTTTTAATACGGCAACCATTGCTCGTAATTGCTGGCGAGTTAGCGTAGGATCACCACTAAAACGGAAAATTAAATCACCCTCTAGTTGATTGTTTTTTATCTTACCTTCCGTTTCCATTGTGGTGGTAAATTGATAATCGCCCCCTAATTGCAATAGGGCGGCTAAAGCTGTGACCACTTTTTGTGTGCTGGCTGGCAAAGATAATTGATTATCATTATAAGTTAGGTTAGGGGAGGATGCGCCAACAGTTTGGGTGATTAAACCGACTTGAGTGCCATCAGGCAAAAGTTCTATATATTTTTCAACAGGAATGGCGAGGGTTGAAAAGCTTAACAGACTCAAGGTATAAAATATTCCGCGGAATATAGGTAATAAGCGCATAATTTCTCTATCCGTAACTATAAGCTTAACGCTATAGTGTTGATTGCCAGAGGCTAATACTAAAGGGCAATGAGGGCAAAAGTAAACGGTAACACGTGTGATTATCTGATTATCAGAAAATATTACTTATCCTGTTTTTAAAACGAGAATAAGACGTGAAGCCATTGGCCTCTTGTGTTAGATTTAGTTTAGCTTTAGATAAGGGAGGTTTTTACTACTTCCCAACCAAAAGGGTAGAAAGTTACAATTATTTTCTATTCATCGAATATATAAAGGGACAGGCCCTCATTAAGGCTGCCTGTGTCTTTTTTTGTCTTGAGAAGAGTAAAGTAGAACCTTTTCTCTGTGTTGTTAGTATAAAAAATCAGGATGATACCTATTTTTTATTAGGAATAGTATTGAGGTATTAACACATGAATCAGATCCCTATGACAGTTCTCGGAGCAGAAAAATTACGCGAAGAACTGGAATATCTAAAAACTGTTCGTCGCCCAGAAATTACCGCGGCCATTGCTGAGGCACGGGAACATGGCGACTTAAAAGAAAACGCGGAATATCACGCAGCTCGTGAACAACAGGGTTTCTGTGAAGGCCGCATTCAAGAAATTGAAGCAAAATTATCAAATGCGCAAGTCATTGATATCACTAAAATGACAAATAATGGACGTATTATTTTTGGTGCCACGGTGACGTTACTCAATGTGGATACTGAAGAAGAGCAAAAATACCGCATTGTTGGTGATGATGAAGCAAACATTAAAGAAAACTTAATTTCAGTCAACTCACCGATTGCCCGTGGATTGATTGGTAAAGAGTTAGATGATGTGGTGGTCATTAACACCCCAGGCGGCCAAGTAGAGTATGAAGTTTTAAACGTAGAATATATTTAATTTGTAATTTTACGTTTCTATAGAAAACTAGAATGCTATCCTGTGGTAATATTAAAAAGGCCTGAAAAGGCCTTTTTTGCCATAGAGTTAGTTATGGCATTTTTATATAAAGGTATAAGTTTTATTTCGGTAAAATAATTTTACGCGCTTCAGAAGGGCGATAAAGAACAACCATTTTTCCGATAACTTGTACATTCTGTGCACCGCTTTCACGCACAATCGCTGCCACGATCAAGTTTTTAACATCTCGATCTTCGCCTGCGATTTTGACTTTGATAAGCTCATGATGTGCCAGAGCGATTTCAATTTCTGCAAGAACGCCTTCAGTCAACCCGTTGTTACCGATCATAACGACAGGATTGAGATGATGAGCGAGCCCTTTCAGGTGTTGAATTTGTTTTTTGTTAAGAGTCATCATTAATTTTTGCTTAGTTGGGATTGAAAACGGTCTATTCTAACGCCATCTCTCATTTATCACCATAAAATGTCGTCAAGATGCGGTAAAATGAGTGAAGTAGTAAAATTTTTGATTGCTAAGTGTATGATAGTTGGAAAACGCAATGGCCAATAAAAAACGTTCGGCAAGCTCTAGCCGCTGGTTACAAGAACATTTTAGTGATAAATATGTTCAACAAGCAAAGAAAAAAGGGTTTCGCTCTCGAGCTTGGTTTAAATTGGAAGAAATTCAGCAAAGTGATAACATTTTCAAACCAGGTATGACCGTTGTCGATTTAGGTGCTGCTCCGGGTGGGTGGTCTCAATATGTCGTACAGCAGTTAGGAAATAAAGGTAGGATCATCGCATGTGACCTTTTACCTATGGATCCTATCGTTGGTGTCGATTTCCTTCAAGGCGATTTTCGTGATGAACTTGTATTGAAGGCATTGCTTGATAGAGTAGGTGATAATAAAGTCCAGGTTGTCATGTCTGACATGGCTCCAAACATGAGCGGAACACCCGCGGTCGATATTCCTCGATCCATGTATTTAGTAGAGTTAGCGCTTGATATGTGTCGTGATGTGCTGGCTCCCGGGGGAAGTTTTATTGTCAAAGTGTTTCAGGGAGAAGGCTTTGATGAGTACCTGGGGCAAATACGCTCCCTGTTTACGAAAGTGAAAGTTCGTAAACCAGACGCTTCGCGGTCTCGTTCTCGTGAGGTATATATTGTAGCCACAGGGCGTAAACTTTAGTACCCTAAAGCTATTTGTTAACACAGTTGTAATATGAGGTTAATCCCTTGAGTGACATGGCGAAAAACCTGATCCTCTGGTTAGTCATTGCAGTCGTATTGATGTCATTATTCCAGAGCTTCGGACCCAGCGATTCGAATAGTCGTAAGGTGGATTACTCTACCTTTATCAATGAGTTAACTAATAACCAGTTACGCGAGGTCAGCATAAGTGGTTATGATATTAATGTAACTAAAACAGATAACTCAAAGTACAGCACGTATATGCCTATGCGTGATGATAACCTGCTGACCACTTTAATGAACCGTAATGTAAAAGTGACCGGTGAACCCATTGAAGGTCAAAGCCTTCTAACACAAATTTTTGTGTCTTGGTTCCCAATGCTTTTACTGATTGGTCTTTGGATCTTCTTTATGCGCCAAATGCAAGGTGGTGGCGGTAAAGGTGCGATGTCTTTTGGTAAGAGTAAGGCTCGCATGTTGACAGAAGACCAAATCAAAACAACCTTTGCTGATGTTGCAGGTTGTGATGAGGCAAAAGAAGAAGTCAGCGAGCTAGTTGAGTATTTACGTGATCCGGGTCGTTTCCAGAAATTAGGTGGTAAAATTCCGAAAGGTATCCTAATGGTTGGTCCTCCGGGTACGGGTAAAACATTATTAGCAAAAGCGATTGCTGGTGAAGCAAAAGTACCTTTCTTTACTATTTCTGGTTCTGACTTCGTTGAAATGTTTGTCGGGGTCGGTGCTTCTCGTGTTCGTGATATGTTTGAACAGGCTAAAAAAGCAGCACCTTGTATCATCTTTATCGATGAAATCGATGCGGTTGGTCGTCAACGTGGTGCCGGTCTTGGCGGTGGTCATGATGAACGTGAACAAACGCTGAACCAGATGCTGGTCGAAATGGATGGTTTTGAAGGCAACGAAGGTATCATCGTGATTGCCGCAACTAACCGCCCTGACGTATTAGACCCTGCATTATTACGTCCAGGTCGTTTTGACCGTCAAGTCGTCGTAGGTTTACCAGATGTTCGTGGTCGTGAGCAAATTCTGAAAGTGCATATGCGCCGAGTGCCATTATCACCAGACGTTGATCCTGCGATCCTTGCTCGTGGTACTCCGGGTTTCTCCGGTGCTGACTTGGCAAACTTGGTTAATGAAGCTGCACTATTTGCCGCACGCGGTAACAAACGTGTTGTTTCAATGGTCGAGTTCGAAAAAGCAAAAGATAAGATCATGATGGGTGCTGAACGCCGTTCAATGGTTATGACCGAAGAACAAAAAGCATCAACGGCTTATCATGAAGCGGGACACGCCATTATTGGTCGTTTAGTGCCTGAACATGATCCGGTACACAAAGTGACGATTATCCCTCGTGGACGTGCATTAGGTGTGACTTTCTTCTTACCTGAAGGTGACCAAATCAGTGCCAGCCGTCAAAAACTGGAAAGCCAAATTTCAACACTTTATGGTGGCCGTTTAGCGGAAGAGATCATTTATGGGCCTGAACATGTTTCGACAGGGGCTTCTAATGATATCAAAGTGGCAACCAATATTGCACGTAACATGGTGACACAGTGGGGCTTCTCTGAAAAATTAGGGCCATTACTGTATGCTGATGAAGACGGTGAGGTGTTCTTAGGTCGTTCAGTTGCTAAAGCGCAACATATGTCAGATGAAACGGCACGTACTATCGACGAAGAAATTAAAGCTATCATCGATCGTAACTATACCCGTGCTCGTCAAATCCTGATGGACAACCTAGATATTCTGCACTCAATGAAAGATGCATTAATGACTTATGAAACCATTGATGCACCTCAAATTGATGACTTAATGAATCGTCGTGAAGTTCGTCCACCGGCAGGTTGGGAAGGCAATAATGGCAATAGTGGTGCAACTACCGCTACAGCACAGCCGACACAAACACATGTGACGAATGAGCCAAATAATAAGTCAGGATCAGAGAGTGACACACCTTCTGATAACAATACTCATTAATCCTTATCGGGTTTTATATTGAGTAAGCTATAAATACAAACCCCAGGCTTTCTGGGGTTTTTTTATATAGGTATCAACGAAATGAAATTAATTGCCAGAGGAAAAGAGCTTAATTTATCTTCACCCCAAGTGATGGGCATTTTAAATGTGACGCCAGATTCATTTTCTGATGGCGGAACGCATAACTCTCTTAATGATGCTATTAACCACGCCGCTAAACTTATTGCTGAAGGGGCTTCTATCATCGATATCGGTGGTGAATCAACAAGGCCGGGTGCCAGTGATGTTTCTGTCGATGAAGAGTTACATCGTGTTATTCCTGTGGTCGAAGCTATCCAGCAACGTTTTGATGTGTGGATTTCTGTTGATACATCCAAAGCACAAGTGATCACGGAGTCCGCTCAAGCGGGTGCCTCTATTATCAATGATATACGTTCACTTACCGAACCTGGAGCACTTCAGGCGGCTGCAAAAACGGGGTTACCTGTTTGTATTATGCATATGCAAGGTTTACCTAAAACAATGCAACATTCGCCGCAGTATAAGAATGTGATGATAGAAGTTGATGCTTTTCTGGCAGAGAATATTCAACGTTGTATTGATGCTGGTATCGAGAAAAATCAAATTATTCTTGATCCAGGCTTCGGCTTTGGTAAAAATTTAGCGCATAATTATCAATTATTAGCACATCTAAGTGATTTTCATCACTTTGGTTTACCGATACTCGCCGGAATGTCACGTAAATCAATGGTAGGACAGTTACTCAATGTTCCGCCACAAGAGCGTGTTGCTGGTAGTGTTGCTTGCGCAGTTATTGCTGCAATGCAAGGGGCACAAATTATTCGTGTACACGATGTTAAAGAGACTGTAGATGCGATGAAAGTCGTGCAGGCGACTCTTTCTGCAAAGGAAAATAATGAATGAGCGAACGTAAATACTTTGGAACAGACGGTATCCGTGGAAAAGTAGGTGACAGCCCTATTACACCTGATTTTGTATTAAAGCTAGGCTGGGCTGCAGGTAAAGTACTTGCACGTCACGGCTCACGTAAAATCATTATCGGTAAAGATACTCGTATTTCTGGTTATATGTTGGAATCGGCTCTAGAAGCAGGCCTTGCTGCTGCGGGATTATCCGCTTCATTTACAGGCCCGATGCCAACCCCCGCGGTCGCTTATTTAACCCGTACTTTCAGAGCAGAAGCTGGCATAGTGATTTCTGCTTCTCATAATCCCTATTATGATAATGGCATCAAATTCTTCTCCATTGATGGTACAAAACTACCTGATGAAGTAGAAGAAGCCATTGAAGCGGAAATGGAAAAACCGATCACTTGTGTAGAGTCCGCAGAATTAGGGCGTGCGAATCGCATTGTTGATGCCGCAGGCCGTTATATTGAATTTTGTAAAGGTACGTTCCCTAACGAAAATAATTTAAATGGGTTAAAAGTTGTTGTGGATTGTGCCCATGGAGCAACTTACCATATTGCGCCTAATGTTTTTCGTGAACTCGGGGCTGAGGTTATCACTATTGGTTGTGAGCCTACGGGCATCAATATCAATGACGAATGTGGTGCAACAGATGTACGTATGTTGCAAAAACGCGTGTTAGAAGAGGGTGCCGACGTTGGTTTAGCCTTTGATGGTGATGGTGACCGTATTATTATGGTTGATCATAAAGGCCTAAAAGTAGATGGTGACCAAATTCTCTATATCATTGCGCGAGAAGCATTGCGTCAAGGTCAACTACGTGGTGGTGCCGTCGGTACACTAATGAGTAATATGGGGTTAGAGATTGCCTTAAAACAGCTTGGTATTCCTTTTGTGAGAGCGAAAGTGGGTGACCGCTATGTGCTTGAGAAATTGCAAGAAAAAGGCTGGCGTTTAGGGGCGGAAAACTCGGGTCATATTATTTTACTTGATAAGACAACAACGGGTGATGGTATTGTTGCTGGTCTGCAAGTATTAAGCGCAATGGTTCGTAACCATATGAGCTTGCATGATCTATGCAGTGGCATGAAATTATTACCACAAATTTTGGTGAATGTTCGTTTTACGGGAAATCACGATCCTCTACAATCCACAGAAGTTCAGCAAGTCGCAAAAGAAGTCGAGGCGGAGCTTGGTGGTAAGGGACGCGTTTTATTACGTAAATCAGGAACAGAACCATTAATTCGAGTGATGGTTGAAGGCGAAAATGAAGAGCAAGTCACAGCGATGGCGAATCGTATTGCTGATGCAGTAAAACATGTTGGCTAATTGCTGTTTTTTTCTTCAATTAATCACTTTATAGTAAAATAACCTTGCTTGTCAGTTCAGGTTTGGTTAGTATTCACACCCGCTTAGTAAGGTCGTTGAACTAAAGCGGGTGAAGCAATCGAAGGTTATCGCATAGGCGATAAGTTCCATAGAATAGGTAACGCAAATGTATACAGCACTCATTGTTATTCTTATCATTGCAGCAACAGGGCTGGTTGGTCTGATCCTGTTACAGCAGGGTAAAGGTGCTGATATGGGCGCTTCTTTTGGTGCAGGTGCTTCCGGTACAGTATTTGGTTCAAGCGGTTCAGCAAATTTCATGACCCGTATGACCGCTGTTTTAGCAACAGTGTTTATTGTACTTTGCCTTATTTTAGGTAATTTAAGTGCCAATAAAACTGTTCGTGAAGACAGTAAGTGGATGTCTATCGAGCAGACTGCAGAAGAAGCGAAAAAAGCTGAGCAATTAGCAGCGCCTGTAGCACCAGCAAACACAGATATTCCGCAGTAAACTAAGTAATAGTTAAAAATGAGATTGTTTGGGGTTTTGGTTAAATAAACAGTCTCATTAAAGTGCCGAGGTGGTGAAATTGGTATACACGCTACCTTGAGGTGGTAGTGCCTACAAAACGGGCGTACGGGTTCAAGTCCCGTTCTCGGCACCATTATTCCAGATAGCTTGCGTTTTGCTTGTTATCAGCGTAAAATTTGCCACGTTTTTCGAACGCGGGGTGGAGCAGCTTGGTAGCTCGTCGGGCTCATAACCCGAAGGTCGTTGGTTCAAATCCAGCCCCCGCAACCACTTCTAACAATACAGCACTTTTCTCATTAATCATCTTGTAAACCGATTATGATCCTGAGTGGAATGTGCCGTAGAAGAGGTTATCTCGATTGGCAAGTTACAGGGTCCAGTTGCATAAAGCCCCGAATTTCGGGGTTTTTTGTTATCAGAGAATAGAATACTGGGCTATAAGCCCTTTTTTTATGCCTTGGGGGTGGGTTTGTCCACATTAGAGCAAAAATTAACAGCGATGGTTTCAGCACCAGTAGAAGCATTAGGCTTTGAATTTGTTGGTCTTGAGTTTATTCGTGGTCGAGTATCAACATTGCGTATCTATATTGATAGTGAAGAAGGTATCACTGTTGATGATTGTGCTGATGTTAGCCACCAGGTCAGTGCTGTGCTGGATGTTGAAGATCCAATTCAAACATTTTATAACCTTGAGATCTCATCTCCTGGTTTAGAAAGACCTTTATTCACTACAACGCATTATGAGCAATTTATCGGCGAAGAAGTCGCCGTTGTATTACGAATTGCGATGCAAAACCGCCGTAAATGGCAGGGCATTATTAAGTCTGTCGCTGGCGAAATGATCACGGTTACTGTGGATGGTAAAGACGAAGTGTTCGCACTGAGCAACATCCAGAAAGCTAACCTGGTACCCCACTTTTAAGTTTTGAAGAGGCAACTAGGATGAACAAAGAGATTCTGGCTGTTGTGGAAGCGGTCTCTAACGAAAAATCTCTTCCTCGTGAGAAGATTTTCGAAGCACTGGAAACTGCATTAGCGACAGCGACTAAGAAAAAATATGAGCAAGAGATTGATGTACGAGTTTGCATTGATCGTAAAACGGGGGATTTTGATACTTTCCGTCGTTGGCTTGTGGTTGAAGAAGTTACTCAGCCTACTCGTGAAATCACACTTGAAGCGGCTAAATACGAAGAGCCTGAAATTGAACTCGGCGGCTTCATTGAAGACCAAATTGAGTCTGTTACTTTCGACCGTATTACCACCCAGACCGCAAAACAAGTGATCGTACAAAAAGTACGTGAAGCGGAAAGAGCGATGGTTGTTGAACAATTCCGCGAACAATTAGGCGAAATTATCACGGGCGTTGTGAAAAAAGTAAACCGCGATAACATCACCCTAGATTTAGGAAATAACGCAGAAGCCGTTATCTTACGTGAAGATATGCTACCGCGTGAAAATTTCCGCCCAGGTGACCGTGTACGTGGTGTCTTATACGATGTTCGTACAGAAACTCGTGGTGCACAACTTTTCGTAACACGTTCTCGTCCTGAAATGCTGATCGAATTATTCCGCATTGAAGTACCTGAAATTGGCGAAGAGATCATTGAGATTAAAGCTGCAGCACGTGATCCAGGTTCTCGTGCCAAAATCGCTGTAAAAACCAACGATAAACGCATCGACCCTGTGGGTGCTTGTGTTGGTATGCGTGGTGCACGTGTACAAGCCGTTTCCAGTGAACTGGGCGGTGAACGAATTGATATTGTTCTGTGGGATGATAATCCTGCACAATTCGTGATTAATGCAATGGCTCCGGCAGATGTTGCTTCTATTGTTGTCGATGAAGACAAATGTACAATGGACGTCGCTGTTGAAAGCAGTAATCTTGCCCAAGCGATTGGCCGTAATGGTCAAAATGTTCGCTTAGCAGCGCAATTACTGAAAAAACATCGTGGTGATGACAAATGGGAACTGAATGTCATGACTGCAGATGAACTGAATGCTAAGCATCAGGCAGAAGCAAACGCAGCCATTGAAATATTTACTAAGCATCTCGACATTGATGAAGACTTCGCAACTGTTTTAGTTGAAGAAGGTTTCTCTACCCTTGAAGAGTTAGTTTATGTGCCGATTGACGAACTGTTAGCTATCGACGGTCTTGATGAAGAAACAGTTGAAGCATTACGTGAAAGAGCAAAAGCGGCATTAACAACGATTGAACTAGCTCAAAAAGAAAGCCTAGGCGATAACCAGCCAGCTGAGGACTTATTAGCTCTCGAAGGCATGGAACGTTCTTTAGCATTTGATCTAGCTGCCCGTGGTATCTGCACACTGGAAGATCTTGCCGAACAGGGTATCGACGACCTAACTGATATTGACGGTTTAAATAGTGAGCGCGCAGGCGAACTCATTATGGCTGCTCGTAATATCTGCTGGTTTGGGAATGATGCGTAACAACTGAGCAGGAAGGAACAGAATGACAGATGAAACAGTAAAATCACTTGCAGAAGAGATTCAGACACCGGTTGAACGTTTGGTACAGCAGTTTGCTGATGCCGGTATTAAGAAAACCGTCTCTGATTCTGTCTCCCAAAAAGAGAAAGAAACCTTGCTGGCTTGGTTGAACCGTGATAAAGAGTCAACCAGCCAACCAGAAAAATTAACGTTACAGCGCAAAGTGCGTAGTACGTTAAGTGTTCCTGGTACAGGTGGCAAAAATAAATCAGTAGCCATCGAAGTCCGCAAAAAACGCACTTATGTGAACCGTGATGCAGTTGAAAAAGCACAAGCGGCAGAGCAAGCTCAGCGTGAAGCGGAAGAAAAGGCGCGTCGCGAAGCAGAAGAAAAAGCACAGCGCGAAGCACAAGAGAAAGCACAGCGCGAAGCTGAAGAAAAAGCAAAACGTGAAGCTGAAGAAGCCAAGAAAAAGGCTGAAGAAAAGGCAAAACGTGAAGCTGAAGAAGCAAAACGTGAAGCAGCGGAATTAGCTAAGCGCGAAGCAGCGGAAAAAGACAAAGTGAAACAAAACGAGAAACCAAAAGCTGATAAGGCTGATCAGGAAAAAGCACGTCGCATAGCCGAACAGGCTGAACTGAAACGTAAAACAGAAGAAGCTCAGCGTCGTAAAGCTGAAGAAGAAGCTCGCATTGCAGCAGAAAAAGCGCGTCGCTTAGCGGAAGAAAATGCTGAAAAATGGACTTCAGATACGTCATCTGAAACAGAAGGTACTGACTATCATGTGACGACATCTCGCTATGCGCGTGATGCAGAAGATGAAAGTGATGCTGAGGTTGAAGGTGGCCGTGGCCGTGGTCGTGCAGCAAAAGCCCCTCGTCCAAAGAAAAATAACCGTCACTCTGAAAAAGCAGATCGTGAAGAAGCTCGCGCTGCTGGCCGTTCTAACAAGAAAGGCAAAGGACGTAAAAACAGCACATTACAGCAAGGCTTCAATAAGCCAGCAGCTGCTGTAAACCGCGATGTTGTCATTGGTGAGACTATTTCAGTTGCTGATTTAGCAAACAAAATGGCAGTGAAAGGTTCTGAAGTCATTAAAACAATGATGAAAATGGGTGCAATGGCAACCATCAATCAAGTTTTAGACCAAGAAACGGCACAACTGGTTGCGGAAGAAATGGGTCACAAAGTTATCTTACGTCGTGAAAACGAGTTAGAAGAACAAGTGATGAACGACCGTGATACTAGCGATGAAATGGCTGTATCTCGTGCGCCTGTTGTGACTATTATGGGTCACGTTGACCATGGTAAAACCTCTTTACTCGACTACATTCGTTCAACGAAAGTGGCTTCAGGTGAAGCAGGTGGTATTACTCAGCATATCGGTGCTTATCACGTTAAAACCGACAAAGGTGAAATTACCTTCCTAGATACTCCAGGTCACGCCGCATTTACTTCAATGCGTGCCCGTGGTGCTCAGGTAACGGATATCGTTGTTCTGGTTGTTGCTGCTGATGATGGTGTGATGCCACAAACTATCGAAGCTATCCAACATGCCAAAGCAGCAAATGTGCCTGTTGTTGTTGCCGTGAACAAAATTGATAAACCAGAAGCTGATCCTGATCGTGTTAAAACTGAGCTGTCTCAATATGGCATTCTGCCAGAAGATTGGGGTGGTGAGACTCAGTTTATCCATGTGTCAGCAAAACAAGGCTTAGGTATTGACGAGTTGCTGGATGCTATCTTATTACAAGCGGAAGTTCTTGAACTGAAAGCAGTAAAAGAGGGTATGGCAAGCGGTGTTGTTATCGAATCTTACCTCGATAAAGGCCGTGGTCCTGTTGCGACTATCCTTGTTCGTGAAGGTACCTTGAATAAAGGTGATATCGTTCTGTGTGGCTTTGAATACGGTCGTATTCGTGCAATGCGTAACGAATTAGGTAAAGAAGTACAATCTGCCGGCCCATCAATGCCTGTTGAGATTTTAGGTCTGTCTAATGTACCTTCTGCGGGTGATGAAGCAACCGTTGTTCGTGATGAGAAAAAAGCGCGTGAAGTTGCCTTATATCGTCAAGGTAAATTCCGTGAAGTGAAACTGGCTCGTCAACAGAAATCTAAACTGGAAAACATGTTTGCTAACATGGAAGAAGGTAAAGTTTCTGAACTGAACATCGTACTGAAAACGGATGTTCAAGGAACTTGTGAAGCCATCACTGATGCATTAGTTAAACTTTCTACAGATGAAGTTAAACTGAAAATTATCGGTTCTGGCGTGGGTGGTATCACTGAAACAGATGCGACTTTAGCGGCTGCTTCTGATGCTATCATTCTTGGTTTCAACGTTCGTGCTGATGCTTCTGCACGTCGTATTATCGAACAAGAAAGTGTTGATTTACGTTACTACTCCGTTATCTATAGCTTGATTGATGAAATTAAATCAGCAATGAGCGGTATGTTAGAGCCTGAATACAAACAAGAAATCATGGGTCTTGCTGAGGTTCGTGATGTATTTAAATCACCTAAATTCGGCGCTATCGCGGGTTGTATGGTGGTTGAAGGTAATATCAAACGTAACAATCCTATTCGCGTATTACGTGATAACGTGGTTATTTACGAAGGTGAGCTTGAATCACTGCGTCGCTTTAAAGATGATGTCAACGAAGTCCGTAATGGTATGGAATGTGGTATCGGTGTGAAAAACTACAACGATGTCCGTGTTGGCGATATGATTGAAGTGTTCCAAGTTATCGAAATTAAACGTTCTATCGATTAATCGAGTACGTCTGATTTAAAAAGGAAGGGAGCTTAATGGCTCCCTTCTTATTCCTCTCTTTATGCTATTCCCCCTTTATTCTTTTCTGTATTTTTCAATATAAGCGAAATAGATTGGCTTTCAGTAATTTATGTCATTAAAAGAACAAGGTAAGATAACGCTAAAGAGCAGATTTATTGCTAAAGAGAAAAAAAGCGTAAAGCGGTTGTGAAACGTGACTTTATGTATACTCTTTAGATATCATCGATTTTAAAATTGGATCAATAATGACAATAGAGTGATAACGACATTGTCAGGGAGAGATAAAATGGCAAGAGATTTTAGCCGTGCTCAGCGTGTTTCTCAGGAAATGCAAAAAGAAATCGCCATCATTTTACAGCGCGAAGTAAAAGATCCACGTATTGGAATGGCCACCGTATCCGGTGTTGAAATTTCACGTGATCTGGCTTACGCCAAAGTATTTGTCACCTTTTTAAACCTATCAGCAGGTGAAGAAAGCGATGAAGAAATGGTAGAAAATGGCTTAAAAGCCCTTAACGAAGCAGCAGGCTTTATTCGCTCTTTATTAGGTAAAGCGATGCGCTTACGTGTTGTTCCTGAGCTAACATTTGCTTATGACAATTCATTAGTTGAAGGTATGCGTATGTCTAACCTTGTGTCAAATGTTGTCAAAGATGATGAAAAACGCCGTCATAAAGAGGAAGAGTAATGGGGCGTCGTCGTAAAGGGCGTGAGATTAACGGCGTATTATTGCTTGATAAGCCTCAAGATATTTCATCGAATGACGCTTTGCAAAAAGTACGCCGCATGTTTAATGCAAGCAAAGCGGGGCATACCGGCGCTTTAGATCCTTTAGCGACAGGTATGCTTCCTATCTGTTTAGGTGAAGCGACAAAGTTTTCACAGTTTTTATTGGATTCAGATAAACGCTATCGAGTGATTGCCAAATTAGGTGAAAGAACAGATACCTCTGATGCTCATGGACAAGTGATCCAGCAACGACCTGTACAGTTTAACCAGCAAGCGCTCGATGCTGCGTTAGAGAGTTTTCGTGGTGAAACATTGCAAATTCCTTCAATGTATTCAGCCCTTAAGCATCAAGGTAAACCACTTTATGAATATGCAAGACAAGGTATTGAAGTTGAGCGAGAAGCAAGACCCATTACCGTGTATGAATTGCAATTTATTCGCTGGGAAGACGATGAATTAGAACTAGAAATTCATTGTTCTAAAGGTACTTATATTCGCACTATCATTGATGATCTGGGTGAGAAATTAAACTGTGGTGCCCATGTGATTTTCTTACGTCGTTTAGAAGTCGCAGATTATCCGAAAGAGCGTATGGTGACGCTTGAGCAATTGCGTGCAATCATTGATGATGCTCAGCAACAAGATGAGTCACCATTTCCTGCGTTAGATGCCTTATTATTGCCTATGGATACTGCGGTTGCACATTTCCCTGTGGTGCATTTAACCGCCATTATGGCGGGTTACTTAAAACTGGGGCAACCGGTTCGGGTAAATCACACCTTGGATGAAGGGGAATGGGTCAGAGTCACCGAAGGCGATGAGAAAAAATTTATTGGCCTTGCGATCATCAAAGATGGTCTAGTTGCACCGAAAAGATTAGTCGTGGATTATAAGGCACTCAATCACCCTGAATAGCAATTCTTGCGCTAAGTGTGTTTGAAGCGTAGAATAATGCGGCTATCTGTTTAGGTGGCTGAGTTGGATAGCTGAATTAGAGATTGGCTATCTGAAAATTTTACTTTTATTGGAGTTTTATTATGTCTCTAAGTACTGAAGCGAAAGCAAAGATCGTTGCTGAATTCGGTCGTGATGCTAACGATACTGGCTCAAGCGAAGTTCAGATCGCACTGCTGACTGCAGAAATCAACCACCTGCAAGGTCACTTTTCAGAGCACAAAAAAGATCACCACAGCCGTCGTGGTCTGTTGCGTAAAGTTTCCAGCCGTCGTAATCTGCTGGACTACCTGAAACGTAAAGATGTAGCTCGTTATACTGCACTGATTGAACGTTTAGGTCTGCGTCGCTAATCAAGTGAGTTTCAGTGAAAAGGGGCCCGTAGGCCCCTTTTCTACTAGAAAGTGCTATTTTTAAGAAAGTGGTATTTCAAAAATGAGTCGTTATGTTTTAATGTGGTGATGGTTATTTAGTCTCTCTAGTTGCGACAATTCGCGCGGCTAATGAAAGTGTTTAAACGTGGTTAAGTTAAATATTTCCATTAGTCGCGAGGGGACGTAGCGGAGAAAAGATTATTCATCGTCGCTAAATATCATGCGACAATAAGATAAAGGATATTATTTTGCTGAATCCTACAGTTCGTAAATTTCAATACGGTCAACATACCGTTACGTTAGAAACGGGCATGATGGCTCGCCAAGCAACGGCTGCTGTAATGGTTGACATGGACGGCACTGCTGTTTTTGTTACCGTTGTTGCTAAGAAAAAAGTGAAAGAAGGACAAGACTTCTTCCCACTCACCGTTAACTATCAAGAGCGTTCATACGCAGCTGGCCGTATTCCAGGAAGTTTCTTCCGTCGTGAAGGTCGTCCTGGCGAAGGTGAAACTTTAATCGCGCGTCTTATCGACCGCCCTTTACGCCCACTATTCCCAGAAGGGTTCTTAAACGAAATCCAAGTAGTTGCGACTGTGGTTTCTGTTAATCCACAAGTTAACCCAGATATCGTTGCTATGATTGGTGCTTCTGCAGCACTGTCATTATCAGGTGTACCTTTCAATGGTCCTATCGGTGGTGCTCGTGTTGGCTTTATTGATGGTCAATATGTACTGAACCCAACCGTTGATGAACTGAAAATTAGTAAATTAGACTTAGTGGTTGCAGGTACTGCGGGTGCGGTACTGATGGTTGAATCAGAAGCTGATTTATTATCAGAAGAACAAATGTTAGGTGCAGTGGTATTTGGTCATGAACAACAACAAGTTGTGATTGAAAATATCAATGCATTAGTTGCCGAAGTCGGTAAAGAAAAATGGGATTGGGCACCAGAGCCTATTAACCAATCTTTACATGATCGTATTGCTCAATTAGCACAAACTCGTATTGGTGATGCGTATCGTATTACTGAAAAACAAGAGCGTTATGAGCAAATCGATGCTATTCGTGATGAAGTGATCAGCACATTATTAGCAGAAGATGAGTCTTTAGACGAAGGCGAAATCATTGAAATTTTCTCTGGTTTAGAGAAGAAAATTGTTCGTGCTCGTGTATTAGCGGGTGAACCTCGTATCGATGGCCGTGAAAAAGACATGGTACGTGCTTTAGATATTCGTACAGGTTTATTACCACGTACACATGGCTCTGCGCTATTTACTCGTGGCGAAACGCAAGCATTAGTAACAGCTACTTTAGGTACTGCACGTGATGCACAAACCATTGATGACATCATGGGTGAGCATACCGATACCTTCTTACTGCACTACAACTTCCCTCCATATTCTGTCGGTGAAACAGGTATGATGGGTTCGCCAAAACGTCGTGAGATTGGTCATGGTCGTTTAGCAAAACGTGGTGTATTAGCCGTTATGCCAACGATTGAAGAATTCCCATACACAGTACGTGTAGTGTCTGAAATTACAGAATCCAATGGTTCATCTTCAATGGCATCTGTTTGTGGTGCTTCTTTAGCACTGATGGATGCGGGTGTACCAATTAAAGAATCTGTTGCTGGTATTGCAATGGGTCTGGTAAAAGAAGGTGAAAACTTCGTTGTTCTTTCTGATATTTTAGGTGATGAAGACCATTTAGGTGATATGGACTTTAAAGTTGCGGGTAGCCGTAACGGAGTCAGTGCATTACAAATGGATATCAAAATCGAAGGTATCACTCGTGAAATTATGCAAGTTGCATTAAATCAAGCGAAAAGCGCACGTCTGCATATTTTAGGGGTAATGGAAAGTGCAATTAGCCAGCCTCGTGCAGAAATTTCTGAGTTTGCACCACGTATTCACACTATCAAAATCAATGCTGATAAGATCAAAGATGTTATCGGTAAGGGTGGTTCAGTTATCCGTGCATTAACGGAAGAAACGGGTACCACTATCGAAATCGAAGATGATGGTACAGTGAAAATTGCAGCTACTAGTGGCGAACAAGCAAAACAAGCTATCGCTCGTATCGAAGAGATCACGGCAGAAGTCGAAGTTGGCCGTATCTATAACGGTAAAGTAACACGTATCGTTGATTTCGGTGCATTTGTTGCTATCGGCGGTGGTAAAGAAGGTCTGGTGCATATTTCTCAAATCGCAGACAAACGCGTTGAGAAAGTAAGTGATTACCTGACTATGGGTCAAGAAGTTCCAGTGAAAGTACTGGAAATTGACCGCCAAGGCCGTATCCGCTTAAGCATGAAAGAGGCTCAAGCAACCCAGCAGGAAGCAGCTGAAACTTCTTCTGAAGATCCTGCAAATTAATGATATTCTACTACCGATATCTAGACATAGGTATCGGTAGAGACTTATTATGATTGACAAGTAGGACGTCATAAAACGCTTTTTGTTGAAAGAGTCTGACTTTGGGAGTGAGAAATGAAAACATTTCTGCGCGGTTGTTCTATTGCTGTTTTCATCTTTATTTCCGGGTGCAGCACTAGTCCAGAATGGCGTAAGAATGCTATTTTTGCTACTCCACTACAGCCTTCTTTACAACAAGAAGTGATATTGGCTCGTATAGAACAAATTCTGGCGAGCCGTTCATTAACCGAAGATGAATATGCACAGCTTTTATATGAGCGTGGTGTGCTGTATGATAGTCTCGGTTTAAGAGCATTGGCGCGCAATGATTTTTCAATGGCGCTGTCAATGAGACCAGATATGCTAGAAATTTTTAATTTTCTAGGTATCTATTTTACGCAAGCAGCGAATTATGATGCTGCTTATGAAGCGTTTGATTCTGTTTTAGAGCTTGATCCAACTTACAATAATGCGCGTTTTAATCGTGGTATCGCTTTATACTATGGTGGCCGATTGAAATTGGCGCAGGATGATCTGCAGGCGTTTTATCAGGTCGATCCAAATGATCCCATTCGTTCGCTTTGGTTATATCTTGTTGAAAAAGAGATAGACTCTGATTCTGCTAAAAAACAGCTGAAACAGCGATACCTACAGGCGAATAAAACGGGACAATGGGGATGGAATATAGTTGAGTTTTATTTAGGTGACATTAGTGAAAAAACATTAATGGAAAGGCTAAATGAGACGTCAACCGATAACACTTCGCTCGCTGAGCATCTTAGTGAAACTAACTTCTATTTAGGTAAATATTACCTAAGTCTGGGGGACATGGATAGCGCTGAAGCGTTATTCAAGCTGACGGTTGCCAACAACGCACATAACTTTGTTGAGCACCGCTACGCATTGTTGGAATTAGCACTGTTAGGCCAACAAGAAGACCTAGCGGAATCGGACCAGCAATAGCTGACGAACATTTCTTTGATCAGTTTGAAAGCCATCATCTGCATAGGATGAGGGCTTGTTTGTTCGTTTAATAATATAATTTGAGCCAGTTCACATTTTAGATGATAAAGACCGACAAACCATGCGGTATGTTATGTCAACTGGCCGCCATAATGAATGAGGCACAGTGACATGACTACTGAAACCGATATGACTTTTGCTGATCTAGGTTTATCAGCACCTATTTTGACTGCACTGAATGATTTAGGCTACGAGAAGCCTTCTCCAATTCAGCAACAATGTATTCCTTTCCTTTTAGATGGCAATGATGTTCTAGGTATGGCACAAACCGGTAGTGGTAAAACCGCTGCGTTTAGCTTACCGTTATTACACAATCTAGATGAATCATTAAAAGCACCACAAATTTTAGTGTTAGCACCAACCCGTGAACTTGCGGTTCAGGTTGCCGAAGCCATTGAAGATTTTTCTAAACATTTACCAAAAGTGAATGTCGTTGCTCTGTATGGTGGCCAACGCTATGACGTTCAACTACGTGCATTACGCCAAGGGCCACAAGTTGTTGTGGGTACACCGGGTCGTTTATTAGATCACTTAAACCGTGGCACATTAGATTTATCTAAACTAAAAGGTTTAGTATTAGATGAAGCTGATGAAATGTTACGTATGGGCTTTATTGAAGATGTTGAGAATATCTTGAGTAAGATCCCAGCAGAGCACCAGACCGCATTATTCTCTGCGACGATGCCAGAAGCTATCCGTCGTATTACACGTCGCTTTATGAATGATCCAAAAGAAGTACGTATTCAAAGCAGTGTAACTACACGCCCAGATATTAGCCAAAGCTATTGGATGACTTATGGTGCACGTAAAAATGAAGCATTAATCCGTTTCTTAGAAGCAGAAGATTTCGATGCAGCTATTATTTTCGTTCGTACAAAAAATGCGACCTTAGAAGTAGCAGAAACCTTAGAGCGTAATGGCTATAACAGTGCGGCATTGAATGGTGACATGAATCAGTCTCTGCGTGAGCAAACATTAGAGCGTCTGAAAAACGGCCGTTTAGATATCCTTATCGCAACGGATGTTGCTGCGCGTGGTCTGGATGTTGACCGTATCAGCTTGGTTGTCAACTATGATATCCCTATGGATTCAGAGTCTTATGTACACCGTATTGGCCGTACTGGCCGTGCTGGTCGTGCGGGTCGTGCAATTCTATTTGTTGATAATCGTGAGCGCCGTTTACTGCGCAATATCGAGCGCACGATGAAGATGTCTATTCCTGAAGTTGAGTTACCAAACGCAGAGCTGATTAGTCAGCGTCGTCAGGAAAAATTTGCTCAGCAAATCGCTCAACAGTTAGAAACAAGTAACCTTGACCAATATCGTGCATTGTTACCAAAATTAGCGCCACAAGGTGAAGAAGCGTTAGATATGGAAACATTGGCGGCGGTATTACTGAAAATGGCTCAAGGTGAGCGTGCACTTATTCTGCCACCTGATCCAGTACGTCGTCCTCGTCGTGAATTTAACGATCGTGACGATCGCGAACGTTCTCCACGTCGTGAGCGCCGTGATGCGGGTGAAATGGATCTTTATCGTATTGAAGTGGGTCGTGATGATGGGGTTGAGGTTCGTCATATTGTTGGTGCTATTGCCAACGAAGGCGATATCAGTAGCCGTTATATTGGTAATATCAAATTATATGGCTCTCACTCAACCATTGAGTTACCAAAAGGGATGCCAGGCGATTTATTAAGCCACTTCACTCGTACTCGCATTATGAATAAACCATTGAATATGCAGTTAGTGGGTGATGCACAACCTTACCGTGAGCGCCGTAATAGCAGCCGTCGTGATGGTCAGCCACAAGGTGGTCGTCGCTTTAGTAAAGGCGATCAACCACCACGCCGTGGTAATGGCGAGCGTGGTAACTTCCGTGGTCGCGGTAATAACGAAAATGCACCACGTCGCCGTAGTAGTACTCATAATCAATAAGAAACTTAAAGTTTATTCAATTTTAAGCTGAATTGATAAAAACCAGTCCATACAATGGACTGGTTTTTTTATAGTATGCTGAGCATGGTGTTTGGCGCCTTATATGCAGCCGTAAGTAGGGCGCTGTTAGAGGACGACAGGAGTGATCCCATCTCCTACTAGACAATAAGTAAATCTTATTATTATTTCTTGCTTAAATTTCTTAAATGCTTATAAATTGTTGCTGAGCTTATGCCTAATTCGGCGGATACTATTTTATGTGTTGCTGAAAATTCAAAAAGTCCACTTTCATTTAATTCTTTAATTATCTCTAAATTCTTGTATTTACTTGGAATATTTTTATTTCCGTAAACTCTCTTTTTAATTGGTTCTAGATGATTCTGTACAAGATTATTCACATCTTGTGAAAAATTTTCATGTTTTAAATTATTTGTATCAGTAAAACTATCTATTAATGCATTTAATGGCATATCGAGAGCAAAGTTCATACAAATCATACCAATAGGTGTACCTGCATTATTTACAATTAAAGTAGATGATGATTTAAATGGCCGAACACTTTTTGTATTGAAATAAACCTCCCACATTTGATCTGTTCGATTAAATTTTGAGAGTTTTTCTAAAGCAATATTTGTTACGGGGGCACCTAATCCACGACCAGTAACATGTCCATTAACTATGTGGATAACGGAATGGCGTAAATCCTCAAAACTATGTAGCACTATTTCACAATAATCACCGAGAAATTGCCCCAAATTATCGAGAAAAGGAATATAAGAGCGGAGTAGATGCCGATCTTCTTCAGTAATCTTTTGGTTTGTAGGAAGGTCCATAAGAAATTTTACCCATAATTACAGTTAAATAATTCTAACGTTAAAAGTTGTCGAAATCCATATTTAGTATACTCGGATAATACTGAGTAAAATATTTTTATACTAAGTTAAGTTTTATGATCCTAAGCACATACTTTATTTTCTTAATATGGCTAAATACGGGTATAGGAATTCGAGGAAGAAATTATGAAACTAGGTATTGAAACAGAGTCCTATCACCTATTTTTTCAGCAGGGTGTAATGGATGTTTTTGATTTTATAAATAAAGCAACTGAATTAGGGCTGGATGGGGTCGAATTAAATATCATTCCTGATGAAGGATTACACCCAGAATTTGGTGTGTTAACAAGTGATAGCCCTGAATATTTAGCAAAAGTACGTCAGGCAATTGAAGATAAAAATCTTTATTGTGAATTAGATACACGTTTTACAACACCAAAGGCATTAACAAAAGCAATTGATATCGCTCGAGGAATTGGTGCTGATGTGATACGTACTTATATGTTTCGTCGAGGACAATACAATCCGAAACAATACCCTAAAATTATTCAAGATATTAAGTCTATTGTTCCATTATTAAAAAAATATCGTATACGTCTTGCAATAGAAAATCATGAAGATGAAACGGCTGATGAAATCTTAAATATTGTAAAAGATATTGATTCTATTTGGGTTGGTGCACATTGTGATATTGGTAATGGCATGATGGCGTGGGAAGATCCTATAGTAACAGTGAGCAAATTAGCACCTTATACATATAGCACTCATTTTAAAGATCATATTGTTACACATGATGATGAAACACTGGTAATTACAGGAATGCCTCTTGGTGAAGGGAGTATTGATATCGATGAATGTTTTCGTTTATTAGTTGAACATTCGCCTGTAACACGTATTAACTTAGAAAACTGTTTTCCCTATACATCTCATTTTGCTAGAGATAAAGGAACGGGGGGAGTATTTGAATTAAGTGGAAGCTTTGAAGTTAAATCACCACCTTTTGATACGCAATTAATTAACCCCTTGGAATATTATTATCCAGCTAAAATTTCTCCTGTTGCATTAAAAACATTAATGGACGCACAAGAGCGTTGTGTACAAGTTTCTGTTAATAAATTAAAAGAACTAAGAAAAAAATATTGTTATTAATATATAAAAATAGTTATCAAATATTGGAGTGATCTCATGATTATTAATACTACATCAGCACCAGAAGCTATTGGTCCTTATTCACAAGCAATTAAAGTTGAAAATCATATTTATATTTCAGGTTGTTGCCCATTCAATACTCATGATGGTTCTGTTATGGGAAATGATATTGAAACACAAACATTAAAAGCTATGAATAATTTAAAAGCTATTATAGAAGCTGCCGGTGCATCAATGGATGATATTGTTAAAACGACTTGTTTTATTAAAGATATAAAAGATTTTCCTATTTTTAATAATATTTATTCTTCTTTTTTTACATCAGGAAAATACCCAGCTCGTTCATGTGTGGAAGTTTCTCGTCTACCTAAAGATGTTTTAATTGAAATAGAAGCTATCGCTTATAAAAAATAGGAAATATGATCATGAATAAATGGGGAAAATTATGTTTTCTTATTTTGGGTGGTGGGACTATATTCAAACTATCCAGCATGAAAGATGTATTTTATGTGCCAATGCAACAAGATTGGGGATTATCTAACACCCAAATTGGTTTTGGCTTTACTATTTATGCCATTATTCAAACAATCGGATTATTTTCATCATTGTATATTGCCGATCGTTTCTCTAAGAAAATTTTATTACCAGCGGGCTTAATTGGAGTAGGTTTATGTGGTGCTTATTTAAGCACATTGCCTCCTTTTACGGGTTATTTAATTGCATTTGGTGCAATGGCATTTTTCGGCGAGGTTGTTTATTGGCCTGTTTTACTAAAATCGGTACGTTTATTAGGAAATAAAGAAGAACAAGGACGTATGTTTGGTTTTCTAGAAGCTGGGCGAGGGGTTGTTGATGTTCTAGTAGCTTCGGGAGCTCTTTATATATTTGTTTTATTTGGTGAAGGTAAAACAGGTATGCAAGCAGGATTAATTTATTATACGCTTGCTACAATAATAGTAGGTATAATTACATATTTTATTGTGGATAATGACGATAAGAAGGAAACCTCCTCAGCAAGTGAAGCTAATCGCCAAGTTTTGGAAGGGATTAAAAATGTCGTAAAATGTCCTAACTTATGGTTAGCATCAATGAGTATCTTCTTTGTTTATTCTGCTTACTGTGGGTTAACTTATTTTATTCCTTTTTTAAAAGATATTTACGCACTACCAATAGCCCTTATCGGTGCCTATGGCATTATTAATCAATATGCACTAAAAATGATAGGTGGTCCATTAGGCGGATTTTTAGCTGACAAAGTTGCAAAATCGCCAACAATATATCTGAAATGGACATTTTTATTATCTGCGATTGCAATGGCTATTTTCATTATGTTGCCTCATGACTCAATGAATGTCTATTTAGGTATGACTGCAACATTAGGTTTCGGTGCAATCATTTTCTCGCAAAGAGCTATTTTCTTTGCACCAATGGATGAAATTGGAACACCAAGACAATATGCAGGTTCAGCGATGGCGTTTGGGTGTATTATTGGTTATATGCCTTCCATGTTTGCTTATGCTCTCTATGGGTCATTATTAGATAATTTTGAGGGCATTCAAGGATATAACTATGTATTTAGTATTATGGTCACTTTTAGTTTGCTTGGTTTTATTTGTGCAACCATATTAGCTAAGCGTATTAAAATGATAAATAACACTTTAAATATAGCTTAAAAATAGACACCGCTTAATTGTGATCTAGCAAACACTGCTTCATCGATTGGCATTAGCTAAATACGGCTATACCTAGTACAAGGAATGCACTTTAAGCGTTCTTCTGGTGGCGATAATAAATCAATATTTTGTTTATTGCCTTGGCGTAAACGACTTAATGTTTTGGCTAAACGCTCTTGCTCTAATGGATTAAGCAAATTGTTCAGGTAAATGGTGAGCGAGGGCGGTAATAACGAAAATGTACCACGTCGCCGTAGTAGCACTCATAATCAATAAGAATATAATTCACTCAGTATTCAATTGAGTTGATGATATAAATTGAAAAACCAGTCAACAAAAATTGGCTGGTTTTTTCTATATAAAGTAGAAATAAATAATTACTCAATTGGGTACATTTTATTGGCATATTCCAAGAGTGCATTAATTTCTATATTGATGGTAAGGGATTAGACAAATGGTTGGGGTTTGATCGGCAAACGGATTGGCGGTTTTTAGATTTTGATTTTGATATTTTTATTGTTGATAAAGATAACTTTCCTAATTACAATCGTAATAAAATAATTTACAGTAAAGCCGAACAATATTTAGGTATTAAACCTGTTTATAGTCAATTAGAGAATAATCGATTAGTGCTTTATCGTTGCCATTGTGGTAGTGATTATTGTTCTGTGATTTCTTGTACTTTAGATATTACAGAACATTAGGTGAAATGGAATAATATTGCATATAAGGATGGATTAGATAGAGAGGAGGCTTTAGATTTGGATAAGCATGGAATAACACCTATTAAACAATTTATATTTTCTAGAAAACAATATCAGCAGGTTTTTAATAAGTATTTAGACACTTATTTGTAAATGGTTAAATACTGATTTTATATAGAGTTATGATTTATTGATTAATTCAATCACCTCTGCATCCATAAGTGGTGTGAGTTTTGCACTAATAACGATTTTTTTGTATTTGTTATTCAACCCACCGGCAATGACTTCATTGAATAATCGAATTTCTACTTGGGATAATCCATCTTCGGTACGTTCTAAAGGATGAATTACCACATTTCTTTTTCGACAAAAAAAGGATAATGGGTTAATACCTATTTGAGTAAGTGCTGTTCGTATCGCTTCAATAGCAGGGTAAAAATCACCAATTAACATTCGGCTATGAGTAAAATGACGTTCTACAGAAAATTCTTTTTTGGTGTGAAGATCACGAACTTCGATGCGATTAATATAAACTTTAATATAAATGGGTTCCATCTAGCTTATTCCTTTTTACTGATTAAATTAAGCCAATCGCTTCTTTTAAGGGTTTAAGGTAACGTCGACTGACCGGAATTTGTTTATTATTATGTAAAATAAGTTCTGCTTGTCCATTATCACCAAATACAATTTCATTGACATAATCCATATTCACTAAATATTGACGATGGCAACGTACCAGCGGGGTGCGTGTTTCTAAAGTACGTAATGTAAGCTCAGTAAAACCTTCTTGCCCTTGATTATTGGTGACATAGACACCGCTTAATCGTGATGTAGCAAACACGGCTTCATCGATTGGCATTAGCCAAATACGGCTATGCCCAGTACAAGGAATGCACTTTAAGCGTTCTTCAGGTGGTGATAATAAATCAATATTTTGTTTATTGCCTTGGCGTAAACGACTTAATGTTTTGGCTAAACGCTCTTGCTCTAATGGTTTGAGCAAATAATCAAAAGCATGCTCTTCGAATGCTTGAATAGCATATTCTTCAAATGCCGTTAGAAAGACAATATAAGGGCGATGTTCAGGATCAAGCATTGAGACCATTTCTAAGCCAGTAATACGTGGCATTTGAATATCAAGAAAAACCACATCAGGTTTTTTACGATGTATTTCCCCTATCGCCTCAATAGCATTACTGCATTCACCAATAATATGAATATCTTTTTCTTCTTCGAGTAAACAACGTAAATTTTCACGAGCAAGCGGCTCATCATCAACGATTAATATATTCATTGTTATGCTGCGTTATCCATATTTTTTTCTAAGGGTAAACAGATTTTTATTTTGGTATAGTTATCAGGCTGACACTCCACAAGTACACCATATAGATCACCATAGCGTAATTTAATCCGCTTATCGACAAGTCTCATTCCTAAACCGAGCTGATGTGATGCGCCTTGCGAATGATAAAGCCCTGCATTATCACTAATTTCGATCACTATTAAGTGGTCTTCTTGATGCGCTCTAATTGTAATCTTTCCGATGCCTAATAACTGTGATGTTCCATGTTTAATTGCATTCTCAACCATAGGCTGAAGCGAAAATGCAGGAAGGCGCGCAGTGGCTAAATGTTCAGGTATCTGAATATCTATCTGTAAACTTTCTTGAAAGCGCGCTTTTTCAATTTGTAAATAAGCCGTGACGTGTTCAATTTCATCACTGAGTGTCACTATCGCTTCGGGTCTTTTTAAATTCTTACGAAAAAAAGCTGACAGAAATTGCACTAACTGTTTTGCTTGATCACTATCACGACGAATAACGGCTTGTAATGTATTTAATGCATTAAATAAAAAGTGGGGATTGACTTGTGCGTGTAGTAATTTAATTTCTGATTCTAATAGTGATTGTTTATTTCTTTCGTATTGTCCGGCAAGAATTTGTGCTGATAATAGACTGGCGATCCCTTCTCCTAAGGTTCTATTAATGGAGCTAAATAAGCGATTCTTTGCTTCATAGAGCTTTATGGTGCCAATAACGCGATTATTTTCTCCTCGTAAAGGAATAACCAGTGTCGAGCCTAATTTACAATGTGGAGAAAGGGTACATCGATAAGGTGTCTCATTGCCGTCCGCATACACGACTTCGTTATTATTAATGGCTTGTTTAGATTGTTCTGAGGAAATCGGTGTACCCGGCAAATGATGATCAGCGCCAATACCAATAAAAGCGAGTAGTTTATCTCTATCCGTAATGGCGACAGCACTGACTTTTAATTCTTGGTAGATAACTTTTGCAACACGAGTACTATTATCTTGGTTAAAGCCTTTACGTAAAATACCTTCAGTGCAAACCGCAATTTTTAATGCTTGAGCGGAGAAAGCACTGGTATATTTTTCAAAAATGGCACGTCTATCTTGTAATATCCTAATAAACATCGCAGCACCTATTGTATTTGCTACAATCATAGGAGCGGCAATATTTTTTACTAAAGAAAGTGCTTCATCAAAAGGACGAGCGAGTAATAAAATAATACTCATCTGTATTATTTCGGCAAAAAAGGTGACGGTAGCCGCTGTCCAAGGATTAAATATGCGGTGCATTTGTCCATGTTTTACATAATAACGATGAACTAATCCACCAATTAATCCTTCTGCGATAGTGGATACCATACAACTTAACGCTGTCATCCCGCCGAGGGAATAGCGGTGTAAGCCACCCGTGAAGCCAACGAGAAAGCCTACATACGGGCCACCTAATAATCCGCCTAATACGGAGCCAATAGCACGGGTATTAGCAATAGAGTCATTAATATGCAATCCAAAATAGGTGCCCATAATGCAGAAAATGGAGAAAATCACATAGCACATTAATTTATGTGGAAGTTTGATAGTCACTTGTAAAAGAGGCGTAAATAGCGGCGTTTTGCTGAGAAACCACGCAATAATGAGATAAACGCACATTTGCTGTAATAACAGCAAAATTAAATCAAATTCGTACATAAGTTGTGTGTACCACTTTCTGTGTTTATTTAATAAATTAAAAAAACGTAGATAAAATGAGGCTATTCATGGAGTAATAAAATTTGGTATAAGAATAACTTAATCGCACTATCAAAGAAAATCTTCCTCTGAGTCAGTGATCTAGCGCACAAAATTCTTAAAGAAATAGCCAGTTATTGTGTAAGATAACGCTATCAGTGAGTGTTCTACTTCACTATTAAGGTCTAATCGTTATATGAAAAAAAGAGCCATCTATCTTATTTTATTAATGCTAATACTTATTGCATTAGCCGTTCTTTTCCGCGCGCATAATCAATATTTATTACTGCAAGGTGAAGTGGATGCACCTGAAGTTATTGTGGCCTCTAAAGCCAAAGGACGTGTTATAGAGCGTCATATTGAGCGGGGTGATGATGTTAAAGCGGGGCAATTGATGATCACCTTAGATAGCCCAGAACTCAATGCTCAAGTGGCTGCACTGGAAGCGGCAAAAGCCCAAGCTCAAGCTCAATTAGATCTCTCTATTCACGGTACAAGAGAAGAAAGCATTCGCAATTTACAAGCGATCTTATCTCAGGCGCAAGCACAAGCCACCAATGCAACGAAAGATTACCAACGTCTTAGTGCGGTCGCCAATAAAGGTTATGTCTCTGCCAATGAGCTTGATAGTGCTCGTAGTCGTCGAGATGTTGCCGTGCAGCAAGCCAAAGCCGCTCAAGCTGAATTAGATGAAGCGAAAAACGGTGATCGTATTGAATTACGTGAGAAATACCGAGCCGCACTACAACAAGCAGAGCAGCAATTAATTGAGCTGAAAGTTCAGCAACAAGATTTACAGGTAAAAGCTCCGGTTGACGGCGAAGTGGGGCCTATTCCTGCGGAAGTGGGTGAGCTTTTTAATGCCAATAGCCCATTAGCTACGTTAATTCGTCTCCCTGAAGCCTATTTTGTATATAACTTGCGTGAAGATATTTTAGCCGATATCCGCAAAGGCGATCGTATCACCATCACTGTTCCTGCGTTAGGCAATAAAGAAGTGGAAGCAGAAGTTCGCTATATTGCTCCTATGGGAGATTACGCAACGAAAAGAGCGACGCGTGCAACAGGAGATTTCGACTTAAAAACCTTTGAAGTTCGACTGTATCCAACGGCACAAATTGAAGGACTACGTCCTGGTATGAGCGCATTATGGCGTTGGGATAAGTAAGGGCGAATAATGAGAGTAAAGGCAGCTTGGCGTGGTTTTAATAGCGCATTCTCACGAGAAACCCATATGGCAGTGCGAAGTCCAGTGTTCCACTGGCTAAGCTGGCTGTTTCCATTAATGTTATTCACATTAATTAGTGCTAACTTTTCAGAAGGTACTTTGCTGAACTTGCCAGTTTCCGTTATCAATAATGATAATAGTCCACTATCAAAAACGTTGATCCGAGATTTAAATGCAGGCTCTCATGCAAAATTAAGTGCACTAGATACAAATCCGCGAACCGCCTTAGAGCAGCTAGGAAGTGCAAAAGATTACGCTATTTTAATGATCCCCCGCCATTTTGAAAAAGATGTATTAGCAGGTAAACAGCCGACAACCCGAATGTATTACAATGGGTTGTATTATGCTGCGGGTAGCTATGCTATACAGGATTTTAGCGGGTTAATTGCTGAGCTTAATGCTCAATATCGCACTGTTTTAGCGCAAGAGATGAATAAGCCGGTGCCGCCTTTAGCCAAAGTAACACTCTCTTATGACAGCCTGTTTAATGCCAGTGGTAGTTATATCTACTATCAACAATTTGCTGCAACCATCCATATGCTGCAACTCTTTGTTGTCACCTGCACGATTTACTCCTTATCACGGGGTAATATGCTATTAAACTTAAAACCTTTCACTTTTGCCCTAATAGGTAAATTAGCACCTTATACGCTGTTTTTCTTAACATTATTAATGGTTGAATTAGCGGCGTTAGTGCATTTTTCAGGGGCAAAAGTCAATGGTAATCCGCTTTATATGATATTGGTGGGGTTCTTTTATATCATCGCGGCACAAAGTATTGGGTTGCTGTTGTTTACATTTACCAATAGTGCGATAACCGCATACAGTATGATAGGTATGCTAGTGAGTATCGCCTTAGCTTTTTCAGGGATGGCAGTGCCTGAACTGTCGATGATATTACCTGCTCGAATCATTTCTAATCTAGAGCCGTTAACGCACGCCTTAAATGCTATGTTTGATATCTTCTTAAGGGAAGTTTCGTTACAAGGTATTCTTTATGTGTGCACGCTTTTGTTGATTTATCCTTTTGCGATTGCGCTTTTAGTTCGCAAACGCATCTTTAAAAGATTGGAATTACAGGTAGGTGTCGTATGATGCAGATGTATTTCCAAACATTTAAGCGTGTTTTATTAGGCATGTTAGAAAAACCGATGTGGATGTTATTATTGGTTTCTCTTTGCATTATGAGTTTAGTCTACGCTAAACCTGTATTGTGGGATCTGCCTGTGGCGGTGATCAATCAAGATCATAGTCCCGCCAGTTATGCCCTTATCCGCTCATTAGATGCCACACCTAAATTAAGCTTAAAGGGATATGATAATTTAGATGAAGCTCGTCATGACATGATCATGCGTGAACTGTTTGCCATTATTATCATTCCAACAGATTTTGAAAAAAAACTGCTTAATGGCAAAAATGTTACCGTTCCTGTGTATGGGGATGCGACCAACCGCCTTGCTAGTGGACAAATTCAGCAAGAATTAATGCAGGCGTATCAGCAATTATTAGATAACTATAACGGCCGTATCTTACAAAATGCGGGTTTTAGTGCGACACAGTCAAAAATATTATTAAAACCGATCCAAAGTGAAACTATCGCCATGTATAACCCTGGGGTCAGTTTTGCCGCCATTATTTTCCCAGGCTTGTTAGTGATGTTATTGCAACACTCATTATTAATTGCTTGTGTACGAGTGAGTATCGCCGTCAGAGGAACGCCAAAAGGGAAGCCTCCGTTAGCGGTATATTTAGGCGCGCTATCTGCACTTATACCGATTTGGCTCTTTTTATCTTCGGTGTTCTTTGCACTATGGCCGTGGGTATTAGGCTATCGTCAAGAAGCACCACTTTATCAAATTTGGATGTTGACCTTCCCATTCTTATTAGCGGTATTAGGATTAGGTAAGTTGATCACCGAATGCTTGCGCAGTGTTGAGATGATTTACTTAACATTGGCATTTGTGACGACACCTGTATTCTATATTTCGGGAACTATTTGGCCATTACAAGCTATGCCGGATTGGGTATTGGCAATATCCTCTGCATTACCTTCTACATGGGCTGTAAATGCTATGGCCGGAATTAACCAGATGGGATTATCATTCCAAAGCATCCTAGGGGATATCGTGATGATGCTGGTTTTAGGCGTGATATATACCATTTTGGGGGTGTTAGTGGGGATGTTGCGCAATGGTGAGTTAAGGAAAATTACTCATCAATTTAAGCATTGGGTGAGACATTACCACCGTTCAAAGTAAATAATATCTGTAATATGCTAGGTAAATAGGACGGGATTACTGAAAAGTTATCCCGTATTTTTTATTTTAGTGTGAATTTTCTATAATAGTCTATTAATAACAAAATTTTGTTTGAATTATTTTATTTTTATGCAATCTCTATCTAAAGATATTATCTTAATAATAATAATGTTTTTTAATAAGCTTAAATAATTAATGTTATTGTTATAATAATTAATGTGAACTATTTTAAGTGCTTTTCCTTATCTTAATATATAAAAAATAAATTAATTACTTTTTATATAAACATAAAAAACAAACAATTATATAAAAACCAGTAATGACACTTAATTAAAATAAACTAATCTTATTATAATGAATTTAATTTAGAAGGGCTAAATTAAATAATCAAAATAAAACATTCAATTAAAGTAAGAATAAAAATTTTAAAAAATTAATTGTTAATTTTTAATTAAGTATTATTATATCGATGTCAATTTAATTTCTTAGTAACTTTTATCTTATTATCTAAATAAGATAAAAGTCTATGAAAAATCGTAATTAAATGTGTTTATTATTTTCTAGGAATTAAGGTAATTTATATGAAACTTAATTATTTGAAACTTTTTGTGATCTCTGCATTATCTGTAGGTTCTGTTTTTGCTGTTTCAGCTGAAGATCCTGTAGGAAATGGACCTGTAACCGTGAATGGTGGCGAAATATTTTTTAAAGGTGAATTAGTAAATGCAGCATGTGCTGTTGACTCTTCATCTGATGGCCAAATAGTTAAATTAGGTCAAGTGAGAACTGCAAAATTAGCGAAAGCTGGTGATTTTAGCGAAAATACTAATTTTACTATCCAATTAAATGATTGTGACTCTAAAGTAGCTAGTACTGCAAAAGTTGCTTTTACAGGGGTTTCTGCTGCAGGACAAGATGACGTATTAGCAGTATCTTCTTCTTCTGCTGGTGGTGCTAAAAATGTCGGTATTCAAATTTTAGATAGTAAGAGTGCACCAATGTCTTTTGACGGCGCTGGATTCGGTAATGCAACTAAATTACATGATGGAAAAAATATTATTCCATTCCAAGCAAGATATTATGCTTTAGGTGCAACTGAACCTGGTATCGCAAACGCGAACGCAACCTTTGCTGTCCAATACGAATAATATATAGCCTTATACTATTTTTTAGTATAAGGCTTTTTACTTTTTTGTGGGTTATTTTAATAAGACATACACCAAGATTAGCTATAGTGGATTATAAAAATGAATAGTATTCTAACTTTTTCTAAAATAAAGCTTCTTTTTTTAATGCTCTTAACTCTATGTGTCATTAACCAAGCATATGCTGCTGTATCATTAGGGGCAACTAGAGTCATTTATTTTGCAGGTGAAAAGCAAGTAAAATTACCAGTAATTAATAATGATGAAAAACGTTATTTAATACAGTCTTGGATAGAAAATAGCGAAGGAAAGAAAGATAACTCTTTTGTTATTACGCCTCCTCTATTTTCTATGCAGGGTAAAAAAGAGAATACTTTAAGAATTATAGATGCAACTAACAATAAATTACCGAAAGATAGAGAAACTTTATTTTGGTTGAGTGTAAAATCTATCCCCGCTGTAGAAAAATCACTTGCTAATGAGAATATGTTACAACTTGCGATTATTAGTAAAATAAAATTCTTTTATAGACCAAAAGATCTCACCATATCTCCAGATGAAAATTATAAAAAACTACAATTTAAACGTAATAATGACACACTTATTATAAAAAATCCGACACCTTATTTTATTACGATGACTGAATTAGAACTTGGTGGTAAAAAATTAGAGAACACTATGGTTCCACCTTTTGAAGATAAGTCTATCTCTATTCCAACATCAGCTTATGGGAAACTCTCGTTTCAAACTATTAATGATTATGGTGCCATCACACCAAAAACAATCGTCGACGTTAGATAATCATTATTTAATATTGTAGAATTGAAAGAGTGATATTATGTCATTTTCAACAGGTATAAATAGCTTAAGCGGCATAAAAATAAATAACGTAAAATTATTTATTTTTATACTTGCGCTACTATTTTCAGTTGACTCAAAGTCTGAGGAGGAGTTTTATTATAACCCCTATTTCTTATCAGATAACCCGGAGTCTGTCGCTGATCTATCTTCTTTTGAGAAAGGATTAGAAGTACCTGAAGGTAATTATCTGGTTGATATTTACTTAAATGACATATTCTTAAAAACCCAATATATCAATTTTATTGAGAATAAAGGGCAGCTATCACCATGTATCACAAAAGCAGAGCTAAAAAGTTGGAATGTTAATTTAAATCTCATAACGGATGAACAAAATAAAGATAAAAATAATGTTGAACAGAAAAATGAGCTCGATGAACATTGTCAGTCACTTACTTCATTAATTGCTCAAGCCACAGCAAATTTTG
The DNA here is from genome assembly GCF_001808035.1 of Proteus sp. HMSC14B05. Taxonomy (NCBI): domain Bacteria; kingdom Pseudomonadati; phylum Pseudomonadota; class Gammaproteobacteria; order Enterobacterales; family Morganellaceae; genus Proteus; species Proteus sp. HMSC14B05. The sequence goes on along the minus strand of NZ_KV791989.1, from coordinate 33,985 downwards.
ATGTTGGTTCACAAAAGCTCAATCTCACTATACCTCAAGTATATTTAGTCAATCAGTCTCGAGGCTTTATTCCACCAGAGTTATGGGATGATGGTATTGTGGCTGGATTTATTACCTATATTTTAAATGGGAGTAAAACTCGCAACGATGGTAGCCCAGATACTCATTTTACTCATCTCAATTTACAAAGTGGGATCAATCTTGGGCCATGGCGTCTTCGTGATAACTCTATTTATTCTTATGATTCTATTAATAAATCAAGTTGGAAACATCTGAATACTTATATAGAACGTGGTATTAATAAATTATATTCTCGTCTTATTATTGGTGATAGCTACACACAAAGTGAAGTTTTCGACAGCATCAACTTTAGAGGCTTTCAACTGTCATCTGATGAAGTTATGTTACCGGATAGCCAAAGAGGTTTTGCTCCGATTATTCGAGGTGTCGCCCGGACTAATGCCGAGGTTACTATACAGCAAAATGGTTATGTGATTTACCGTAACTCTTTTCCACCGGGTCCTTTTGTTATTGATGATCTCTATTCAACAAGTAACAGTGGCGATTTAGAGGTAACCATTACCGAGTCTGATGGTTCAACACAAACCTTTACTGTGCCATATTCATCAGTCCCTTTATTACAAAGGGAAGGGCATACCAAATATTCAGTGACTGTAGGTAGTTACCGTTCGGGTAATGATGAGCAGGAGCGGCCTTATTTTTTACAAGGATCAGTGATCCACGGCTTACCTGCGGGTTGGACCATTTATGGAGGAACCCAGTTATCCAAAAATTACCAAGCGGCAAGTATTGGGGTAGGTAAAAATATTGGGCGTTTTGGGGCTTTATCATTTGATATTACCGAAGCGAGATCAATACTACCCGATGACTCTACACACCGTGGGCAATCGATACGTATTCTTTATAATAAATCTATCAATGAATTAGGCACAAGGGTGCAACTTGCCGGTTATAAATATGCGACGAGTGGTTTTTATACTTTAGCAGAGACTACTTATAAAAAAATGAGAGGAAATTATATACAAACGGAGGATGGTGTTGTTGAAGTTAGTGGATTGCCACAAAGTTACTACGATCTTATTTATAATAAAAGGCAAAGGATACAACTCAATATTACTCAAAAAATAGGTGATCAATCTACGTTATATATTATTGGTACTAATCAGCGTTATTGGAATTCTAAAAAACAAGATAATCAATTACAGATAGGCCTTAATACTATTATTAAAGGTATTAATTTAGGCCTAAATTATAGCTTATCTAAAACATCATGGAATGATAGTAAAGATCAGATGTTAGCATTTAATACTAGTATTCCTTTTAGTAACTTTATGCGTTCTGATAATGATTCTATATGGCAAAATGCGAGTTTAAGTACTAACTCCTCGCATAACATGAAGAAACGTTTTAACAATACTATCGGATTAAACGGTACATTATTGGAAGATAAAAACTTAAGTTACAATATTCAAACAGGTTATTCTCATGAAGAAGAATCGGACTCAACAGGATATGCCTCATTAAGTTATAACGGTTCTTATATGAATAGCAATATAGGTTATAACTATACCGATACATCACATCAAATAAATTATGGTATGAGTGGCAGTATTTTAGCTCACTCAGGTGGTATAACACTTAGTCAGCCTATATATCAAACAGCGGTGTTAGTTAAAGTACCTGAAGTTAAAAATATAAAATTAGAAAACAATAGTGGCATCACGACAGACAGTAATGGTTATGCGGTTTTACCTTATGTTTCTGAATATAAAGAAAACCGTATTGCATTGGATACCAATTCATTCTCTAACAATATTGAAATAGATAATGCGGTGAAAAGCGTAGTTCCTACTCGTGGGGCCATTAGTGCGATCACATTTGAGCCTAGTGTTGGGATAAAAGCAATTACGACATTAACCCATAAAGGGAAACCAGTACCTTTCGGGGCTATCGTTGATTCAGGTAATAATACTGGGATTGTGGCAGATGAAGGAAAAGTTTATTTAACAGGGTTATCACCTTCAGGGCAATTAAAAGTGAATTGGGGTAGTAAGAAAGAGCAACAATGCTTAGTAAATTACACATTACCACCACAAGATCCAGATAAACTTTATGTTGAATATAGTGCAGAGTGCCACCCTATTAAGGAATAAATAATGACTAATAATATTAAGGGTATTTTGACAACACTATGGTTATTTTTCTTATCATTATCACCTAGTGTTGCATATTCTGCCGATAGCATTATTCAAATAACAGGTTATATGAGAGATAACACCTGTGCAGTTGCACCAGAATCACAATACCAAACTATTGATTTATTAAATAATGAAGTTAAGCGGTTATATAAAGTGGGAGAAACAACACCCTTTATTCCTTTTCATATAATACTGGAGCCTTGTGGAGAATCAGTGATTGCTGTGAAATTCTATTTTAATGGTATTTCAGATAGAAATAATCCTTCATTATTAGCGTTAGATCCGATAGCAACATCTGCTTCTGGTGTTGGAATACAAATATTAGATAGTGAAAGGTCACCCATTCCTATTAATCCAAGTAGTGACCAACTTAAATGGATCCCCTTAGTTGCAGGAAAAAGTAACACCGTTTTTTTCTATAGTCGATTAATGGCATCTGATATGCCTGTCTTAGCTGGAAAAATTAAAGCCAGTGCCACTTTTACACTCGAGTACCAATAGAGATAAAGAGAATCAATGATGAAATATAAATGGCGAGGAGTAAAAAACGTAATATTTGCTATTTTATGCTGCAATACTTCATTCGCTATGGCTGCAGATGCAACAATTACTGTTAATGGAAGTGTAATAGCAAGGCCTTGTGAAACAATCACAAAAACAGCCAATGTGGACATGGGCGACCTATATACATTCGATTTTATGATCCCAGGCTCTACCTCTAAATGGTATCCCGTTGATTTGGAATTAAGAAATTGTCCTATTGGTACAACTTCTATTGAAGCGACATTCACCGGTCTTGATGATAGTACTGGATACTATAGAAATCAGGGCTCAGCTAAAAATCTTCATTTAGAATTACAAGATACTGCAGGTAATAAATTAAGAAACGGTTCGAAAAAAGTGGTTGAAGTTGGTGAGTATTCGTTTGCTGCAATTTTTCCTTTACGAGTAAGAGCCATCTCTGTGAATGGTAGACCTACACAGGGATCAGTACAGGCAATAATTAATGTTACCTATGTATTTATGTAATTGTTATTTAATTAAATTATAGAAAAAACATTATGATAAGCTATAAAAAAACAATGCGTTTTTTATTGTATTTAAGCTTCGGTTTATTTTCAAACCCAGTACTATCATTTACTTGTAAAGTCGCTTCAACGGGACAAATTGTTGGTGATGGTGCTGCTAATATACGCGTTAATTTAACGCCTCGAGTTGAAGTAAACCAGAATTTGGTAGTGGATTTATCTCAACAAATTCTTTGTAAAAATGATTCTTATGGTGGACCTAGAGATCCAATAGACGTTGACCATGTTAATTTAGTTAGTGGAACGACTTTTGGAGGCGCGCTGAATAATTTTGACGGCTCTTTATTATGGTATAACAGTTATTATCCTATTCCTCTTTATTACGATACAAAAGTTATTAATATTAAAGACAGAAATTTTATCCCACTAAATCTTAGATTGTATTTGAAAAGTATTGGTGCTGCGGGAGGGAAGCAAATAAATAAGGGGGATTTAATTGCAAAAATAGAAATGTACAAAATTGCAGATTGGGATGGTGGGCACCCTCGTTTTTTTACATGGAATATTTACGCATTAAATGATGTTATTATGCCTACTGGGGGCTGTGATCTTTCTAGTAGAAATGTCACGATTAATCTTCCTGAATATCCGGGTAATGCGCAACCTATTCCTTTATCTATTTTTTGTCCTAGACAACAAAATATTTCTTACTATTTAACAGGAACAACGTCTGATGTGAATAATACGGTCTTTACCAATATATCATCTAACTCTCCTGCTAAAGGGGTTGGAATTAAAATATCAAATAATAATGGTGTTATTCCTGCTAATACACCGGTCAAATTAGGCAATGTGACGAATAATAGTGTGAGTTTAAGGCTATCTGCTTCGTATGGTGAAACGGGAGAAAGAGTAAGAGCGGGTAATGTAAAATCCGTTATCGGTGTGACCTTTGTTTATGAGTAGATGTTTATTAAAATAAAGTGGAATAATAATTTTATTTTCCACCTTATTTAGATTTCAAAAAATATCTACTTATTCAACTAATTCTAAACCAGCCAGTTTACGCCAATAACCATTACAATCATGATGATGGATGGTGTTAATAGGGTGTGCGCCTTGTTCATTTTGGCGAAATTGTTTTAAGGTAGTAAAAACTTCATCAGACTGCGGTGAAAGACGGACGATATCGACTAAACCTGCCATTGAAGTTAAATCATTACCTAAATTGTAACAGTAGCCACTTTGCGTTTGAATACCATTTAAAACAAACACCTGTTGGTTTTCTTGTGACAATACCTGACGGCCTTGTGGGTATTTTTGACAGCAAGTTTCACAATCATCTTTAGCACGATTTTCTGAGCGAGCAGTAAAACAACGCGCTGAATAAGCCAAAGGAAGATGACCATAAGCGAATACTTCTACTTCAAATTTATCTCTAATCGCTAATTCTTCACATTGAATTAAAAGATTATTTAACCACTCACGAGACAGTTCAACGGGCATACACCAACGTATCATGCCTTGTTTCTGTAATAAACGTAGTGCATAAGCGTTATAGCAGTTTAATCCATGGCCTGCTACAAAAGGTAAATGACGCTCATAAAGCATATTGATCACACCAAAATCATGAGCCTCAACTAAAAATTCACCGTTATCCACCAGCTTTGCTATCTCTTTTAGTTCAGAAGGCGCTTGTAGTAGTGCTAAGGTAGAAAGGATCACTTGTTTACCACTTTTAGCCACTTCTTTGGCCAGATTAATCCAATCTTGTGGTTTAGTCTCACGGCGCTTACTACAGACTGTTTCGCCTAAGTAGATAATATCAGCATCGCTCTGTTTTGCTTGCTGATAAAATGTCTCAAGTGTTTCTTTTTGCCAATAATAAAGTACAGAGCCTAATGCGTATTTCATATTAATATCCCTTATTATTGCCATTTCCGGTGGTAAGCACCTAATGTTGTTTGTGTTCCTTCAGATATTTTTCCTAATGCACTCATCCAACGCGGTTGGGTTTTAAAACCTTGAGGATCTTTTTTACATTGGTCAATAGCTGCACGCCATACTCTTGCAACTTCAGTAACATACGCGGGGCTACGTTGGCGACCTTCAATTTTGACAGAGGCAATATTCATAGCCATAAGTTCAGGTAGTAGCGCTAGTGTATTTAAGCTGGTTGGCTCTTCTAAGGCGTGATAGCAGTGTTTATCAACAAAATAACGTCCTTTACATAAAGTAGGATACCCTGCATTTTCATCAGGAGCATAACGGTCTATTAAGACATCATTGAGGCGAGATTCCATACCTTGTGGTGTTTGCTGCCAACGGACAAAACGAGCTGGGGAACAGGCTCCGACAGTATTAGGCGATTCACCAGTTAGATAAGAGGAAAGATAACAGCGTCCTTCAGCCATGATGCACAAACTACCAAAGGCAAAGACTTCTAAAGGAACAGGACTACTTTGAGCCAATTGTTTGACTTGATGAATAGAAAGAACGCGTGGTAGTACAATACGTGCAACATCAAAATTGCGTTGATAAAATGCGATTGCCTGAGTATTAGTGGCCGACGCCTGTACCGATACATGACGCTCTATCTGTGGATAGCGTTCAGCTGCGTATTCTAGCATAGCAATATCGGCCAAAATTAATGCATCGGCACCTAAATGAGCCGCCATATCAATGGCTTTTTGCCAACGTTCAAATCCATCAGGATGAGCAAAAGTATTAATGGCAATATGCAGTTTTCGCTGATGGCGATGTACGTAATTGACGGCTTCTTGCAATTTCTTTTCTGTGAAGTTTAAGCCAGCAAAATGGCGAGCATTGGTGTCATCTTTTAAGCCGATATAAACGGCATCTGCACCATTATCAACAGCGGCTTTTAATGCGGGTAAGTTACCTGCTGGGCACAACAATTCCATCTTCACTTCCCTTTAGAGATTAAAAATGATCAGAAATTGTAATAAGCAGGATAAAAAAAGGTTTTGATTTAGGGCAGAGAATATTGAGTTTTACTTAAGTAAAATTAAATAACTCAAAATATGAACAACCGATTAACGGAATATTGATGTAGGATCGCAGAATCGCTATCTATATCTGGCACAATAGCCGCAATTAAATGTTAAGGAGTCCGAAAGTGTTTAATAAAATTCGCACCCGCCTAGTTAAAGATGGCCCTCGTTTCTTGCGTTACCCTTTGCAAATCACACCATTTGCTTTGCAACGTGATATTTTAGAACAGTTTTTAAGTTGGCAATTCCGCGAAGCATTAGCTGAGGGGGATTTACACTTCTTAGAAGATAAATGGCTAAAGGTAGAAATTAAAGATTTACATTTGCAGTGGTTTATCAGTGTTTGTGATGATAAATTAATCGTAAGCCGTTCTGAAAAAGAAGATGTAAGTTTTAGTGGTAATGCTAACGATCTTATTTTAATTGCCGCGCGTAAAGAAGATCCGGACACCTTGTTTTTCCAACGACGCTTACAAATTGAGGGCGATACAGAACTTGGGTTATATGTTAAGAACCTAATGGATGCAATTGAGTTAGACTCTATGCCATCTGTATTACGTTTTGGTTTACTACAATTGGCTGATTTTGTGAAAAGTGGCCTTCAAGATGAAGTTGAAGACACCGCACACAGCCATGAACTGAGCTCAACTTCATGCTAATACGTGTTGAAATTCCTGTTGATATTCCTGCTATTGATGATCTTTTACGCCAATCATTTCCAACAGGCGCAGAAGCCGATTTAGTTGGTCACTTACGTGAAGAGGGATTATTAACCTTAGGTATGGTGGCAATCAATGACGAAGGCCGGATTGTTGGTTATATCGGTTTTACACCTGTAGATATTGAGGGAAAAGATTGCCAATGGGTAGGTCTTGCGCCATTAGCTGTGGCGCCACAATACCGTGGTCAGGGCATCGGTCGTCAATTGATTAATGAAGGGCTTGATAGCCTTAATGAGTTTGGTTATGGCGCTGTTGTGGTATTAGGTGAGCCAACTTATTATCAAAAATCAGGTTTTATACCGGCAAAATCACAAGGCTTGCATTGCAAATGGCCGAATACAGAAGAAGCATTTCAATTTTATGCTTTAGATAATGGCAATGTTGATGATATTCACGGCTTAGTGAACTTTTCGCCGTTATTTGATGAGGTTTGATAATCGCATCTTTTCATTATGCTAAATACTGTGCAACGTCTGAAGGCTGATCAATGATCAGCTTTTCTTTTTGTATTTTTTTTAACTGTTTTAAACGATATTCAAGTTGAGACGCTTGTTGCCTATCGCCAACTTGGCAATAAAACTCCAATGATAATGGGCCTTTCCCTCTTAGTGCTTTCGCGCCAGTTCCATTTTGATGCTGATTAAATCGTCGCTCAACATCCGTTGTTATTCCGGTATAAAGAGAGCCAAGACGATTTCTGACAATATAGATTGACCATTGAGTATCAGCCATCTTTTTTCCTTTTTGTGCTACTTATGATTTTAATAAACAAAATTTCTTAATTTCTAACGGTAGTTATTAACAAACCACTAAGTTTCAAATCTTGTAATTATATCAACACGTTGTGAAAAATTTATGACGTAAAAAACGTTTTTCTAAAAAAATACATTCAATTATTTTGAAAAAGAACAGCAATAATTGCTAATTTTAAAGTTAAATTAAAATGCATAATATGATCCACATCACAGAGACACACTCCGCGATAGATAACAAATTTAGAATTTAATTGGAGTTCATCATGAAAAAATCTACATTAATCGCTGCAACATTAGCTTTAAGTGCTATTTCATTCGGTTCAATCGCTGCTGACAGCGTAGCAACTAGCCATACCTCTACTGGTGAGTATATCACAATTACAGGTAACGATACTTTAGATGGCTTAACAACTAAAATTGCACAAATCGCAAAAGATGAAGGCGCAACTGGTTATAAAGTTATCGGTGCTACAGGTGACGATTATCTGACTGTAAATGCGGAAATTTATCGTTAATTTATAATTATTCTCGATAAGTTACCTGCACAAAGAGACACGCGGTAAGACGCTTGTTTTGGTGATATAATTATCACCTAAACAGCGTCTCTTTTAGTTTCTATGCAGGTAAATTATGTCTACGCCAGACTCGATCAAAATAATTAAACAATATATAGCCAGTCACCATGTGTTTACCTTATGTACAACTCGTGCATTAGGGGATATTTGGTGCGCGAATTGTTTCTATTGGTTCGATGAAAGCAACATGCGACTTGTTTTTCTCTCAGAAAAATATACACGACACGCACAAATGATGCAGGAAAATTTATTTGTTGCGGGCAGTATTAGTACTCAAGAGGTTTCTGTCGCCAATCTGCAAGGCGTTCAATTCACCGGTACAGTGTCTTTATTAACCGCTAATGACGACATCAGAGCAAGAAAACAGTATTGCTTACGTTTCCCTGTGGCGCTAGCCGCCATCCATGTGCCTTTATGGCAATTACAATTGCAAGAAATTAAAATGGTGAATAATCAGCTCGGCTTTGGTACTAAGCTCTTTTGGCAACGTCACTAAGTTACTGCTTATTGCCAAAAGTAGTAATTTTTTTGTTCCCAACCTTTTAAAGACATACATGAGGTATAGAATGTTTTTCTATCTTCTTGATTAATATCTGCTACATAGCTTTCTGTCATCGGAACACGTTCTGTATAGGTCTTTTTATCCCCACAACGCTCTTTGTCGTCTTTACGGCAGGTTTTTTCTACATCACGATAAACGGTGTGTTGTAGTACCTCTTTACGAATAGGGTAACGTGTATTCGCATCCAAATCACAAATTAACTTTGCTTCTTGTAATGTGTAATCGGGTACCCCTTTTGGCTCCCATTTACTACTACACCCAGTTATTAAAACGATTGAAATTAAAGGTAAAAAAATAAATTTCATATTAAATATTGTCATAAAAAGAAGAATTAAGAATACTAATCATAAAACAAAACTAATCACTTTGACTATTGTTTTTGAAAATGATTCGCATTTGATAACGGAGGTGACTAAATAGGAGCGCTTTATAATAGTGAAGTGATCCCCAGTAGTAAGGTGATTTATCACTGGGGATCATGAGATATTACTCAAATAATGAAAGATTTTTTTCTATCTCTGCATCTATTTCAGTATGTTGGAGATGTTTAACATCAAGTTTCTTTTTCAATTCACTGCCTAGCTTCACGAGTTGATCTCGATTGGCTTTCGATTGCTTTTTACCCCATTTTTTTAAATGGTAGTTCAGTTCATGATCTTCAGAAAAGCTTACATATTTATTATCACTTAAAGGCATATATCCTCCAGTTAATTCAATGTGTATTACTTCAATTTATGGATCACCTGATTACTACTACCGCGCCACAGTAATGCGGGATCATAAAGTTCTTGTACGAATTTGCCGTCAATCAGTACGTTAATATAGCTAACGACTTCTTGTTGCTCTGGGGTTAAGTCAGCCAATAAATAGCCTGTCCAAACCCAAATATCTTTCTCAGGGCATTGCGTTTTAACACGTTTTACCAATTTTAATATAGCAGAAAGATTTTGAGGGTGCAGGGGATCACCACCGGAAAGTGATAGTCCTTGTCGTTTAATACGAGTGTCTTGTAAATCAGCAATGATCTGATCTTCCACTTCTTGGGTAAACGGCTTGCCAGATGTTAGTGACCAAGTTGATTTATTATAGCAACCACGACATTGGTGTACGCACCCTGCAACAAACAGGGTGCAACGTGTTCCTGGGCCATTGACAACATCAACAGGGTAATATTGATGGTAATTCACAGTATTAACCTAACTGACCATTAGCCAGATGTTTAACTCGACGTTTAACTTCTTCTTGTTTACCGGCATTAAATGGACGCGAATCAGGACTGCCTAAATAGCCACATACACGGCGTATCACCGAGACTCTTGCAGGGTTGTGATTACCGCATCGAGGGCAGGTAAAACCTTTACTGGTACAAGAAAATTCGCCGGTATAACCACAGTCATAACATTCATCAATAGGGGTGTTTGTGCCGTAGTAAGGGACACGGGTGTAGCTATAATCCCAAACGTCTTCTAATGCTTTTAGGTTATGTTGTAAGTTTGGATATTCGCCATAGCATATGAAACCACCATTGGCTAATGGCGGGTAAGGGGCTTCAAAATCCAACTTATCATATGGATTCACTTTTTTCTCTACATCTAAGTGGAAACTGTTGGTGTAATAACCTTTATCAGTCACCCCCGGTATAATACCGAATTCCGCTGCATCTAAACGGCAAAAACGGTCACATAAGTTTTCACTAGGTGTACTGTAAAGACTAAAACCATAGCCTGTTTCTGCTTTCCATTGATCTGTCGCTTCACGTAAACGCTGAATAATTGCTATTGCTTTAGCTCTCAATGTTTCATCATCAAAGACGTGTTTTTGCGTACCAAATAAGGCATTAATCGTTTCATGAACACCGATATAACCTAATGAAATGGAGGCCCGGCCATGTTTAAAAATTTCAGCAACACTGTCATCCGCTTTTAAACGTACGCCACAAGCACCTTCCATATAAAGAATAGGGGCAACACGTGCTTTGACGTTTTCTAAACGAGCAATTCGGGTCATTAAGGCTTTTTTAGCCAATTCAAGACGTTTATCAAGCAGCGACCAGAATGCGGCTTCATCTCCTTTGGCCTCAATGGCAATACGTGGTAAGTTTAAACTGATCACCCCTAGGTTATTGCGCCCTTCGTGGAGCATCTCGCCATTTTCTTCATAGACGCCTAAGAAGCTACGACAACCCATTGGGGTTTTAAATGAGCCAGTTACTTTTACCACTTGATCGTAATTTAAAATATCAGGGTACATCCGCTTGCTTGCACATTCTAAAGCAAGTTGTTTGATGTCGTAGTTAGGATCACCAAATTTATGGTTTAAGCCATCTTTAATAGCAAAAACCAGTTTGGGGAAAACCGCCGTTTTGCGGTTTTTACCTAAACCCGCCATGCGATTTTCAAGGATTGAGCGTTGAATTAAACGTGCTTCTTTTGATGTGCCTAGGCCAAAGCCAAAGGTCACAAAAGGCGTTTGACCATTAGCCGTATGTAGAGTGTTAACTTCATATTCTAAAGATTGAAAAGCGTCATAACACTCTTTTTCTGTACGTGCGTTGGCGTAAGCTTCTTTATCCGCTATTTGCCATTCTTGCGCCACTTTATAGTGTTTGTCGTAACTGGCTTTGACAAAAGGTGCAAGGACTTCATCAATACGGTTGATTGTCGTGCCACCATAAATATGACTAGCGACTTGAGCAATGATCTGTGCAGTCACCGCAGTGGCTGTTGAAATGGATTTTGGCTGTTCTATTTCTGCATTACCCATCTTGAAACCGTTGGTTAACATACCATTGAGATCAATCAGCATGCAGTTAAACATAGGGAAAAAGGGTGAGTAATCGAGATCATGATAATGAATTTCACCGCGCTCATGAGCGAGTACCACATCTCTTGGCAGGATATGTAATTTTGCGTAATGTTTAGCCACAATTCCCGCAAGTAAATCGCGTTGGGTTGGGATAACTTTACTGTCTTTATTCGCATTCTCGTGCAAGATAGAGACATCACTCTGTTCGATAAGACCGCGGATTTCCTGAGTTAATCGTCCTCGTTGCTCACGAGCAACATCTCGGTCATGACGGTATTCAATATAAGCTCTGGCAATATCTTTGTGCTCGCCAGCCATCAGCTGATTTTCAACGGCGTCTTGGATCTCACGGATATCGACATTCGAACGTCCTGCGAGAGATTGTGAAACAGATTGAGCGACAAACTCACAATAATCATCATCAGTGATCTGACAAGCTTCGGCTGCTCTTTTGATAGCATCGCTGATGCGGGTTTGGTCAAAAGAGACTTTACATCCGTCTCGTTTTATCACTATGGTTTTCACAATCTGGCTCCTTAACTATTTATCCACAGGCTCTAATCCCATAAAAACAGGTGATGGCGTAGCATTGAGACTAATTGTGGATAAGGTGTGTATAATTACTATATGTTGTATCTGTGTATTTATTAAAGCACAATATATAGTAATTGGAAGCGAAATAATCTTGAGTAAAACTGATCTAAATCAAGGTATTTTTGCTACATCAGGCTTGGAGAGGGCTTGGCTGAATTGTAAATCTGAGATAAAAATGGCAGTAATAAATGATTGCTCATTTATTGAGAATATAAAAAAAGCAAAGTGCTCATAAAGAGTACTTTGCTTCTTTGATATGACAGGTAGAAAAATAAATTAGCGGATCGCGATAACTTCGATTTCTACTTTGGCATCTTTCGGTAAACGAGCAACTTCAACACAAGAGCGTGCTGGGAATGCTGCATTATGCTCTTTAAAGAAAGCTTCATAAGCTGCATTAATAGTACCGAAATCATTTAAATCTTTTACGAAAACAGTCGTTTTAATGATATTAGCAACGGTTAGACCTGCTTTTTCAATAATTGCTTTGACGTTTTCTAAAGATTGACGTGCTTGCTCTGCCGCATTGTCAGACACAAACTCACCCGTAGCAGGATCAACAGGTAATTGGCCTGATGTGATCACTAAATTACCTAAATCAACACCTTGTACATAAGGGCCGATTGCTGCAGGGGCTTTTTCGGTATTAATTTCGTAAGACATGTAGAACTCCTGTTTTTATAAGATTCATGCTAACGCTTGATTAGCTCAGCGCTATTATAGCCAGCGCAGAAGACGAGCAATATGATAGATATCAGGCTTTATCATAAAGTCTATAGGTATAAAAAGAAAATAATCCTAACGCTTTCTCGCCTTTTTATACGATATTTAGCCCATCTAAATCCCCCATTTATAGCAATTTTTTTTCTAAGATAGTGCTTATTAGCTATTTCTATTTTTTCATAAAAAGGGATCAACGCGATTGAGAGGGGATTATTCTATTTTTAGGGTAGGTGTTTATTATCTGCCCTATCAAGCAGGGCAGATAGCCAATAAGAAATCAACGAATAACGGCGTGGCGCTCAAATTCTTTTTCGCAATATTTGCAGGTTAATACTACGTCAGACGCGAATTTTTTCACGCGAAAGCTACTTTGTACCGGCTCATTATGGCTAATACAGTTGCTATTAGGGCAGGGTACAACATCTTCGAGTAATTCAGGTAAACTTAGCGCCATTTTATTGACGACTTGGTAGTCATCAATAATATTAACCGTCGCTTGAGGGGCATACATTGCTAAGCGATTTGCTTGCTCTGCGGTTAAAAAGACATTTTCAATTTTGATTAAATCTTTTTTACCTAGGTTTTCAGAAGGAAGATTAAAACCTACCGTTATTCTTTCGTCTGTTTCGGTTAAACGAAATAGAGATAGGATCTTAAAGCCCACCTGCGCCGGAATATGATCAATAACAGTCCCACGTTTGATAGCTTCAACTTTTAGTTTGTGATCATGAGTCATGGTGTGCTCCTTATTAAAGAACTAAGTTTTTATTTAGAACTAAGGCAAGTAGTGCCTGACGCGCGTAAATACCATTACCTGCTTGTTGGAAATAGTAAGCATAAGGGGTGTTATCAACATCGGTGGTAATTTCATCGATACGTGGCAGGGGGTGTAAGATCTTAAGATTATCTTTTACATTCACCAGATCAGCACTGGTTAAGATAAATTGGGCTTTGACATTGGCATATTCAGAAGGATCAAGGCGCTCTTTTTGTACCCGAGTCATATACAGGATATCCAGCTCTGACATCACTTCATCTACAGTTTCATGCTGACTATATTCAACACCATGCTCTTCGAGTAAATGCAAGATATGCTCTGGCATGGCCAGCACTTTGGGAGCAATAAAATAGAGGTGATTTCCTGTAAATTTTGCTAATGCTTGGGCTAGTGAGTGTACTGTGCGGCCATATTTTAAATCACCTACCATCGCGATATTGAGGTTATCTAATCGGCCTTGTGTTTCTTTAATGGTAAACAAGTCTAGTAACGTTTGGCTTGGGTGTTGGTTGGCACCGTCCCCAGCATTAATAACGGGGATATCCCCAGCAAATTCAGAGGCCAAACGTGCCGCACCTTCTTGAGGATGACGAATAACAATGGCATCAGCATAAGTACGTAGTACGGAAATAGTATCAGCTAAGGTTTCCCCTTTTTTACCTAAAGAGGTGTTACTACCATCTGCAAAGCCAACCACAGACGCCCCTAAACGATGGATTGCTGTTTCAAAAGATAAGCGAGTGCGGGTGGAGGCTTCAAAAAAACAACTGGCAATCACTTTGTCTTTTAACAATTGGCTATTGGGGTGCTGTTTTAATTTGTCAGCAACATGGAGAACAGACTCCAGATCGTCTCGGTTCAGATCATTGATGGAGATAATATGCTTATGATAGAGCGGATTAGTCATTAGAGTTCTCCTTTGATGATACGATAAATGGTGCGATATGTGTTTTTCTACAGACCAAAAAAAACCCCTCAATGAGAGGGGTTTTAAAAAATAGCTTTTTGGAAAAAAGAGAGCGCTTACGACCGGTTAGGGTACGTAATGTGACAACAACTTGGCATTGGCGCTGTTTCATCTTTCCTCCTGACAAATTGTGGCGCATTATACGCATCTTAATCTTACACGCAAGCGTTTGCTTTTAATTTTTTGCAAAAAAATTTTTTTAATTTAAAAATCAATTAGCTTAAAGAAAAGGCAAAAAAGCACCGTTTGTTTAATCATTAAAAAACGTTGCTTTTGCATGAATATGTATTTTTAAAAAGGATTTGCTAAGGTCGCCACCATAACCGCTTTAATCGTGTGTAGACGATTTTCTGCTTCATCAAACACAATACTGTGTTTTGATTCAAAAACCTCGTTAGTGACTTCAAAACCACCATATAAGCCAAATTCTTCCGCTAATGCTTGCCCCATTGTTGTCTCTTCATCATGAAAAGCCGGTAAACAATGCAGAAATTTAACGTCTGGATTACCCGTTAGTTTGATTACATCCATATTAACCTGATAAGGTTTGAGTAACGTAATACGCTCTTTCCAAACTTCTTTTGGCTCTCCCATAGATACCCACACATCCGTGTAGAGAAAATCGGCGTTTTTAACGCCTTCTGCGACATTTTCAGTTAAGGTAATTTTTCCCCCATTTTGCTGAGCGATATTTTGGCATTCAGCGACTAATTCTGCTTGTGGCCAACACGCTTTTGGTGCGACTAGGCGTAAATCCATTCCTGTTAAGGCAGCCGCTTCGAGTAGGGTATTGCCCATATTGTTACGAGCATCACCAAGATAAGCAAAAATGGTTTCTGATAATGGTTTTGTTTGATGTTCAGTAATAGTGAGCAAATCCGCTAATAATTGTGTGGGGTGAAACTCATCGGTTAATCCATTCCAAACCGGTACATCAGCATATTTTGCCAGCATTTCTACTGTTTTTTGGCCATAACCACGATATTGAATACCATCATACATACGTCCTAACACGCGAGCGGTATCTTTTATCGATTCTTTATGACCGATTTGGCTTCCTCCGCCGAGATAGGTTACATTCGCACCTTGATCAAAGGCGGCCACTTCAAAGGCACAACGGGTACGGGTGGAATCTTTTTCAAAAATCAGCGCAATATTTTTTCCTGTGAGATACTGCTGTTCATGGCCTGATTTTTTTGCTTGTTTGAGTTCTAGTGATAAAGCCAGTAATTGTTGTATTTCTGCTGATGAGAAGTCGAGCAAACGTAAAAATGATCTTTGGTAGAAAGGGTTCATAGATAAGTATCCTATAATTGAATTTATATTCAATTTAATACAATAAATATTCATCATCAACCCTTAAACGTCACTTTTGAATGAAAAACTCTGCGATATGAGCCTTATATTAACTATGGAGTGTTTATTCCCCCTGTGGGAGAATAACCAAGATATCTTTCAGACTATTGCGGAGCGGAATTATGGCGGACAGCAAAGAGCTAGCAGAACAACGTGAAGAAACACGTCTTATTATTGAAGAATTACTCGAAGATGGCAGTGATCCCGATGCACTGTACGCAATTGAACACCACATTTCATGTGAAAATTTTGAAACGTTAGAAAAAGCGGCTGTTGAAGTTTTTAAATTAGGTTATGAAGTCACCGAGCCTGAAGAAATTGAAATTGAATCAGGTGAGATCTTAGTCTGCTTTGATGCGGTTAGTGAAAGTGGTCTAAATGCTGAACTGATTGATGCGCAAGTAGAACAGTTAATGAATTTAGCGGAAAAAATGGGTGTCTATTACGACGGCTGGGGAACTTATTTTGAAGATCCCGACGCTGAGTACGATGACGAAGATGGCGAAAATGAAGATGACGAAAGCGAGTCTGATAAGTCATCACGCCTGCACTAATTGGCGCTATATGTTGTCCCAATGTACCAGTCTTTAGGTGCAAAAAAGAACACCCGCCACAAATTCTTTTTGTGACGGGTATTTTTTAAATGGCTAATCCATCATACCAAACTTACCATTGTCATAGTCATCAAAAGCTTGTAATAACTCTTGTTGTGTATTCATGACAAAAGGCCCTTGTCCTACTACTGGCTCATTAATGGGCTCACCCGTTAATATTAATACGATAGCGTCTCCCATGGATCCTAATGTTAGGGTATCACCGTGGGTATCTAATATTGCGATTTCATGTTGACGTACAATATCACTGTTATTGAGATGTATCGCACCTTTAACGACAAATAGCATCGCATTATGTCCCTCAGGGATAGCATAGTGTGAAGTACCCGCATGATTTAAGCGCACATCCCACAGGTTTAAAGGGGAATAGGTCATAGCAATACCAGATGTATTTGCATAGTCACCGGCAATGACTCGGACATAGCCCTGTGCATTAGGTAATTGCACATGAGGAATATCTTGCGCTTTTAGTGCTTGATAACGGGGTTGTGCCATTTTATACGCGCTTGGCAAATTAACCCACAGTTGTACGACTTCAAGCATACCTCCCTCTTTCGTCATTTTTTCAGAGTGATATTCTTTATGTAAAATACCTGAAGCGGCTGTCATCCACTGCACATCACCTTCAGCAATTGTACCGGCATGACCGGTAGAATCATGGTGAGATACTTCGCCTTGATAAGCTATAGTGACCGTTTCGAATCCACGGTGGGGATGAGTCCCAACACCACGCGCATTAGTAACAGGCTTAAATAATGTAGGCTCAGCATAATCCATTAATAAGAATGGGCTATATTGCTCTGCATTCTCTTTATAAGAGAATACTGTGCTCATAGAAAAGCCATTACCAACCCAATGTGGATTAGGTGCTGAATAAATTTGTTTTACCTGTCTCATTGTCATGATGTTTCTCCTGATTAAGGAAAGAAACCGCAATAACCCAGACACAGAAGGAGGTAATACAGGTTATCGCGATTTCTTAATGAGTATGATCATAAATTGTTCGCTCTATAAACAAAATAGGGGGAATTTGTTGATGGTATTCAAAAAAAATGAATGATCTTTTTAAGGTAAAAAAGTCAGGGATGATAAGTAGAAAAGCCTAACAGTAAAAATGATTTTAAAATTATTATTAATTATTTTCCAAAATAAAAACCACATTCTGCTTTATAAAAATAACTCAGAATGTAGTTTATTCATAAAACTATATATTATTTATTAGTATCGCCGCAACCGCCGATAATTTTAGAGATAGATACTGCTGGGTGTAATAAATAGTCGTAGTTACAATCTTTTTCTTTGTTGTAAACACTACCAGTACAACCAGTCATTACGGTAACAAAAGAAGCAATAAGTGCAATTTTGACAAAGTTTTTCATAAGAAATTCCTTTTTAATTTTAGAATGTTAAAAGCCACAGCATGACTTTCTGTGCATAAAGATATTAAATTATCTATAAATAGCAATATAAAAAAATAGGAATTTTAAAATAGAACAGAAACTAAAAAATATTTTATTTAAGATGTGAAATATGATTATCTAGAGTAAAATGAGAAATAAATTAAACTTGTGTTTTTTTATTAAATTTAAGATAAATATTTAATGTGAAATAGATTGCTAATAATTTAAATATAGATTAATCATTAAAAATAGCTGTAAAATATCGCTCTTTTATACCATTAAGATAAATTCATTTTATATTGATAAGTGCTATTGTGAGATAACAAAAAACCCGCATTAAATATGCGGGCGTTTATATCTATACAGCATGTAGATACATGGTTATGAGAAATATCAAAGTGATTTCAGCATACGAATTTCACAGTCGCTGTGGCCTGTATTACCTAATGCTTTATCAATAAACTCAAAGCCTAATTTTTCATATAGACCAATTGCTGCTTTTAAAATATCAGTAGTTTCTAAGTAGCAGCGACTAAAGCCTTGTTGCTTACCAAACTCAAGAGATTGCTGAACAATTTTTTTCGCAATTCCTTTTCCTCGTAACTTAGAAGAGAGATACATTTTCTGTAATTCACAAGTCTCCCCATCGCCACCTGCAAGAGGTGCGACACCACCACCACCAACAATTTCGCCATCCATTTCTACCACCCAGTAAGCGCTGCGAGGTTGATGATAAACTTCGAATAAGGTATCTAAAATCGGATCCGCTACTGCAAATCCTTTATCCGCTGTTAAGCCATGCTCGGCGGAAACTTCTCGAATAACGCGTGCAATGCCGGCGTTATCTCTTTTTTCAATGGCTCTGATAATAATATTTTGTGTTGCATTAGGGTTTGCAGTCATAGTTGCACTCATCGTTTTACTTATTAGTAGAATATTTTTTGATAATGTATTGAGAGAGCACCGGAAAGGAACTTCTTCATTGAAAGTAGCACTGAGGGCCACTGAAAACATCTTAATTGATTAAATAGGATTGTAAACTGTTATGCCTGTTTATTTATATGATTAGGGTATTTGTTGGTAGAGATATATTTCAAATATCTATTTCATTAGAGAGAGAATAATAGAGAAAAGGCACTATAGAACACTATTTCACTGCAAAACGAGTCACAATATAGTGAAAAAATGTTTTATTTTTAGGTTTAGTGATCAACCTATATCTTAAGTAGTAACGATATTAGGTGTTAAAAATAAACTAAAACCCGCAATCAATGCGGGTTTTAGTATTAATGGTGCAATAACTTATAACGCAGCAATAGAGACTTTTTGGGCAATCAGCTTCTCTTTAGCATTTAAACAAGATGCTAAACGCTCACGCTCTTTGGCGACAACAGCCTCAGGTGCGCGATTAACAAAGCCTTCGTTTGATAATTTGCTGTCTAATGTAGTGATATCTTTCTCTACTTTTTCAAGCTCTTTATCTAAACGGGCAAGCTCTGCATCTTTATCAATAAAGCCGGCCATTGGGATCAACAGCTCTGCACCGCTCACTAGTTTAGTTACCGATAATGGTGCTTCTTCACCTTCCGCTAATGGGCGAATATCCGCTAAGCGACCCATTGCTTTTAAGAAACCAATGTTATCACTGACGCGACGTTTAGCCGTTTCATCCGCACCACGTAAAATAACATCCAGTGGTTTACCTGGCGCAATATTCATTTCTGCACGGATATTACGAACTGCGACGATAACCTCTTTGATCCATTCCAGATCGTTAAGTGCTTGCTCGTCGACTAGTGACGCATCAAATTCAGGGAAAGCTTGAAGCATGATGGTTTCGCCTTCAATGCCTTTCACCTCTTTAACGCGTTGCCAGATAGTTTCTGTAATAAATGGAATAATTGGATGAGCAAGACGTAACAGGCCCTCTAATACTTCAATCAAGGTATGACGAGCAGCACGTTTTTGAGCATCATTACCTTTATGAACCGCCGGTTTTGATAACTCAAGATACCAATCACAGAATTGGTTCCAAGTGAATTCGTATAAAATACCGGCAGCAATATCAAAGCGATAATTATCTAACGCTTCACGATAGGCTTTTATGGTGTTATTGAATTCAGCTAAGATCCAGCGATCAGCCAATGAGAATGTCATCTCACCACCTTGATAGCCACAGTCTTGATCTTCTGTATTCATCAGCACAAAACGACTGGCATTCCATAATTTGTTACAGAAATTACGGTAACCTGACAGACGTTTCATATCCCAGTTAATATCACGCCCTGTAGAAGCTAACGCCGCTAAAGTAAAGCGCAGAGCATCAGTACCATGTGCTTCAATACCTTCTGGGAACTCTTTTTTGGTGCGTTTAGCAATACGCTCAGCCATTTGTGGTTGCATCATATTACCAGTGCGTTTTTCTAACAGTTTATCTAATGTGATACCGTCAATCATGTCTAAAGGATCAAGTACGTTACCTTTAGATTTTGACATTTTCTGACCTTCTTCATCACGGATAAGGCCTGTCATATAAACGGTTTTAAATGGAACCTGTGGTTTACCTTCATCATCTTTAATAAAGTGCATGGTCATCATGATCATGCGGGCAATCCAGAAGAAGATAATATCGAAACCGCTCACTAACACATTCGTTGGATGGAATGTTTTCAGTGCTTCGGTGTTTTCTGGCCAGCCTAAGGTTGAGAATGTCCACAGTGCAGAAGAGAACCACGTATCGAGTACGTCTTCATCTTGGCGTAATGCTACATCGGCAGCAATGTTATTTTCACGACGCACTTCTTCTTCGTCACGACCGACATAAACATTACCTTCGTTATCATACCAAGCCGGGATACGATGACCCCACCACAGTTGACGAGAAATACACCAATCTTGAATATCATTCATCCAAGAGAAGTACATGTTTTCGTACTGTTTAGGTACAAATTGAATATCGCCATTTTTAACCGCTTCTACCGCAGGTTTCGCTAAAGGTGCTGCACGGACATACCATTGGTCAGTTAATAAAGGTTCAATAACCACACCACCACGATCACCGTAAGGTACCGTTAAATCGTGAGGTTTGATCTCTTCTAATAATCCTAAACGTTCAAATTCAGCAACAATAGCTTTACGTGCTGCAAAACGTTCCATACCTTGGTAGGCTTCTGGGATCTCTGTGCTATATACATCAGATTCAACACCGTTAGTGTCTAATACTTCTGCGCTAACACGAATGTTGCCATCAAAATCCATGATATTAATCATTGGTAGTTGATGGCGACGACCTACTTCATAGTCATTAAAGTCATGGGCAGGGGTGATTTTTACACAACCGGTGCCTTTTTCCATATCCGCGTGTTCATCCGCTAAAATAGGAATACGACGGTTCATTAAAGGTAGAATAACCTCTTTACCAATCAGATCTTTATAACGTGGATCTTCTGGGTTAACCGCAACGCCAGTATCACCTAACAGTGTTTCAGGACGAGTCGTGGCAACAATCAGATAATCTTTACCCTCTGCCGTTTTAACGCCATCAGCTAATGGATAACGCAGATGCCACATTGAGCCTTTTACTTCGCGGTTTTCAACTTCGAGATCGGAAATGGCAGTGTGTAATTTAGGATCCCAGTTAACAAGACGTTTGCCACGATAGATAAGATCTTCTTTGTGTAAACGAACGAAGGCTTCTTTTACTGCTTTAGATAAACCTTCATCCATGGTAAAGCGTTCGCGATCCCAATCTACGGAGTTACCTAAACGGCGCATTTGGTTAGAGATATTACCGCCGGACTCTGCTTTCCACTCCCAAATTTTATCGATGAAAGCATCACGGCCATAATCATGGCGGTTTTTACCTTCTTCAGCAGCAATCTTACGCTCAACAACCATCTGTGTTGCGATACCTGCATGGTCAGTACCCGCTTGCCACAAGGTATTTTTACCCTGCATACGTTGATAGCGGATCATGGTGTCCATGATGGTTTGTTGGAAAGCATGACCCATGTGCAGGCTACCTGTCACATTAGGTGGTGGGATCACAATACAAAAGCTTTCTTTGGATGTATCACCATTGGCTTTAAAGTAGCCATTTTTTTCCCAATGTTGATACAGAGGTTGTTCAATCTCTGTCGGATTATAAGTTGTATCGAGCGATGGCTCTTTCGGTGCGGATTTATTTTCCATATTCTTTACGTATTCAATAGGTTGGCGGCGTAGCCATTGTCAAAGTAAAGCCGACGCTACGATAAATTTTATATCGTTCTCGCGCCAACTGTTTTAATTGTTCATCGATAGGTACGAAGTCTATCACTTCATGGAAAGCTGTGGCAAAGTCTGCAAATTGTGACTGCAAATTAATCAGGAGATCACGGGGGGCATTGCCCCGTTTGCCCGGCCAACATAATTCAACAGGCGCACCATAACGAGGCCCTTCACCTGCTAGGTTATGAGGCACAAATTGATGTGGCTCTCTTGCCCATAGTGCTTCATCCAACAATTCAGCTTGTGGCTGTGAATCACAGACGAGCAAAACACGTTTGCCTAAACGCCAATGTTCTGCGGCAAGTTGACAAGCAAGCCATTCATGGGCTTGTAAATCTTGATGTATTGATGGATGTTCCATTAAATAAAACGTGGCGTTTTTCATGATATCCCGATAATAGAAGGGTATTGCATTGCAATACCCTTCTATGAGTCTGCTCTATTTACCTTAATAATTATGCGGTATTACTCGTCGCTATTCAAACCTGCGCGGTTTAATAAGAACTGCGACAGTAAAGATACTGGGCGACCCGTAGCACCTTTTGCTTTACCAGAGCGCCATGCCGTACCTGCGATATCTAAATGTGCCCAGTTATATTTGCTTGCAAAGCGCGCTAAGAAACAACCTGCGGTAATGGCTCCCCCTAAACGTCCACCCGTATTGGCAAGATCGGCAAAATTAGATTCAATTTGCTCATAGAACTCTTCGCCTAAAGGTAAGCGCCATGCGCGATCGCCCGCTTGCTCTGAAGCATTCATTAATTCATGGGCTAATGGGTTATGGTTAGACATTAATCCACTATAATGATGACCTAATGCCACCATACAAGCCCCTGTTAATGTGGCGATATCAATAACTAATTCAGGCTCAAAGCGCTCAACGTAGGTTAATGTATCACACAGCACTAAGCGACCTTCAGCATCCGTATTTAATACCTCAACAGTCTGGCCTGACATAGTAGTAAGAATATCACCAGGACGATAGGCTTTACCACCCGGCATATTTTCACAGCCAGCCAATACACCGATGACATTAATAGGTAGTTGTAACTCAGCAACGACGCGCATCACACCATATACTGTTGCTGCACCACACATGTCGTATTTCATTTCATCCATGCCATCAGCAGGTTTAATTGAAATACCACCAGAATCAAAGGTGAGCCCTTTACCAACCAGTACGATTGGACGGGATTCAGGATCTTGATTACCTTTATATTCAATAATCGACATTAAAGATTCATTTTGTGAACCTTGACCGACCGCTAAATAGGCATTCATATTTAGCTCTTTCATCTGCTCTTCACCAATGACTCGGGTAGAGACATTCGCGGATGAGTCAGCGAGTTGGCGAGCTTGAGAGGCTAAGTATGCCGCATTACAGATATTAGGTGGCATATTAGCTAAATCTTTACAGGCTTTGATCCCTGATGCAATAGCTAAGCCGTGGGCAATAGCACGTTCACCGCTTGGTAATTCACGTCGAGTAGGGACATTAAAGACCATTTTACGTAATGGACGACGTAATTCGGTTTTATTACTTTTCAGTTGATCAAAGGTATAGAGGCAGTCTTTTGCAGTCTCAACCGCTTGACGTACTTTCCAGTAATTATTACGGCCTTTAACATGTAGCTCAGTCAGAAAACAAACTGCTTCCATTGACCCTGTTTCATTGAGCGTGTTAATTGTTTTCTGAATAATTTGTTTGTACTGACGTTCATCCAATTCACGCTCTTTACCACAACCAATCAGCAAAACGCGCTCAGAGAGAACATTTGGCACATGGTGCAGCAGCAATGACTGGCCGACTTTACCTTCCAGTTCACCACGGCGTAATAAGGCGCTGATGTAACCATCGCTGATTTTATCAAGTTGCTCCGCTATCGGAGATAAACGACGAGGCTCAAACACCCCCACGATAATACAAGCGCTGCGTTGTTTCTCTGGGCTGCCGCTTTTTACATTAAACTCCATGCGTTCTCCTGAATATTAAAGACAAAAACGGAAAGTATCGTTTAGAATAGTGATCCGCATTAATCTACCCCATAGAAAGTTTACTTTTTATGTTAAGCTAAATGCATTAATTGAACACAACTAATTTAGCTAACTTATAAGCTTGTTCTGATTGGGAACCTGTTTATAGCATGTTTTGATATCATTTGGGCTGCAAGAATGTCTAACTGAGATGCACAAATGATAGATATACAACGAAGTTAGCGATTTTCCTGCAAAAAGACAAGTTTTCACAGGCATAACTAGCGTGATTATAATTCGATATTTAGCTCGGGAAACCCTTAAAAGTCAGATAGCCATCTTATTTATCTTGATGCTTATCTTCTTTAGCCAAAAGCTGGTTGAAATTTTAGGGGCTGCTGTAGAAGGTAATATTCCTACAAACCTTGTGGTTTCTCTGCTGTGGCTGGGGATCCCCGAGATGGCACAGCTTATTCTACCATTAAGCCTTTTTCTTGGTCTTCTGATGACTTACAGCAAACTTTATGTTGAAAGTGAGATAACCGTCATGAATGCCTGTGGAATAGGTAAAAAAGCATTAGTGCAAGCAGCACTATTGTTGTCATTACTTACTAGCGTCTTGGCGGCAGGGAATGTGGTGTGGTTGATACCATGGTCGTCTGTACATCAAGAGCAAGTGCTGGAAGATGCAAAAGCCAATCCAAGCTTAGCGGCATTAATGGAAGGGCAATTTAAAATGTCCAGTGACCGTAATATGGTGCTTTATCTCGGTAGCGTAAAGGGCAACCAATTCCAAGATGTTTTCTTGGCTCAATTGCGTCCAACACAAAACCAACGCCCATCTGTTGTGGTGGCGGATAAAGGGTATACCAAAGAGCTACCAAACGGTAACCAAGTCGTGGTACTTAGCGAGGGTACGCGGTATGAAGGTACGGCGGTACTACGCGATTTTCGTATTACTGATTTTACCGATTACCAAGCGGTGATAGGCCATCGAGAGTCTACTATTAGCCGTAATCGCGTCGAACAAAAAACCATGAATGAGTTGTGGCACTCAACAGAGCCTGAGTCTATCGCTGAATTTCATTGGCGTTTAACCTTAATTTTCTCTGTGGTGATCATGGCGTTAATGGTTGTGCCGTTAAGTGAAGTCAACCCACGTCAAGGGCGAGTATTAAGTATGTTGCCGGCGATGTTACTTTATTTGGTGTTTTTCCTATTACAAAGCTCCTTGCGTTCAAGCGGTGAAAAAGGAAAAGTTGACCCACTTATTGCTATGTGGACAGTGAATGGGATTTATTTTGCTTTAGCGCTGTTATTGAATGCGTGGGATACCTTACCAATGCGCAAACTACGTGCTCGCTTTAAGAAAGGAGTTGCCTGATGTTTGGTGTATTAGATAAATATATCGGGCGTACGATTTTGCAATCGATTTTGATGACGCTATTTTTACTGGTATCACTGTCTGGCATTATCAAATTCGTCGATCAGCTGCGCAAAGTAGGGCAAGGTGATTTTACGACCTTAGATGCGGGGATTTATGCGGTTTTAAATATCCTCAAAGATGTGCAAATCTTCTTTCCGATGGCGGCCTTATTAGGGGCTTTATTAGGGCTAGGGGCATTAGCGACACGTAGTGAGCTGGTGGTGATGCAGGCATCGGGTTTTACTCGTTTGCAAATTGCCGGCTCCGTGATGAAAACCGCGATCCCATTAGTACTGTTAACGGTATTAATTGGCGAGTGGGGGGCACCGCAAGGTGAACAATATGCACGTAATTACCGTGCAGAAAAGATCATGGGTAACTCTTTAGTGTCCACTAACCGTGGAATGTGGGCTAAAGATGGTAATCAATTTATCTATATTAACCGTATTAAAAGCCAAAATGAGATGCAAGGCATTACGCTGTATAATTTCGATAATAATCGAAAACTTGAAACTGTGCGTTATGCATCCAGTGCCACTTATGATCCAGATAAAAAAGTGTGGTTACTGAAACAAGTTGAGCAATCTGATCTTACTTCGCCACAAAAAATCACGGGTAAAAAACAGGTATCTTTAGAGTGGCAGACTCGCCTAACACCTGAAAAACTGAGTGTTGTGGCATTAGATCCAGATGCCTTATCCATAAGTGGCTTATATCAATATGTAAAATACCTCAAACAGAGTGGGCAAGAATCAGCCAATTATGAGCTGAACTTCTGGAAAAAAATCTTTGCGCCTATTTCTGTTGCAGTGATGATGCTAATGGCGCTGTCATTTATTTTTGGCCCATTACGTACTGTACCTATGGGGCTGCGTGTGGTAACAGGAATAGCCTTTGGTTTTCTGTTCTATATTGTGAATGAAGTCTCAGGCCGATTAAGTTTGGTATATGGCATTCCTGCCGTAGTGGCAGCCTTAGTTCCTGGTATGCTCTTTTTAGTATTAAGTTTATGGTTATTAATGAGGCGTAATCGCTAAGTAGTATTAACGATTAACAATGCTTAAAGAAAAAGCGCCTTCAACAATCAAGGCGCTTTTTTATCGGTCTATAAGTTGATTATTTCGTTTAAAAACTTTGTGCTAAAGCACGCACAAGGGCATTTGTACCTCGAGTCACTTCACTAAACTTGGTGCCATTAGCTTTACGGGTGATGACAACAAAAACACCGATATTTAATTCAGGAATGGTTGCCATATAGGTATTAAAACCACCGCCACCACCGGTTTTTTGGTAAATAGCAGGCACACCATTGGCAGGCGCCATATAAACCCATCCTAAGCCAATGCCATCCGCTCGCCCTGCAACATCCATCCCTTCAATAGAAGATAGTCGTTGGCGCGGAAAATAAATAGACTGCTCTTTACTGGCCGTCGCTTTTCTCATCGTATTATTTGAGTTTAAAAAGCCTTGCATCCAACGTTGCATATCTGCAGGCGTAGAATAAACCCCCCCACTTCCGGCGGCGGCGATAGTCTCAGAACAAGGGCTGGGTCTATAACCAATTAATAATCGCTGACATTGTGTGCTACTTGGCGTTAACGTGGTATCACGCATTCCCGCAGGTTGTGTCACATACTGTTTTAATAGTTGAGGATAGTTTTTACCAGAGGCTTTCACTAATGCATCTGCTAATAAATCATAAGCCAGATTAGAATAAGAGGCAGATTGTCCCGCCGGTGTTGTTAAAGAGGCTTTTTTTAGCCAGTTCCAGCGATCGCCATGGGTTGGCCAAATAAAAACCGGTCTACCCCATTTTCCGCCGGGTTGTTCACGAGGAAAACCACTGGTATGGGTAGCTAAATGATAAAGACGAATAGGAGATTGATTGTTCACTAATGGAATATCGACACCATAATAACTATATTTTTGCAGAGGATCAGTAACCAACAACTTGCCATCATCTTGTAATTTTAACATCACTTCACTCGTCATTAATTTAGTAATAGAAGCAATACGTATTAATGAGTTCATTGACGGGGTTTGACGGCTATCGGGGCTTGTAGTACCAAAAGCACGATTAAGAGATTGCGTATTGTTAATCATGACAATCACCATTCCTTGAGGGTTACTCTTTTGATAAATCTGCTGAGCATACTTATCAAAAATCTCCCGACTATTATTCGCCTTTGGTGATAAGGTGGTTGGCCATTGTGACAATTCAGGCACATTATGTTGATTAAACTTAGCGGGTAACGTTGGCGTTACCGTTGCTCGTTGACTACAGGCATTGAGCGTAAGTAGTGCAACAGGAATGAGGAGATATTTTAGGAGATGTTTTTTCATTTTATGATCAACATAACGAGTAAGGTGAAAGAAAAGGGAACAAAATAAATCAGCCATAACATAAATGGATGATTGTTTTATCGCGTTACTTTTTGTTTTTATTTATCATTTTTAGTACAGCACCTAAAACAAGCCCAATAAAAATACCGGCCATGATCCAGCTAACAATACCCATACCATCCCCTTTATAGCAGATTTAAACCAAATTTTGATTATATTATCAGAAATAAGAATGTCTATCAGAGCAATAGTGGGTTAATGAAAAGTTGATGTAAAATAGGCTGAAGGACTTCTACAAAGAGATTTTTTGTGAAGGACATCATAAAAATCTTATTATTGGTTATTTTTTGTACATAAAAAGGGTGAAAAAAACAGGAAAGTATTACAAAGGTGTTACAATCCCCCCTAAATTTTGCCTATTTTTACTTTATTATTAGCTTTTCTTTATTATTCGGTTAACAGTTGTTTATCAAGTAAATGTTAATTAATGGATTTATATACTTTAAATTGATTGATTTTAGGTTTTATATTCTAAATCTATATTTAAATTATCCATTTTCAAGGTTTTTGTAAAGATACTCACTCTGCGTGTTATACTTTGTAATACTTTAATTGTTGTGAAACATACAAAGAAAACTTAATATAATCTCATCAAATCGACAGCTAAACACTAAATGAGAGTAAAGACGTATTAACAAAATTAACAAGGGAAAATGGTTAAACAGAAATAAAACATAACAAGATGAAAGGAAAGCGAATAAATAAAAAGAGAGTAAAAAATCGCCGTAATAAAATAATAATGAATTAATCATCAGTATAAATAAATCTATTTTAATAGAGGGCTTTTTATTTAAAGATAAGACTTTTATTTAACTAAGTATTATTATCTTAAAAATAAAATAGTTTAAATAACAGTAAGTAAATCAATGGATAGGGAAATAAAGCTA
This sequence comes from Proteus sp. HMSC14B05, assembly GCF_001808035.1. Lineage (NCBI taxonomy): Bacteria > Pseudomonadati > Pseudomonadota > Gammaproteobacteria > Enterobacterales > Morganellaceae > Proteus > Proteus sp. HMSC14B05. The sequence continues at coordinate 4,914 of NZ_KV791989.1, read as the reverse complement.
TTTATTAACTATATAGTTAAAGAAATAGTTAGAGGCTATCTATTTTAAATAACAATATATATTAAATATAACACTCTATTTAGAATAAAAATTCTTCCTTACACCAGGGAAGAAAAGGGCAGTGACATTAAAAAAATAACGATAGTCATAAAAATAAAATTAAGCCCTTAAATTGCAGTACCGTCGGATCAAAACACTAACCCAGTTTTGATCCTTTTTTTATATCTCGTTATATATAGTTTAATATATCGATTTTATCTACTGCTCAGTTATAACGATGACAACAGAAGATAATCCATTATGCACAAATAAATGAAGTCAGTGTGCTAAGAGACTTAGGGATTGAGACTTGTTAAATTCAATGTTGCTTATCGATAGATGAATGTTACAAGTTTGCCCCATTCATAGAAGAACGATAAGATAAATGCACTTTTTTTCGCCAATCAAACTGAAAACCAACAATAATTGTTGCGAGGGTTCCTCACGCAAGTATAATGAGCCTGTTTTCCAAACACACTTCAGTGCCGGAGTGGCGGAATTGGTAGACGCAGTTGATTCAAAATCAACCGCCTTCGGGTGTGCCGGTTCGAGTCCGGCCTTCGGCACCATAAGAACATCAATGGACGTCAACGGACGTCTTTTTTTGTATCTAAAATCCAGTGTTTGCAAGGTTCCTCTCGCATTTTAACTCTACCAACGTATACTCAACTCAACCGATATCAAGTTAATGATGTGGGTACATTTGCGGGTATATGCCGATTCGATAAAGTTTTGTACCCGCAATTCGGCTGCGAGGATAGTTAAAATGGCACTTTCCGATACTAAGGTTCGTTCTGCAAAATCTGAAGATAAAGCATATAAGCTGACAGATGGTAACGGACTATTTCTTCTGGTTCATCCTAATGGCTCTAAATATTGGCGCTTCCGTTATCGCTTTGGCGGTAAAGAAAAGATGCTAGCATTTGGCGTTTACCCTGATGTCTCCCTAGCGAATGCTCGTGAAAAACGAGATGAAGCAAGAAAGTTTGTCGCCAGTGGGGTAGACCCTAGTGAGAAACGCAAAGAAGTTAAAGAAGAGCAACAAAAAGAATTCAATACCTTTGAGAAGGTTGCTCGTGATTGGCATGCAACTAATAAGAAGTGGTCTGAAGGGCATAGCCATCGAGTATTAAAAAGTTTTGAAGACAATATCTTTGCGGCTATTCCACAATGGTTAAAAATAGAATCCGTTATCTTTCACACCCTCGACCAATTATGTCCTGACTATCACGGGGTTTTTGGTCGTTTTGTACTTTATCAAATCAAGGGGCTTACCTTTACCCTGATTTATCGGAAGAGCACATGCTTTTAATCAACTCTCATAATAGGCATGAATCGCAGGTTTCTCCTCAAGTGATGGGTATTGTCGTGTGTTTATTGGTTTCTAGTGTGTGGTCATTTAAAACAGAAAGAGAGGTGATGTGCGAACGTTTTTATCAACTACAGGATTTTGCTTCACAGCACCCTGAAGCAGAGGCTATCTTCTACCTAATTGATTAATCTATTTTACGCATTTTACGCTTTCCTCGCTCCTATATTCACCCCATTGTTCTTATCTCTGTCTGCATTATTTCACTGTATTTAACGTATTTATCTAACTAATAAATTATTTAAGGATTGATGATGAGTCGATTAGCCTCACGCTTTGGGCGTGCCAACAGTATTCGTCGTGACCGGCCATTAACGATGGAAGAATTATTTTGTACCGTACCCAGTGTTTTCTCTGAAGAAAAACATGAGTCGAGAAGTGACCGTTATACCTATATCCCTACCATTACAGCCTCGTCGTTGGGAGGATAAGAAAGATGCTCTGTGGACTGTGTACCAACGTTTGCAGGAGAATTTAATCAAAGGAGGATTATCAGGTAGAAATGCAAAAGGTAAGCAAGCGCGGACGCGCTCAGTGAAAATGGTATTAATGGCGATATCAAATTGAATAAGGCACTGTGGGTTATGACAGAAGAGATGTATGAGCATTTTAGTAAATAAGAATTCATATATAAAAATAGGAGTCAGTCTATTCAAATACATTTTATGTTAATTGATACTAGAAGATATTTTATCAAGGCAATATTGTGATTATTTGGTGAGGAATTAGGAATGAAATTATTGAATGCTTGATAAGCTATTTTATAATTTGATTATTGTGAAATTAAATAAAAATAAGGAAGAGTATAGTGAAACTAACAGATGTAATAACTGATTGTATTAATCTTAAGTTAAGTGGTTCGGCTGTAGATAGTATGATTCAGTGTTTGGGAGGAAATGTACTACAGGAAAGAAAACCTGTTTTAACCATAGAAATGCTTAATAAAGAAGAATTACTTTGGATGATGCGCGATGCAAATGATGTTCATGTTTATATTAGTGCTGATGTTTTACATATAAATGCGTTGTATAAGCCAACAACTCATTTTCCAGCAGCTAGAATTTATTTTATGAAATCAAGTGACCTTTTTTTGTTTGCTCGAATAGGTAGCTATCTTGAAAATAATGGAGTTAAACTGAATCCTATAGATGATACTAATTTTTCAAAATTAATCGATGATGTTGGATATATGCAGAGTTATAAAGTGTGGTTGAATAAAAGAAATATGGATTCAAATTTGTTTAATGGTTTACTTGGTGGGAGGTTGAAGAATACGTCTGTAAATCAAGGGGTTTGGCTATCTTCCAATGGGAAATGTTTAGTTTGTGGTGTAGAAACAGATCGAGTAGCAACCAGTACAATTTATGGAGACTCAGGAATTATGATTGGTATGCAACTATGTCTGGAACATGAGGTAGCATCTCAGGATAAATCAACACTACTGAATTATCTCTCAGAACATTTGGGAGGTAGAGTCATATTTTCAAAAACATCCCCATTAACTATTGAAGAATGTCTCGAGCAGACTTGTGATGTTCTTAAAACAAGTCTTGAATGTTCGATTATTAAAGTTGATGGAAATACTGTAACCGCCCGTAGACATTCTGGAATTACTATAGTAATTAGACAACATTCTTTATCAAATTATGCCTATAATATTTTAAGTGCTGAAGGAAAGGCGCTATCTAGGGTTGATTCAGCTGATCATCATGATATTTTTTATGGGCCTGATCATGTTCATTATGATTTACGCAAATCGAAAAAAAATATTGTTGAAACTAGTTTTACATATGGTGATGTTGGTTTAGACATAAAGCTTCTTTTAAAATTAGTACAGGAAGCTGAAAAAAATTGTAAGATATGATGTATAGCATCTCCTAAAATAGCGTTGTATCAATTTATAATTTGCTAAAACTGATAATAAGAATGTTCTATTTATCATAACTATGAGTCTAACTCCCATGGCAAATCTCTTCTGCCATTCACTGCTTTAAGAGTACCATCATTTCTTAACTGCTGGGCTGCCCAACGAATATCATATTGCCATGTATATAAAATATTACCGGAAGCCTTCAACTTAGATTCATAGTGCTCCCAAACATATTTTGAGACTTCACGAGGCCAAGCTTTACCGCCTTTTTCTTGTAGGCATTCAATTATCCATTCTTTCATTATTTCTCTTGTTACTGTTACCATAATATTACCTACTAAATGAGTGAGTAACTATATAGTCTAAATAATAAATGTTCTATAGTTAAATAGATAGATAAACTACATGTTTCTATGAGATACAGCTAATCTAATGATAGATTTAAACCGATGAGAATATATTTAAGTATATAAAATTTTTTCTATTAATTTATTTTAAACAAAAACAATGCATTGCATATTAAAAGCGAGTCCGGCCTTCACACCATAAGAACATCAATGGACGTCTTTTTTTTATCTGAAATCCAATGTTTACAAGGCTTTTCCCCATTTTTCAGTCTTCCCAAGTATACTAAGGTCAAACCTACGCCCCTTTAAGCCGACAAACCATTGATATCTTAAAACAGGTCTATTAATTCTGTGGTAATCATTCGCTAGTCTTTATCGATAATGACAATCCGAGAGAAAACACGGTAAACAATGCATTACGTGTAGTGGGCTATGATATTAAGACCGAAGTCTGTGAACATGGTTTTAGAACAATGGTCTGTAGTTCATTGGTTGAGTCAGGCTTGTGGTCAAAAGATACAGTAGAAAGGCAAATGCGTCATTGCCCACTTCCCCTAAAATGACACAGCTATAATTAAATTTTGCCCCAAAATTTCAGAGACCATAATGAAAAAAGTTCGTTTTGCTAAAACTCAAATTGTGAATATCTTAAAGCTCGCAGATTCAGGTATGGCAGTTGACGATATTTGCTACCAAAATAGGATCAGCAATGGCATATACTAAATTTGAAAATAAAACTATGGCGCTATGTAATTCATTAAGGTTAACCATTAAAATTGCTTGAAGAGAAAATAATAATCTTAAAAATATTTGTAGAAGTCAGCCTCTAACACCATGCAATAAAAGAGTCTTTCGCAAAAAAGGTTGATATGGTCATTAGATTTTATATATCACCGTTTGTATTGTAATAACCGAGCCAAGATACAGTCTCTTCTTGATAAGAGAGTTGTAAATATTGAGTGATATTGGTAAACACTTAACATCAACTCGCTAATTCTATAGCTTAAACACTTGCTCACGATGCCAATGGATAAATGTATCCTTCGGATGTCCTTTTGTGTTTTTAGGTAGGCCAATTACCTTATTTGAAAATTGCCAAAATAATTGCTCTACCATTTGATTACCATTCACACCGCTAGAAACTAATAATTTCATATTATCATCAATACTGATTGCGCCCATATCAAAGGCAGAGTGGTGTAATGCGCATAATGCCAACCCATTATTGATAGTACATGGGCCGCCGAATTGCTTCCATTTTATCCAAAGCACCGTAAAACCCCGTCCTT
>NZ_KV791988.1:0-20623 GCF_001808035.1 Proteus sp. HMSC14B05 | reverse complement strand
TGACCACGCATTTTGCAGTTTTATTACCATCTTCGGATGTAACAGTGATATTTGCAGTGCCTTCGGCAACACCACGCACAGTGACCACATTCACGAGCTGGGTAACTGTTGCAAAGTTCGGCTTATCGCTTACGGCAGTGTAGTTTTTGTTCGTCGCATCGGTTGGGGTAAATTTGACGGTAAATGTCTTGGTTTCACCCACCTTTACAGACAGAGTAGCTGGCTCGACGGCGACATTTTCAACAACGATTTCTTCTTGTAGCCATTCAACCGTTTCTGCATCGGCAACTTTTAGCTCACCCGAATAAGTGGAAATTTCTTTTGTTGGAAACTCCATAGACCATGATGTAAACAACATATAGCCCTGAACAACGTCAGAACCATCACCCTTCATATCAAGTTGAATCCAATAATCTGGTTGGCGACCAGCTTTGATTTCATCAAGAATTTCTTTTGCAATATCGAAAGCAGAAGTAGAGCCAGTTACGCCAGCTTTCTTCAATTCCCCATCAAAACTAATGGTGAAGTCAGCACCAGTAACAATTGATTCTGTTAACCCTTTGATATCATCAGCATTAGACGTTACCGTCTCCATACCAAAATCAAATGACTTGCTTGTTAATGCACCTAAGCGTAAGAACTGATCTTGTGCTGGTACTTGGTCAGGGCATCCTTTTGCAATACGGATAATTCCCGCATTACCCATCACCAACCCTTTTTTGTCAGGACATTGTGACATGTTATAACCTCTTTATTTGCAAATAAAAAAGGCCGCATAAGCGACCTGTTGATATGTGTTTAATTTAAGATGTACATCGGAAAGAAAGCTTGAGGATAAACCGACCTTCTTCTGTCGGTATGGGTCTTGGTAGACCGCCTAAGTTGTAGATTGAATTGAGTTCGCAATCATCAGGGAATTCAGCAACAAAGTTTAGAATTTCATTAGCTCTTATCAGTGCAGGTTCAGGATCATACTGCGCAGATACTAGAACAAGCGTCACGAAATCATCAGCACCCAAATCAGCAAATCGTCCGCTACCATCATCAGGCTGAATAACAGCATATTGCTGAGTCTTTTCGTCTGGTTGCTCATTCCACGTCAGATATTGAACGATGAAACCATCGAGTAAATTACCTCTGTTTAAGTAGCGCTCAAACTTCTCGTGTATCATATTTGAAGCTCCCGTCTCACCGCGTCATCAATAGCCTTGCGTTCATCTTCAAAACCACGAGATAAGAACTCTTTACGAGCACTTGAACGCCTAAAGTTTTGCTTAATTCTTGGATCATGAACATAAACCGCGTAGTTTGCTGTATATCCGACGCGACCGGTTACTCTAGTGCCATTAACTGTGACTTCCCTGAATTGGGAGTTGATAAGTGTTGATGTATCAATAGGTGTGTATATAGCCGCCTGAGCACTACCAATCAACAAAGCTGACTGAATAGCTCTCATCACTTTCTTACCTTGTATGTCACCAACAAGTGCTCTAAGGTTTGCGTCAGCCTGAGAAATACCCCTTACTTTTGCGCCCATATCACACCGCCGTTATCAGAGTGTAGTCATCTGCAATATGCTCAAATAGGTCTTCATCGCGTTTGATGAATTTTATTTCATCAGCACCGACAGATAACGGATCGCCTGAGTGCCTACCAATAGCGATAAAGTCACCTTTTTTAGCATCAGCATACTCAGTCCAGAAAACCAACTTAATGGTGATTTCAGAGCCAACATCCAACTTTCCAGATTTAAGTTCGCTACCATAACCACAAAGAAAATGAACCGGCTCTGAGAATGTGGCTTTGCCGTATTTATCTTTTCCGTTTGGTCGCCATAAGGTAGCCCACGAGGTGTAAGCCCAATTCGCAACTGAACTCATTACGCCCCCCTACACATACAGCCACCTTTCGCTATCCACAAACCAGCATGAGCAGTTTGAGTTGGATCGGCTGGTATTAACCCATTAGCACAACCGTGCTTATCTAAACCACTCAGTAGTGACGCAGCCGCTTTCCATCTATCACCAAACGATTGATATCGAAATGAGCGTGACGCGCCGTTAGGTGCTGTTTGTGAACTGATATACTTATCACCTTGACCAAGCGCCATGAGTGAAAGCAGATACATCTGGATTAATAGTGCGGTTGCTGATGGATAGTGTTTATCAAGACACTCTTGAATACTGCCTACCTGCTCAATAAGTGCATCAAGAATAAAATCAGGTAATTCTATTCCCTGCCCTGTCAGGTACTCTTTGGCTTGCTCTTTTGTGATCATTATTACCTCACAAAGCAAAGCCCCCTTTCGAGGGCATAAAAAAAACCGCTTTCGCGGCTATTCGTCTTTGTCTTTTTTAGACTTGGCTTTTGGTGTGGCTGGAACCAATTCAGCGGCATCATTAGATAATGCTCTAACATTAGCCTTAAAGGCTGGATGAAGATTTTCTAACTCAACCACCTGACCTTTTTCGACACCATGCCAAGGGATGATAACCTCGTACTTTGTCATTGCAGATCCTTAGCTCAGTTTAGCACCGTAAACCACACCTGACTTTCCGTCACCGTCACGAGTAATTTGCAGACCTGCTGCGCTCATGATTTGGAAGTTATAGTTTTCCTGTGGCATAAAGCGAGGCTTAGGAACAACACCTGTTGCCATACCAACTAACGGTGTCACTACATCTTTACGGCGTTGATAAGCGATAAACTCAGAGCCTTTAAGCGCATAAGTAGGGCGAATTTCTTTCACGCCAGCATACGGTAGTAATGTATCGATAATGCGGCCATTTACCACACTATTGCCAGCACCAGCACCGACAGAAACAACCACAGGCTTGATTAAGTTACCCCATGCTTCGTAGCTCACCCACATAACATCGTAAGCGTCCACTTTGTTGTTGAATGCAGTCTGACCGAACGCACCACCAAAACCAAAGAACGCTAACAATGCAGGCAAATCAGCAGTGGTTAAATCGATATTAGCACCAGAAGCTCCTAAGTCGATTTTCGCTGTGTTGCGGTGATTTTTCAGGCCTTGGCCTTTGTATCCCTCAACACTAATAGATGCATCACCATTTAAGAAGTAGTTAACTACTTTCTTATTGAATTGACGCATTTTTGCAGTTTGAGAATCAAGAACAAGATCAATGCCAACTGTGCTTAAACCCGCCGCATGACGCCAGTTAACACCAAAGCCAGCGGTAAATACTGGGATTGGGTCACCATCAGAACCATAATCGGTATGATCATGAGAGTATGGCGCTTGACCATCGATGCTGATTGATACGTCATCAGCAATATCACCAACCACGTTATACAGTTTCGCTGTTTTGCCAATTGGTAACACTGTTTGCAGGCCCATTAAATCATTGACGATTTCCATGCCTGTTTCTTGGTCGCGCAACTGAATAATATTGTTATCTACTTCTTTCCAAAAGTCCTTAGAGAAACCGCCTGACTGGTTTGCCGCTAAAGTCTCACCATCCATAACATTCCGATACTGGTTTATCATCAGGTTATGTTGCGTATTATAGATATTACGTGTAGCCCATAGGCTATCCCACTGACGTTGCAGTCGGCTATTTGTTGCTAAAGTTTCAGCAGTATAAAACATAGTTTTTTCCTTTTAATTACGCAGCAGCCACAGTGCCAACACGAAAGCGAACACGAATGAAATCATCAGCTTTTAGTGTCACTTCATCCTGAGAGTAGCCAATTACTGATTCCGTATCAGCGGATGCAAGAGCACCTTTACCATCAGCACCAAGCTTGATCGGAGAGTCTTTTTTATAATCGCCAGCAGGAACTAATACGGCCAACTCTCGACCTTCTTCTACATACTCACCAACTAGAGAATCACCAACCGGAACGCCATCACGAATAGATAGCCCTTGGTGATATGCTGGATTGGCTACATAAATGCGACCGGATAATGCGGTGGCTTGAGCGAACTCATTGTCTGCGTTAATAACAACAAAAGTGCCCGGCAACGTAACTGCTTTTGCTGCGCGAGTTTCTGTGATTGATTTACCGTCAAGGTTTACACGGCGATAGCGACTAGTAGCCATTATTTAGCACCTCCAAAGTATGCTGCTGGATCTGGTGCGCCAGTTTGCTCTTGCTGTGCGCCTGAGTTGCCGGCCAAACTTGCTGCGTCACCAATTTGTTTATGCATGTCGATCAGTGCTTGACCTTGCAGTGAGTTAGCCACCACTTCACCGTATTTTTCGGCAACTGCTTTGCGCATTTCGGTTTCTTCTGCGCGTTGATTTGCGGTTAAAGTTTCTTTTAACTGATCTTGATTGGCTTGTAACGTATCGATTTTTGACGTGATACCTTCCAATGCTTTTGTTACATTCGCAGCAATTTGATTGCCGATTTCTGAATAAAGCTCTGTTTTTTCTTCTTGAGTTAAAGGCATGTCGCCCTCCGTGCTGTTATTGATTGCAGGGCTTGCCTGCGGTTTACTGAAAGCTGATTTAAGTTTGTTTGTTACAACCTTCACCCACGACTCTTGACGCTCAACTTCTTCGCCTTGCGCATCAAAGGTGATGTTGCCATTTTCATTTGTGTAGGAATGTAGTTTTGCATTACCTCCATCGATAACGATTACTGCATGAGTGTCTGTAAAGTCCGATACCCACACATAACCATCACCAGCAACGAACTGTTTCTTTGCAGCCATTTCAAGTCGATGAGATTTTTCACGATAAGTTTCACCAACCAGAGCGCCGCTGTTAGTTTTAACCTCTGTGGCTTGATCAGCATTAACCATCATGCCAACGCCTTGAGCTGGTGTTGCTGCGCCTGACTCATAAAGCAGAATTGCGTCATGATCCATGCTGTGTATCTTTGCAATCCAGTTATAACCCTGCGCTTTCTGTTCTTCGTTTGCTTCGATCTGCTCAAGAAAAACAGCAACGCTCGTATGAATTGGCTCTGAACTTTCACCACTTTCAATCGCTTCGACGCGCTGAAGAACTTCTTTACCGCCTTCTGACTCTTTAGCCTTATCTACATCTATCCACTTTTCTAAATAGATGCGATTGCCGACCTTGGAAACATTCCTGTTTGCCGCGCCGATATACCCAACATTAAGACCTTCAAAAGAAAGCGCTGATACAAACTGACCATCAAGCGTAGGATGCCCTAATGGCGCAGGAGTGCCTTCTAACTCTCGGTAATGGGCGTCAATCTCACTTGCTGGATATAATCCACCATTCATAATGACGTTTGCTGGTAGCGTGTAACTTGGGATAATAATGTGTTCACGACCGTTGTATGTTTCACGCCGTATAGAGGCGCTATTAACCTTGGTCGTGACATTTACTTGAATTGGCATCAGTTATTCCTCCGCCCATTGATAACCACGTTCTTTCATGGCTTCTTTTTCCTCTAACAGTTTATTGATGAGAGTCTTGTTGTAAGGTTTGCCGTCTTTATCAACAAGAACGGTTACAGTTGAGCATTTACAGTTAATTGAGTTAGCGTCACGAGCCCACCAATCACGTTGTTCATCAGACGTAAACATCTTCCCGTGCCTAGCTGCATGATTAGCTCTCGTCGTTGGGCTTAGTGCAGAGATATGAATTTCGCGAGTTTCAAGGTTAAGCATTTCCTTGGCTTCGTCGGCTTCATCTAATCGCGCCCTACGCAATGCACTTGGTATCTCTGTCCTTGCTATCCGATTAGCTCGACGAGTTTCAATGCCGGATTGATTGGTTAGATTTCTCGCTACTTCACGAGGATTTAAACCCCTCGCGATACTATCTGTAAGAATGCGAGCCATGTCAGCTTTAACCTGACCTGACAACCCTTTCATCTCCTCAAACACACGAGCGCGAACTAGAGCCATTCTTAGTTGATATGGCTCACTCATCAGTATCGTTGCAACACTTTGTTGAGTTGCTGCGTAGACAGTTGATTGCTGTGCTAAGTTTGCATACTGCTGTGCTGTTCCTCTTTCGTATGCTGTGCTCACATACTCAAGGAAAAGAAAGTTACCAAACTCGCCACCATTCAAAAGCACCTCATCAACCATTAGCTCACCATCTCTCAATAGTATTGATAGATAGTTAGGGTCTAAATCGAATTGGTATTTTCTATTGACGACTGGCTCAGAGGGGATTCTATTAAGAAGTTGAATATAGCCTTTTGATATTCTGCGAATGCGTTTCGCAAACTCTCTCATTGCGCCACGTTCTAGTTTATCAACTGATGTTGGATCAGCTTTCGTTCCGGGTCTTATCGCCGTCCTTATCTTCTGTATCTTCATCAGTTTCACCTAATGGCTCTTCACTATCATTTTCATAGCCAGCCGCTTCCCTAATTTCTTCGACACTAAACACCGGCTCACCAGTAGCGAGAGAGGTTTGATTAATTCGACTCATTTTCTCGGAGCTATCCAGTTTTTCAGTAGATGACTGCTCATTTAAATCATCCCAAATAACTGTTTTCTCACCGATAGGCTCTAGTACCTTGATGTTAATTAGGTGGTCGATGAAGTCCTCTATCTCAAATGAGAGTTCGCTTTCTCTGCGTGATTGGCATCGTGCATTGAAATACTTCTGATCTTCGGTGCTGGCTCTTTCGCCAGTCTGCATACCAACCAATATTTTGGATGGAATATCCATTGCGGCTGATGCGGTTTGAAGATTGACGTTATAAGTTGGTGTCGGATCTGATACGGCGGTAACCATAGGACTAACATTTGCGCCCTTCGTAACAAGAACTGAGTCATTACCTGCGTTGATTTCTCTTGCTACTTCATTATAAATTTCCTGCAACCCAGCAATGTCAACGCCATACATTCTTGCCATTTCATCAAGGCTGGCTTCCTTTTCGTAGTTGATATTTAGCTGTCTTGCTGCGTTTTTAAGGAATGACTCACCAGAACCCCCCTCAACCTTTTCAAGACTTACAAAGGCGTTATAGGCAGGCTCAAGAAAGCCGATAGCGTCAACTGAATAATCACCTAGAATGAAAATCCTATCCGGATGAATATTGATATTTCTAGTCCCACCATTTGGTAGCGTCTCCGTGTACTGCCACATACTAGGTTGACCGTAATTAGGAGAATTAATATCCGTTACCCAATCAGTAGGCTTAATTGCATTCGCCCATGCTGGCGTTGCTTTTTTAAGTAGCTTTGATTTCGTGACAGGCTCATGCCACTTTCCACTATCATTGATATGAAGAATTAAACCCGCATAGCGACCAACAAGACGTTTCTGATCTGCTTCTTTGAACGCTTTCCAAATACGTTTATTCACGTACTTTTTAAATGAAGCCTCCCAAGTGGTTTCTTTCTTGTATTTATCTGCTTTATCACCCTCAATCACTTGAGGTGATGTTTTCCAGCAATTACCTACGAGTTTTGTTACCCCACCAAAGGCAATACCACCACGGCGAAATAGCTTATATAAATCCTCAAAGGTTAAATCTTGTTTGAATCCGTATTCACACCAAGCAGATGATCGCTTCGCATCAAGCCCCATGGTTGGATTAACCAAAGCCATACGGGCTCGAGCTATCGCATCACTCACTATGTGATTGACGGCTAGTTTCATGTTTTCTTGCATTATCGCCTCAGTAATCGTTTTGGAACAATCATGCCAATAGCTGAAGGCTCACTTAATTCAGTCAGAGCATAAACAGCAGCGTCAAGCCTATCTGGTGACTTCTTGGCAGTTTGCGGAACGTATTCCATCATCTGGTTTTCTAGCTTAAATAAGTTTCCACTATGGCAAACTCTACCTTGTGCATATAAGGCTGATATCGGCTCAGCGCGGGCAAACTTCCCCTTGCTAGCGTGAATTCTTATCACCCTTCCTTTGAATCCCGCATTAACTAGAGTGTCCTCAGCCATATCGCCACCTTGGTTGGTTTCAATGACTATTGCGTCAGCCTTATGATGTTCATAGGCCCATATCGCTTTCGTCGCCCACCCATTAGGTGAGTATTTGCCACTGTAATCACCGTCAACTGTAAACTGTCGCTTATCTCCGCCGCCGTATGCGCTTGCAACGGCAATACCGGTTTCGTCACTCTCATCTGAGTTTGTGGCTTGCGGGTCAATAGCCACCACGGTTCTAGCTAACTTCTCTATGATGTTCAACTCGCGAGCCGCGCCTATCATTTGTTCACTCCACAGGGCGCCTTCCTCGTTAAATCTTCGAGGTCGTTGCATATACTGCGCTTCAAATGTTCTACGGTGTGACTCTAAAGCTGCTCTGTGTGATTCGTTATGTTTAAACTCCCACAGCCAGCCATCATCAAGTCCATGCTCAATAGGTATAGCGTGCGTATTTTCAGGAAATAACTCTTGATACGACTGCGAGTTATCAATGATTACTGGTAAGTAAAGGTGATGCCATTTCTCACCAGAACCACCGCGTAGTAGATATCCGCTCAAATCGTGGTAATGAATGCGCTGCATGATCACGATCATCGGAGTTGTTTCAATAGCTAGTCGTGATTTGATTGTTTCGTTAAATCGATTATTTACACCATCACGAACGGTCTCGCTGTACGCATCATCTGGTTTAACTGGGTCATCTATGATCAACGCACCTTGCCAGCCAGACTCCATATGACCAGCTCGAAAACCTGTTACCTGCCCTGCTGCTGATGAGGCATAAACACCGCCGCCAAAATCATTCCACCACATAGCCTTACTGTCAGCGTCATCGCGCAAAGTCATTGGCCACATAGATTGAAATGCTTGCGACTTAACCATGCTGCGAGTTGTCGATGAGTTGAGTAATGCTAGGTTGTGAGAGTAGGATAGATGCATGAAACGAGCGCGATTATTTATCGCCATGCCTCGCCCCATCATGTTAATAGTTGCGAGCTCTGTTTTTGTGTAACCAGGAGGAACATTAATAATTAGCCTCGTAATCTCTCCATTAATAACTCTATCCAGCGCGTTCTGTATTGCGTAGTGATGAGGTGCAACTATCATCTTCCCGCCAGTGCGTTGTTTGAAGAAGTATCGAGAGAAGTACAGCCCGCTTTCTTCACACTCTAGCTTACGTGCAAAGTTTCTTTGCTCAACAGTCGTCCTCATTTAGCATCTCCTGTCGAGCGTTCTTATATTCATCTTTGGTTAAGGCTAACGCTTCTATTGGCCCACCATTTTTACCAGTGAGCTCTGTTTTCTTTGGAGCCTCCCAGCCCTGCATATCAGCTAATTGTTTAATCGCCGCTTTAGGATCATGAAGCTTTAGTTTGATACCGTCTTTACTTGCTGTGAGTTCAGATATTGCTGCTAGTGCTTTTGGGTCTTGTAATGCGGAGTCTTTAAATCTCCACACAGATTGAATAACAGGCTTGCCATCGTCATCCGTTCCCATCTTATGCTCGCTGAATTCAACCATTTCTGATACTGAGCTACGTCCGATAGAGGAAAGTCTCTCTAGCGCTTCCTCACGGCTCATAATTGCGTTAGAAATGGCTACCTCATTCATTGCATCTAAGAACGATTTAACGTTAGGATTTGTTAGGATTTCACTTGCACATGAACGCGCCGTTTCTTCTGTCTTTGCCTTATAGCCAGCTTGCTTGTAAGCATCTGTTTGATTGAGTCCTTTCAAGATGCCTAACACGAATTTCTGTTGTAACTTTGTTAGGCCATCAAAAAGAACTTTCTGCTCATCTGTGAGCGTTGGTTTATTTTGAGCCATACCCTTTCCTTTAATATTTACTGTTCAACCACTGGCACATATTTAATATCACTAATCTCATCGGGTGATATGTATACCCATGAGCCATCGAGTGATGCGATACCGATTAAACCGTTCGTCACACGAGGCTCTTTAGTGGTCATCATGCCTTCGTATGTGGTGCCGTCTTTCTTAGTTGCTATTACGTGATATTTATTCACTACTCAACTCCACTTCTTGGCCTTCAAACACAATTTCTTTCTTAAAACAGAGCTTCATTAGCCAACTGCTGTGAATTAAAGCGCCGATAATAAACAATGGATACATGTAACGGCGCAGTGTCATTTTGTAATGCAGTGTTCCTGTTTTCATATTCCACCCAATAAAAAAGGCCTATTCATCTACAAATAATAATTTGGGTTGAGTCAGTGAGAGTATTTGCTCATATTCCAATTGCAGTGCTTTCTTCTCTTTCTTCCGTTTATTCATTAACTGACTACCTAGTCGACCTTTTAATTCTGACTTTGCCGCTTTTAATGCATGACGATGCTGAGCCTCTTCACCTAAAACTTTCCAGCGATTAATTTGCTCTGCCATCCAGTTAAATGCTTCGATGTATCTAACCTTAATTAAGGTAGCCATTTTCCCCGTAAACCCCATAACAACCAAAATGTAACCATCTTTTGTTAATTTAAACATTGGCTGTACATCGCCATTTTTATCAATAAAATCAGTCTCCTCAAAATTGAGGCGGGCAAAATCATCAGGACACTCATCTCTGACCTGTCTAATTTTCCGTAAAACGTTGTCATGTCGCTTGCCGAAATAATCAGCAATCTTTTTACTTGTTGTTAATACTTGCCCATCAGATGCCATAACCATCTTTTGGAAATTAAATTCAGGGATAACGATTGTATTATTCATAGCGTATTACCTTCATTTGAAATGAACCCTCGTTCACATAGAAAATCAGCCCGTCGAAGCTCGCCAGCTATAACTGACTTCCTCGAAGGCTCATATCAAAGTGATCGGATTCGACGTTTTTGAATTGCTCTGTGAATGAGCGATAAAATGCGTAGAGTTCGCAGCTTAGCGATACACTGCTAAGCCACTTCTAGTCTGTTCCTAGCAGTCAAGATATTTGGATCACCTCTTTATCGGTTTAACAAATTATCTAACCTTGTCGGGGTTATTCTTTGTCGCGGATAGCTTTGTGCCTCTCGCACTCATTGTCGTATTCACAGCACTCAGTAAATCCGCCTTCAATCTTTTTATACCACCAGTGCTCGCCAGCATGATTGGCGCAGTGCTTGTCGGCTGCGAAACCAAAGTGTTTATCTTTTTCCGACATAGTATTTCTCCATTAAAAAGCCCCGCTATTTAGCGAGGCGTTATTACTTTATCTGACCTGTGAGCTTTATCGCCCAATAGTCATATGGGGTCAGGCTGTGTATGGCATCCGCCAAATCAAGTAACCAGTCAGGCCACCAGTTCCGGACAGCTACACGACACTCCCCCTTAGGGTCACCAACATAGATTGGCACAACCCCCATAAACAGGCCGTAGTGGTCATAATCCTGTTTTATCTGTTCTTTTGTCAGACGGTTGAATATCGCCATTATCGTAAACACTCCGTTCTGATATAGTCCTGCAGATACAGGGTTTGCTTTTCGTTCTCAGTCATCATTTCTCTGAGACGCCAATAATCCTGTTCAGTTGCTTCACTAAGTCGTGGGGCGGCTTCATTGCTTCCGCTTTCGGTGGTATCGGTTCCGGCCTTTGGACACTCGGCTTTGACGTACACCCGCTTAGAACCAGAGCTAACAGCATCACGAAGAGTGTTGATTTCATTCTTTGCACTGGCTAACTCCTGAGTGTATTTAATATCGAGTTGATTTAGTCGAGTGATACGGGCTTGATAGTCTTTGTTGATTTCGACTTGTTGTGAGAGTTGCACGGTGAGTGATTGGTTTGATTCTTTCAGTTCATCAATTTTCCCTGCCTGCCATCGAACTGTGATAAACAACAGCGTCATCATCACAGCACAGGCAATTAGCAACTTCTTACTCATAACAACAACCAGGCATCTTCAAAGACTTTTTGTGAATACGGTTGATAACCCAACTCAACACCTACAATCGCCGTAGCTAATGCAATAGCAACTGGTCTAGATGAAACGTTAATAGGTTCATTTACACTAACGCCGATATCTTTTGCGGCACGATTAATGTAGCCAGTAGTGTTGTTTTCATTTGGTGGCGCATATCGATTGATAATCGACTCGACAGTGTTTAATTCGTATTTATTTTGGTATGTCTGCAGTAACTTATAGATGGCCCGTATACCGTACTCAGGTGATACAAATTGGCAGAAGCTCGGATCTGTTTGCTGTGCGGATAGTCCTTGCCATTTCGAACCGTGTCGAATGTTGCCTGGATTATTATTGCGCTCACCGCGTGCTGGTCTACTCACTTCTTACCCCCTGTAAACTTATCCCAGAAGAAATCCAATGCTAAAGAGCCAGCGGAACCACATAAGCCAGCCGTAAATAACGTGTAGTAGAATGAGGCGTTAAGCTCTATTGATATAAGACCGCCCATCATTCCAGCAAAGCCAGATACGAACATTTGCATAATTGCTCCTACCCAGCTCCAGCGATAACCGTTACGTTTATTGTCAATAATGTATCTAGCCAATCCGCCGTATAGGGAGATAGCGAATATGACACCCCATGCGGTGGCACTGAATTTGTCTTTCTCGTCCATTCGTGTCATACCGCCTCCTTTCTGGAGGAATTAGTTAATAGAACGCCGACTCACAGCTCTTGTGTGAACGTGAGGTGTTGTGATTGATTCTATGGTCGGCATATACGAAAAAAGACCGCCTAAGCGATCTTCTGAATGTGAACTATCCGGAAATTCCGGAGAGTTGAACTTGTAAGTAATCCTTACAGGTTGCAGATAGCAAAAAACCCCGCCGAAGCGAGGTCTTGAATTCTTTTAACGTTAACGAAATGGCAATAACCCATCGTTAGAACGATATTTACACAGAAAGGTGCAAAAGTCAATTCATTCGTTAGAAGTATTCGTTTTTAATTTGTTACCTTTTTTAGTATGTAATCTGCGTTACTTTCTCCTTTTTCACACTCAACCGCCAATGACTCATAAAATTTACTAACTGAACGCTTCCATTGATCAATCGTAATCCCTAAATGAGACACAGCCTGAAAAGCCTTTGATGCAGGTATTCGCTCGTAACCACGACCAGAACAACGCTTACAAGGCATACTGACAGCTTCACCAGTTAACCTTAGCGTTTCCTTGTCTATTGCCATGCCACGCCCTTTGCAGTCATTGCACGCACAAGAAACATAACCTTTACCATTACACTTATCACAAGCGCATGACTCGGTGTCATTAATAATGCTAACTTCTTTACCAAAGACTTTTTTAACCTTAATCGCCCTTACCTTAAAACCTGATCCATTGCACTTTACGCACTCAGTAACACTTGATGCTGATCTGCAATAATCTGCATAAGCGAATTTTGCGAGTATTTGCATTACCTTTCGCTTAACATTCATATCGAGCTTGCGTAAGGCTGGAACCTTGTCGCAATGATTCAATGCATGCCGAGTTAAAAGTTGTATCGCTTTGTCTCTGTCATTTCGGCTTATTCCCATCTTCCCCAAGAATGCTGAATAGCCGAATGACTCTTTACTCTGACACATACCAAAAGCGCCCATAACATCAGTACCGGTTAATCTATCTGGCGATGTTGAGCTAGGCGCATCTGATATTGATGTTGTTTTGGCGAAGTGATATTTAACAGCGCTTTCTAGGTTCATCTCGCCTCCGGTAATACTGTGTGATAATCATCATTAGCCGTTGTATATAAAACCCTAACGCCATCCATTAATCCGCTAACCACTTCCATATAGTCCATAACCTGCATTACACAGAAGTTAACTCGACCGCCTGATCTGGATTTTAAATATCTTGCTTCTTCAATAGCTGCGATTAAGTCAGTAAACATTAAGCCACCTCCGAATATTGATCCTTTCGCCTTTTCTCATACCAACGGGCCCTACGAGTGAATATTGATTTCATTCGCTTGAGATATTCGATGTCGAATTTACGGACCGTGTTATCGTGCTCTAAACGAGTTACTCGCTCTTCGCCGATTTTATTGATGAGATTAATGCGATATGGAATGAGATTTCCTGACAGGTCCCTATTGCAGTGAACACAGCCAGCGTGAATATTGAGTAAATTAAATCTTAAATGACTTGCCGAACCCCTTGACCTGTAATGACTGGCATCTACGGACCCACCTCTTACTCCATAATTTAAGGGCCAACCGCAAGCAATACATGGCTGACCATAGTCTCGCCAAAAGATGTATTTATTTACTGCCGCTTGGGCCTCTTTGTTCCAGTCTGATTTTGTCTTTAACTTTTCCTTTCGGATCCGCAATATTTTTCTTTCCTCAGATAAACGTTTTTTACGGTCCTTTTCTTCGGTCCGTCTAATTTCATTTGAGGCGAATTTTATTGCGCAGGATGTGGAACAAACTTTTTGGGTAGATAGGTAGGGAGTGAATTCTTTGTTGCAGACTTTACAGGTTTTGAGCTTCGACTTTTTAGCCTTAGCCACTCTTTTCCTCCTTGATTTTATCCATCACTTCCAAATGAGCGTATTCATCAGCACACTGAGCACACACATAAACCTCATCATCTGTTAGCTGTCTATTGCATGATTGGCAGTTCATTTTCCAGTCTCCACTTCTTCAACGAGTCGACTCATATACCAGCGAGCCTTTTTTAAATCTTCGACTGGATTAATTTTCTTTTCGTATCGCCAGACGTACTTTTGAATATTGCCTTTGAGATAGCCTAGAAACGCCTCTCTGGTCATACTGGCTTTAATGGCATCAATGCACTCAATGTCACCTGATGCATAGTGTGGTGGGTTATTTACGTTGTCTGTCATTGCTCTTGTTGCTCCTTGAGTTTCATGTATTTAATTTTTAAAACAAAAAACCCACTATTAAGTGGGCTTTTTATCTAAATCTAATTTATAGAGGGATTTATCTATACTTCAACGTCAAACGGCTCATTGTTCTTTGCCTTCGTCAAGAGCTGCAAAGCCTCTCGCGAGTACTTATGCACCGTTCCTTTTTTACCTGTCGTTACAAGTTGATGGTATTGGTTGTTTGTAGCTTTAATATCAATACCTGAAACTTCTTTTATTTTTTGTAGTAATTGTTGGACATAATTCCAGCTGCTATAACCCATCTGGGATGCCAAATCACTAATGACATAACAATAGTTTGCTGAGAAAGCGTCATATGAATCACCGTCTGTAATGCCGTATAATTTTTCTAATTCCCCATTTTCACACGCAAGAGAGGTCAGCCTCGAATAATCAAGTTGGGCTATATGCTTTGGTATATCACTATTTACTAGCTTGTAATTACGCGCTAAAAGCGCCCTTAACACTTTAGGGCTAACATTCTTCATTGATGGTTGAGCTGCGAATGCCTTGTAGACCCATGTAAAATCATTTGCCACTATATATTTAATTCTTACGTTTTTGTTGTTTTCCGTTGTTATGTTTATTTCAGTTAATGGGTATGATTTATCTGTTATTTGCTCATCTCGCTTGAGCATGTATATGTTAGGAATTATTGTTTCATTATCAGATATAATTTCATCTATATCAGAGATTATACTTTTAATGTTGTCATCCTCAGCACTGTAGCCTATGAATAACAATGGGTGTTCAGCAAAAAATGTAAGTAGTTTTGCACTTAAGTATTTTTTCTTTTTAGAGAAATCGTCATAATCTTCCCTGTCAAACACCAAAGAACTTGGTTTTTCGCAAGATCCATGTATTTTAAATATTTCACCAATACTATCGTAACTGGTTTTTAATACCTCTTGACCAATTATATCTTGATATTCAGGGAAAATTTCATTTATCACATTGTCGTAATTTGTAGTAATTATTGAATGCGGGCAGATTTCTTGTAGCGACTCGATCTCTCTTGCGCATTGTTCGGACTTAATTATTTTTAACTCCTTACAATATTGAGAGATAATATATTTAACATAAATACTGGCTTTGTAGCTCTCGTCAAACAATTGCTTCGGGAAATGTACATTACCATCCCCCCATGCCCAACTCGCGTATTTATCACTCAAAATACTACCAATATCAATTAAGGACTCATTCCTTTGTTTATAGAATGCAAATTGCTTATCAACTTCAGGGCATTCTGATATTAACTTTTTGATTAGACTAGGCCAATCTAACCCATCAGCATATCTACGACTAAATCCAGACCCTACAAACAATATTGGCTGACATTCCAGCGTTTCTATACACGTTTTAATATCATCAGTAATATCTTCTTGGTACTGTTTATAATCTCTATTCATGGCACTATCCATTGATAATGTATACATTGCTATTATCCTTACTTTATTATCGATAAATAGGCAATACTTTTAATAAGTTTGACCATAGTAGTTGTATTCATAACGAGTTGTACGCAGTTTTACGCCACTTTCTACCGCCCAAGCTGTCGAGTATTCAATTAAGCTACTCATTCGCTTCTTCCCCATCTGAGACGTACTCTCGCGTATGTTTAATAGCTCACCTTCAATTCCCCTAATTAACGGTGACTCTTTCGCTCCTGTAGTAACCATCCAGTGGCCAGACACAAAGACATTCTTCCACTGCCATAATTTCAGTGGTTCATTGTTGAGCGCTATTTGCTTTGATACATCTCCACATAGCGCATGAAACATGTCGTTCTGCGGTAGTGTTCGGCTGGATTCTGAGATTTTTACTTCTAGGGGAAATTCTTCGTTAAGGGGTAAATTATCTAGTGCGGCTTTAAGGTTTTTTAGTATCTGGGTATTCCTGAGTAGGAATGTTTGCTTCTGCATTATTCCTCCTGTACTTAATGTTATATCTCCATAGGGTCATGCCACATCGAGAGCAAAAGAAATATGATCCGTCATTACAGCAGTTTTCTTGCTTTTCGAATTTATGACCAGTGAAAAAACATCTAATCGTCGTGATTGCTGAAATGCTCATGGTTTATCACTCACTGTTATCTCTCCTGTTCCATGCTGCGATTGCTTCCTGTCTACTATCTTTAAATCCCGTCTCTGCTTCGCATGAATTACACTCCGCCTTGTAGTATGCTTTACCGTCAAATTCTTCATACTCATACGTACCGACAAAAATCCGGTCACATCCGCAAAACGGGCATTTCTTGAGTTCGCTCATGTTATTTCCCTGTTTAATCTATCCATTTCAGCAATGTAAACAGCAGCCCGATAAGGATAATTGCAGCAACAATACAGCCGTTAAATGCGATAAATATTGATATAAAATCTTTCCCTTCGCTCATTAGCCCGATGGAAATCGGAACGAATAAAACTAGGTACAGAATTAATAGCGAAATTGCTATTCTCAGTTTTCTGTTCATCATTCACCCTCTGGCATTGGTGGGAGTGGGATGTCTTTGATGTACATCCAGTGACTAGCGCCATGTAAAGCAATGAATGAACAATCATCATCAACGAAAGACCATCTCCACCCGCTAGCTGAATCGTACGATTGCAAGTAGAAAACACTGTTGTAAACTCTGCCGTGGTAAATTAGTAATACTGGCTCGTTAGGTTTCGGTAGTTCACTTTTTATCTTAACCCAATTAGTTCCCTGCATTAGATGCCTCCTGTTAGAATTGTTTTCCGCCCTTCTTGATGCGGTTTTCACGCTGATGATCTGCTCGATGCTTGTTGTATTCGAGCTTTTCAGCAATAGCCCCTTCAATGTCATAACCAAAGGCTCCGGCATAATCCAAAATACGAATAACTGCATCAGCAAGTTCAACCTCTGCCATTTTTCTATGTGGCAAATGGTCATCCATTAAGTCTTTGCGCTCACCCTCCATCGCCTCACTGATTTCTGAGTGAATAAGGCAAAGTAATGTCCCTTTTTCGCGTGGATTATCCCACCATCCTGCAGATTTATTTTGTTGATGGATTTGTTGCTGTAATTGTTTAATGTTCATCTAAAAATCCTCATGTTTATCACACTGACACCCACTGTTATCAATACCCCAAGGGAATAAAGTGTCTAACTCAGTAAACCAACTTTTACATTTGTCACAGTAAAACACTTCCCACGGCATTCCGTACTCAAGAAGCCATCCAGTAACTTGTGGGGTGATTTGTATTGGTGGGATGCAAGAAACATCGAAGTTTTTAATTTCCAGTTCTCGCTGCAGTGATTCAATTTCTAATCGTAGGTTTGATATTTTTTGTCTTGAGATAACTCTGTCTGTTTTCAGCTCTCTGTTTTCCTCTGTGAGCCGTTTACATTTTTCAAATAAACTTTCTGTGTTCATTCATCTAAAAATCCTCTTGCATGTTAACACTCAATTTCTTCATCTACGTAGTCGCTGTTTATATTGCTCAATACCGCCTGATCTAAACCACCGCGAGCGTTAGTGAAGTAATATGTTTTTTCTGCACCTGGTGCGTGTCGTGATTTTGTGCAAATAACCTCAGTGATACCCTTCAGATTGGTGTCGGGATGATATTTTTCATCACGATAAATCATGAAGATAACGTCAGCCTCTTGCTCAATAACGCCAGACTCTCTCAAATCAGCATTAACGGGGCGTTTGTTTGTTCGTTGCTCCAAGTTACGGTTTAACTGTGCCAGTGCGACTACGGGGCACTTAAGCTCTTTCGCGAGGTTTTTTAGTCCTGTTGCAATCTCACCTACTGACTGATTCATATTTTCAGGATTGGTCATTTTCATTTTCTGCAAGTAGTCAACGATAATGACACCTAAACCACCCGTTTTTTTGTGCATCTTTCTAGCGTCAGCACGTATTTCATGAATGCTCATTGATGGTCGGTCATTGATATAAATCGGTGATTCCTGAATGTCAGCAAGCGCATGAGATAACTTAGCCCAAGCCTCATCCATGTTGATTTTCGATTTATCATCACCGAGTAAGTCTTGCTTGTTAACCCCCGCGTGATGAAATGAAATGCGTTCTGATATCTGCCACGAGGGCATTTCAAGGCTATAAAAAACAACGGGTTTCTTTTGCTTCAATCCGATTGCTTTTGAAATTGCTGTACTGAACATGGTTTTACCCATACCCGGACGGCCACCAACAACAATCAAATCGGTGTTATTAAATCCACCAAATGCCTTATCGATATCAGGTAAGCCAAACTGAGTTTTATATTTCCAGATATCACCGTTGATCATCGACTCGAGAATATTTATCGACTCATTCACACCGTCCATGATGTGCTGTGTTTCAACAACGCTACCTGTGTCCATTGATGAGATTGAGGATTGTACCTCACCAACAACATCAACAAGGTTGCTAACGTTTGATGAGCTAATCTTCGCAATACCTTCATTGAGAACAGCAAGCGTTTTTCGTGCCGTGGTTAGATCCTTAACCTTCTGAACATAACCGGGTAACATTTGAATGCTTGATGTATTTTTAGTGCATTCAGCAAGATAGCCGAACCCGCCAGTAATATCTGAATTACCTTGCTGTTCAATTTCTCCATTCAGTAAAACCAAATCAACCTTAGAGCCATTTCTAACAAGGCTTTGCATGGCTTTAAATATGGCTTTGTGAGCCGATGATGTGAAATCGTCAGCAACTAAACTTTCAATCGCTGAGATAGCAATTTCTTCTGTTTCAGATGTGGCAATCAGTATTCCGCCAATGACAGCCTGCTCTGAGTAATAATCCGTGAATTTATTTTCCATTAAACAATCCCTTTTTTCCGTTCGGTATATTCGCGCTTGGCTTGTTCGTAGGTTTGCGACCATCTTGTCGGTGTTAAGATCCAGTCAAGAGTTAACCACCCCTTGTCTTGCACACCAGTGAATAAACTTGATTGCGATATCAGCTTGAAGCAGGTGTCCATGTGTTTTACTTCACGCCATTGCCCTTTGTTAGTTTTGCCATTCCAGACAGCCTCCAAATCTTTGTAAGCAGGTCTGCGTGATGTCCACTCATGAAAATCAATGGCTCTTTCAGGAACGTATTTGTTCCAGATTTTAATTAATTCTTCATGAGGACAATCGACAGGATTGATACCGTCTCGGTTTTTCCACTTGAGAGCGTCTGAAAGGTAGCCATCGAAGCGAGTCATTCGACACAAGTTCTGAGGTTTTAAGTCCTTCCCTTTAGTCCAAGTCTTAACAGCCCACTCCATCACAAGTTTAATTTCATCAGCTGTGTAGCATTCGCCTTTAGCTTTGATGGTATTAAGCGCTTTTAGGATGGGTTCCGTAGATTGAAATTTAGAATTGGTTAGCTGATTAAAATAATCGAGAATTTCTAGAGCGATATCTTCCCCAATGGGGGTAAGGGGGATCTTTTCTTTCTTTTCTTTTGTAATAGTTTCTTTTGTGTGTCCCTGTTTTGGTGACAGCGCTGTCACGCTTTTGGTGACACTTTTTGTCCCTGTTTTGGTGACAATGACACCGTTTTGGTGACAGTCAGGAATATCCCACTCAGTTAGGTTTTTATTGGGCCCTATCGCCATACCAACTTTCACTATAACTTTCATAGCGATAAGCTCATTTTTTGCCTTGTTAACTTTCTGTCTTGGTAGTCTAGTTAACTCCGCCAACTGACTGTCTGATATGCGGTCTGTTTTCTTATTAAACCCATAAGTTTTCCTGCAAATAGCATGAGCAACTTTTGCCTGATTCTTTGTTAGGTTTGCGCCAATTAATTCTTCGTAAAGTTCATTGGCTAGTTTTGTGTAACCATCCTCGACTCTAGCCACTCTTTCCTCCAAGTTGATAACCTGAGGCCTCAACTGAACGACATTGTTCTCTGCCAAGCTAGCCATTAAGCACCTTCCTTTTGAAAACACTCAAAATTTCATT
>NZ_KV791987.1:341-749 GCF_001808035.1 Proteus sp. HMSC14B05 | reverse complement strand
GGCTTGTCCATTCTTCCATGACGAACTCACCAGTTACCATAACCTTTATTCCTTTGGTTAGGTGCGGAGGTAGCTTTTCAGCTTTAGAACCAAACATCTTGCAGATAACCCAAGATACTTTTTCGTGTTCTCCGTAACCTTGTTTCACTGGCAAGCTAAAAGATGCAACCGCTTTACCATTTCGCGTCCATCGCTGTTCGCAATCTTTGCCTAAGTTTCCACTTACTGTTATTGTGTTAATTGCCATCAGTACCTACCTCCTCAAACTCACCTTCAAATACTGAGGCGTTTTCCTGATCGACATTAGCCTCTGCCTTTTCGTCTAAAATGACCGCTTTTTGCATTTCGATAGAGACGGGTAGGTATTTAAACAAGCGACGGATAACGGTTTTCTTCGCCATTTCTTCC
>NZ_KV791987.1:0-321 GCF_001808035.1 Proteus sp. HMSC14B05 | reverse complement strand
TCTTCGCCATTTCTTCCCAGTGAGAAACCCAAGGTCCATTTTGACTGGCCTTGCTTAATGCTCTGACTTTCTCAATTTGGTTATGCGTCATAACTTCAAACTGGACACCGCCATCTTTCAACCTTGCGACAGCGTAAACGTGTGTAATGGGCGAGTCTTCATTTTCACCCGGTATGTGCGTTAAGTTTTCATTCAATCCATACTCAAAATGGAAGCTATCGCCCTGCCTCACTGTTCTGGCTGAAATGCTTACTATCTGGCCTGAACGACGAGCTAGATCAATCATCCCTCGATAACCAATAATTAACTGCACATTTGATT